>JACRIH010000125.1 GCA_016235885.1 Planctomycetales bacterium | reverse complement strand
CGTCTGCTGCAGCACACGGCTCGCTGTGACTTGCTTGCCAGTCAGGGCAACTTGCCGTTGACCGTGATGGCATCCACCTTGGTGCCGGTTGGAATCTTGGCAGTCTCGGCCATCCACACCTGATACACCATCAGGTTGGCGACCTCCACGTTGGCCAGTTCGACCGGCGCGCCCAGTTTTGGCGGGATCTTGAACCCGAAACACTGGTCCTCGCTAGGAACCTGTCCCTCGTCATGCAGGCGGTAGCACCACGGAAGCATGAACCAGAGGTCGAGCTGCTCCTCCTGGACCATCAGTTGCTCGAACTCGGCAACCGAGTCAGCGACTTGGTTGCAGGTGCCTTCGAGCAGGTCGAGCCAATGCACCCGTCCTTGCGGGTCGGCCAGGAACCAGTCCCCGAATTTCGTCATCACCAGCGGGTGTTTGTCCCGGCCGATCAGCCACTCCCAACAGCCGAGCATTTTCGGAGTGTCCGGGCGGTTGGTGCGGATCAGGAGTCGGCTCCAATCAACCATCGTGCCCTCCGCCGCCGATCAGTGCGGATCAGTGTTTCACCCGTCAATCAAAGTGTGTTGCGGGTTTTCCAAGTTGGGTTTCTTCACGGAGTTGAACTGCCAACGTAGCGGTCGAACCATTCCACGTTGCGGTTCATGCAATCCAACAGCAGCCGCGTTTCTTCGATGCCGTGTGGTGTGCGCGGGTAGATGACCATCTTGGTCGTGCAGCCCTGGCGTTTGAGGGCGTTGTAGAGTTCCAACCCCTGCGAGAGCGGCACGCGTTCGTCTCGTTCGCCATGCTGGATCAGCGTCGGTGTGGTCACTCCCTTGACCTGGAACATGGCCGAGTGCGACCGGTACGCATCGAGATTGTCCCAAAACTCGCCGCCGAAATAATCGGGCAGGAAGCCGGGGATGTCGGCCGTACCGGTAAAGCTCATCAGGTTGGTGACGCCCGCGCCGACCGACGCAGCGCGAAAACGCTTCGTCTGCGTGATCGTCCACGACGTCATGAACCCGCCGTAGCTCCAGCCCATCACCCCCATCCGTTCCGGATTGGCCACGCCCAGACCAATCACGTGATCGACGCCAGTCATCAGATCACGAAAATCGCCGCCCCCCCAATCGCCGTAGTTGGCATACCGAAACTTCTTCCCGTATCCACTGCTGCCTCGCGGATTTGGCCGCAACACTGCGTAGCCACGCGATGCAAAGGCTGCGACGGGATACGAACTGGCTGTGCCATCGAATGTCTGCGTGAAGACTCCCATCGGCCCGCCATGAATCACGAGTAGCAGCGGATACCGTTTCCCCTTCTCGAATCCCACCGGGTAGGTCAACAGCCCCTCGATTTCAATTCCGTCGGTCGACTTCCAGCGAATTGTCTCGGTGCGACCCAACGGAGGCTTTGTCAGATCGTGCTGCACGCGGCTCACCACGATTGGCTTGAACGAATCAACGGCACTGACGAAGGCTTCCGATGGTTGATCCAGTTTCTCCCAACTGAAACCAAAATGTGTGCGTCGAGAATTGAGCGACACGCCACCCAACGACATTCCAGCGGCACCGCTGATTTCAACCGGCGATCCCGTCAACGGCAACGCGAGCAGCTTCAAACTCGTCCCTTGCACTTCGGTAAAGTACAGCTTGCTACCGTCGGTCGACCAACCGACCAGTTCCGAGTACCGGCCGAATCCATCCTGCGTGTCAGCCAGTTTCTTCGGAGAACCTCCCACCGCGGAAACAACCTGCACGGACCGAGTACCCGCCCATGTCGGCGGATCGTCGCTGGTAGTGAAGGCGATCCACCTGCCATCGGGCGAATACAGCGGCGAAGTTTCAGCCGCCGGAGTGTGTATGAACAAACGAACGCTGCTCGTGGCGACGTCGACCAACGAAAGATCAGCGGTCGCCCAATCGTCAGCGTGAGGCGATCGCGAATGAGCGACCGCAATCGTCTTGCCGTCCGGCGACCAATCGAAGGCGGCTCGACCCGGTCGACCCGAATCGTTCGCCACACTCAAAGTCCCAGTCGTCAACAATCGCGGTTCGCGTTGCAACGTGGGGGGCGAGGTCAACGCGATTACGGACAGCCGGTTTAGCTTGATGTTCTCATCGACGACCCGGGGATCGTTCTTCTCCCGAGTCCGTAGTTCATCATCGGACGTCAGCGGATCGAGTGCCGTAAACGCCAGCGAGCGGCCATCGGGCGACCATCGGAAGCTGCCGACATCACTCTTGGATTCCGTGACCTGCATCGCCTCGCCACCGTTTGGACGAATCACCCAGAGATTCTTCTTCCCCACACGGTTGGAAACAAATGCGATCCATTCTCCATCGGGTGACCATTGCGGATCGTCGCACGACTTGTCTCCCTGCGTGAGTTGCCGCCCCTGGCTGCCATCCGCGCTGGCCAGATGCAGGTGCGTTCGATATTCGCTTCGATCGCCGTCCATGATCGCCTGCCTGACGGTGAAGACCACGCGCTTGCCGTCCGGTGACACCTGCACGCTGCCGACGCGTTTCACTTGCATCATGAGCGACGGCGTCCACGAACGTGGCGGTTCCACATCGTCGGCTCGAATGGCCTGAGTCAGTAGTGTGACAAGTGTGATGACTGGCAAAACGCTGGTCACAGCTCGTCGCAAATGGCGTTCGTGGATTTGTGTCGCGTGCGTCATGGTTGTAGTCATGGCCTTCCGGGGGCGAGTTTGGATGTGCGTGGCAAGTAGCCCTGTCGCTCCGCGACAGGGCAGCCGAATGTCAGGCGACCGTCGAAGCCGGGAGAATCGCTGCACGTCATCCCACTCTCGGCTGTCCTGTCGCGGAGCGACAGGGCTACATTACGCAAGAATCTCAG
Source organism: Planctomycetales bacterium (assembly GCA_016235885.1). Lineage (GTDB taxonomy): Bacteria > Planctomycetota > Planctomycetia > Planctomycetales > Planctomycetaceae > JACRIH01. Next base: position 7,722 of record JACRIH010000125.1, on the reverse strand, counting down.
TGATCACTTCGCCGCCAACGTCCGTCAGACGGAAGTCGCGGCCGTTGAAACGATGGGTCAGCTTCGTGTGTTCCAGTCCGAACAAATGCAGCAAGGTCGCATGCAGGTCGTTGACGTGGACCTTCTTGTCCACCGCTTTGTATCCGAATTCGTCGGTGGCTCCGTAATGGAAGCCACCCTTCACGCCGGCACCGGCCATCCAGATCGTGAAGCCGTTCGGATTGTGATCGCGTCCCTTCGCTCCTTGCGAATCGGATGTGCGTCCGAATTCGCCGCCCCAAATCACCAGCGTCGATTCCAGCAGCCCGCGCGATGCCAGGTCCGACAGCAGGGCCGCGGCCGGTTGATCGGTGTGCAGCCCGCACGACCGGTGATTCGTTTGCACGTCGCTGTGACAGTCCCACGGGACATCGTTCACGCTTCCGTCGCCGCCAACTCCCTTGCCAGCGAAAATCTGGACAAACCGCACCCCCCGTTCGACCAGTCGCCGGGCAATCAAACATTGCCGGGCGAACGTCGCACACTCCGGCTGGTTGAGACCGTACATCTTGTGAGTCGTGTCGGCTTCCTTGGCAAGATCGAGCGCATCGGGCGCCGCCATCTGCATGCGATAGGCCAGCTCGTAGGAGTTGATGCGCGCGGCGAGATCATTCTGAGTCGGCCGCGCGGCCGCGTGCTCCTGATTCAACTGCCGAATCAAATCCAGTTGTGATCGTTGTTGAGCATCGTTGTGCTTCGCGTCGCGAGCCAGGTTGTCGATCGCCTCCTTGCGGCGGGCGTCCAGCGTCAGCGCCTGATAGCTCTTGGGGAGGAACCCCGGAGACCAAATCTGATCGTCGCCGCGTGGTCGCGTATCGTGCAGCACGACGAACGACGGCAGATTCTGGTTCTCGGCGCCCAAGCCATACGTCATCCAAGATCCCATGCTCGGCAGGCCGGGGCGGTTCGTACCGCACATCAATTCGATTGACGCCGGAGCGTGGTTGTTTTGCCGCAGGTACATCGAGTGCAGAAACGTCATCTTGTCGACGTGCCGCGACAGGTGCGGGAACAGGTCCGGAACCCAGGTCCCCGATTCGCCATGCTGCCGCCACTCGAACGGTGACTTCAAGCACTTGCCACTGGTCGTGAAGAAACCGGTTTTCGGATCGGCTCCGGAGAGATCCTGGCCATCGCGTTTTTGCAACTCGGGTTTGTAATCCCACGTGTCAACCTGCGACGGGCCGCCGGTCATGAACAACCAGATTACCGACTTCACCTTTGCCGCAAAATGCGGAGCCTTCGCAGCCAGCGGATCGGCAACGCCCGCCCCACGAGATTCTTCGTGAAGCATCGTCGCGAGTGCAAGCGAACCGAAGCCGAGGCCAGAATCTTGGAGAAATCGGCGACGAGTCGGGAGAGAAATCATGATCGGGATTCCAGTTTTCGAACGTGAGACAAGACATTTGGCAGAACGATGGTGGGCAGAATGATTTCTGAATTGAAAGGTTTATCAATCAATCTGCCCACCATCGTTCTGCCAAATCCAATTGAAACAGCTAATCAACGTACACAAACTCATTCAAACACAGCAGCACCTGGCAGAGTTCGCCGAGGGCATTATCGCCAAGAGTGGCCCTTTGCTGTTCGACGAACGCCAACATCCGTGCTCGTTCCGAATCGGTCGGCCTTCTTGCAAACGCGATTTGGTATGCGCGATCGACGGCGGTGGAAAGTGGTTCCTCTTTGGCACCGCGAACACGGGCCGCGAGTTTCTCGGCCTGCTGGCGCACGAAGGGCGAGTTCATCATCGTCAGCGCTTGAGTCGGCACGGTCGTACTGCCTCGTTCGCCAATGCTCTGGGTCGGCTCCGGAGCATCGAACATCGTCATCAGCGGGATCAACTCACTCCGTTTGACGCGCAGGTAGACGCTCCGACGCGGCGTGTTGTCGAGGATGCTGGGGCCATACATCGTCTGATCGAGCGAGCCACCGGCGAACAACAGCGAGTCGCGAATGATCTCGGCTTCGAGGCGCTGCGGCTTGTGATACCAGAGAAAACGATTCTCGGGATCAGCCTTGAGATTTGCCGGGGCCACTTCGTTCCCCTGCATGTAGACGGCGCTGGTCATCATCAGTTTGTGCAACGGTTTGAGCTTCCAGCCGTTGGCGATCAGTTCGCTGGCCAGCCAGTCGAGCAGTTCAGGATGCGTCGGGCGATCGCCTTGTGCGCCGAAATCATTCGGCGTGGCAACAAGCCCTTCGCCGAAGTGATGCTGCCAAAGCCGGTTCACGATGACGCGTGCCAGCAGGTGACCGGCACCGGCCTCGACGTCGGTCATCCAATTCGCCAGACCAATTCGCGGATCGACCGGTTGCGGCTTCTCGCCGGGCGACTTCAACCAACGGGTACCGGGATCAGGCGACGAGAAGAGGACCTGCACGAATGCCGGGTCAGCTTTGCCTTGCTTGTTGTCGACTTCGCCCCGACGCAGGAAAAACACATACTGACCACCGCCGACCGTCGTGTAGACTTCGGTGAAAGTCGGACGCGGTTCTCGTTGCGAGTGTGACGCGACTGTCTCGAATGCTTTGGCGGTCTCGGTGTCGAATTGGCTGAACCAGCGCGTCATCGGTTCGCGAAGCGTTTCTGGCAATACGTTCTTTTGAGCCGCGAGGATGGCTCGAATCTCGCCCAGATGCTGCGGGACGATGTCGCCAGCCCAGGTCGCGGGGTTCGGTTCGGTGCTGATCGAAAGACGGACTCGGCCCAGACCCTGATCGCGGAATTTGAGTTCGAACGTCAGCTCTGTGCCATTTGCAAAGCCGGGCAGTCCACCGTCGATCTCGAAGATCGCCGCGTTGTCCTTGCCGGCCGTCTCTTTCACGACCCACGCGGTGGCCGGCTTGCCGTCGATCGCGTTCTTGATCGGCTGGTCCTTGTCTTCGAACGCAGCGTGGGCGGCACCCCACTTGAGTTCGATGGGCGGTAGGTCAGGCTTTCCAGCCTGACCGTCAGCCTGGAAAGGCTGACCTACGAGGAGCGGTCGCGCGGTGACCTTCAACTCGATCAACTGAAAGCTGCCATCGGCATTCAATCCCGGTCCGCGTTTGGGCAGCTTGCCGTCGCTGAAGGCGTCCAGTCGCACAGAAGTCAGCTTTTGCTGATACGTGTGTGTCGTGATGGTGTATTCCTCCGCCTCGCGCGCGACTCGCGCCGCGCGGCCTCGCAGCTTGAGATTGCTTCCGGCGGTAATCGCCCCATCGTGCGCGACGACTCCGTTCGCAAGCGGCTTCAACCACGATCGCTCCGCGTGAACCGTCACCGGTTCGAGCACCTGCCAGCGCGGCGTTTCCGGCTGCTTCGGCAGCTCGGTCGTGCGCCACGCTTCAAAGCGTTTCGGCAGCTCCTCGTTGGCAAAGCGTTGCAGTCCGGTGACGAGCAGTGCGTGCTCGCGCTGATGGGCTTCGAGAGCTTGCTGCGTCGCATCGGGATTGGGATCGTACGGTTTGGCACCCTGTACGGTTTGCGCGAGTGTCGCCGCGAGGCCGTAGTAATCCTGATGCGGAATTGGATCGTATTTGTGTTCGTGACAGCGGACGCAACCCAGCGTCAGCCCCAGCATCGAACCGCCGATCGTCATCAGCATGTCGTCGATCTGGTCGTACCGAATGCGTTCAACCGTCTTGGCGGTGATCTGTCCGGGATACGGACCGGCGACAAGAAAGCCGGCCGCCGAGGCACCTCGAAAATCGTCGGGCATCAACTTGTCGCCGGCAAGCTGCATTCGCACGAACTCGTTGAACGGCATGTCGGCATTGATCGCTTTGATGACCCAGTCGCGATAGTGATAAGCCCCCGGCCGGAAACCATCGAATTCATACCCGCCGCTCTCGGCGTACCGCACGACATCGAGCCAATGTCGGCCCCAGCGCTCGCCATGCCGTTCGCTCGCCAGCAGCTTGTCGATGAGCAGCGCGTACGCTTGCGGCGACGCATCATTCACAAACGCGGCGACCTCTTCCGGTGTCGGTGGCAGGCCGATCAGATCAAAATAGACACGCCGAACAAGCTTCTCTTTCGACGCGACATTGTTCGGCACCAGCCCCAGTTCCTCATGCTTGGCCACGACGAACTGGTCAATCGGCGTCTTGACCCAAGCCGAATTCTTCACACTCGGCGGTTCATTTTTCTTGAGCGGTTGAAACGACCAAAACTTTCGGCCCTCTTCCACGCTGATCTCACGCTTGGTCGCCGCCGGAGCCTTGCCCTGCCGCGGATCGGGAGCGCCCATTTCGATCCATTTCACAAAGTCGGCGATGACTTCGTCCGGCAACTTCCCACTCGGCGGCATCTCCAAACCGTCGAATTTCAGAGCCTCGATCAGCAGACTGTCCGCCGCTTTGCCTTTGATGATCGCCGGCCCACTTTCACCGCCGGTCAACATGCCATCCTGCGAATCGAGATACAGTCGAGCCTGTAATTTCTTCTTCGTCTTCGCTTCGGCCGAGTGACACGAATAGCAATGCTGCACGAGCACCGGTCGAATCTTCTGCTCGAAGAATTCGACTCCCTGGAGGTCCGGAGCCTGCGCCCGAACCGCACCAGCAGGAACCAGAACGACGAATGCCAGACACGCGAATTGCAGCTTCATCATCGCATCTCTCACAGGCAGGACCGCCGCAGAATGTCTGAAGCGGCAAAAACTTGGTGGGGCAACGAACTCAACGGGAGTCATGTAACCACGTTGTCAGAGCGAGATCAAGGGCATCAACGAACTGCCATGACAACGCCTCCGATTCTTTCTGGTGGTTGACGATTCGACGGCAAATGATTGATATGATGCGGTCCTTGTTCGTCCACGGAATGAACTGACCAGTTCACTCCCAGCGTCCGTCAAATTGTCATTCGCTTGGAATCAACATGACACGGAAACCCGCCACCATGAAACGCACCCTCGTCGCACTCGCCACCCTGTTGTTGACCTCGGTCCCATTCGCCACTGCCGCCACGCCGCGCGCACTTCCCGCCGGCTCACTTCCCAACGATCTTCGGCTTCAGCCACCGAAAGACTTGAACGGCTACTTCCCGTTCACACCGCCCAAGTCAAAAGCCGAGTGGGATCAACGTGCCGACTACGTGCGTCGCCAGATTCTCGTCTCGCAGGGATTGTGGCCGATGCCCACCAAAACGCCGCTTAACGCAGTGATTCACGGGAAGATTGACCGCCCCGATTACTCTGTGGAGAAGGTTTACTTCGAGAGCGTCCCCGGCTTTTTCGTCACGGGAAATCTGTACCGGCCGAAAAATGTGAAAGGGAAAGTGCCGGGTGTTCTCTTCGCACACGGGCACTGGCAGAACGCGCGGCTGTCTGAAGAAAGTGAAGCCAACGTGCTGCGCGAGATCGCCACGGGTGAAGAACGCTTCGAACGCGGCGGACGCAGCCGATTCCAATCCTTGTGCGTCCAACTCGCGAGGATGGGCTGCGTCGTCTGGCAATGGGACATGCTCAGCGATTCCGACTCGCATCAACTCTCGCGGACCGTGGTTCACAGCTTCGCCAAGCAGCGTCCCGACATGAACACCGTCGAAAACTGGGGTCTCTACAGCCCGCAGGCCGAAGCGCACCTGCACAGCATCATGGGGCTCCAGACATTGAACGCCGTTCGCTCGCTCGATTTTGTGTTGAGTCTCCCCGAAGTGGACCCCGAGCGGACGGCCATCACCGGTGCGAGCGGTGGCGGAACGCAAACGATGTTGCTCGCGGCCATCGATCCCCGTGTGAAGCTGTCGTTCCCCGTTGTGATGGTCAGCACGGCAATGCAAGGGGGCTGCACCTGTGAGAATTCCTCGCTGCTCCGCGTGAACACCGGCAATGTCGAGTTCGCCGCCCTCTTCGCGCCCAAGCCGCAAGGCATGACGACCGCGAACGACTGGACCAAGGAGATGTCCACGAAAGGCTTTCCCGACTTGAAGCAACTCTACACCACGCTCGGTGCGCCGGACAACGTCATTCTCCAGCGCGGCGAACATTTCCCGCACAATTACAATGCGGTCACGCGTTCGGCGTTTTACAACCTGCTCAACCGCCACTTCAAACTCGGCTTCAAAGTGCCCGTCATCGAGCACGACTACGAACCGCTCAATCGCGACCAACTCACCGTCTGGGATGCGGAGCACCCCGCGCCGAAAGTGGAAGATCCCGATTTCGAGCGGAGCCTGTTGAAGTGGTTTACCACCGATGCCGAGAAGCAATTGCGACGCAGCACAGACTCGGTCGACAATTTGCGCCAGGCGGTCGGCAGTGCCGTCGAGGTCCTCGTGGGCCGCACACTGGCCGCCACCGGAGATGTCGAATGGCAACTCAAGAACAAAGACGATCGCGGCAGCTACGTGGAAATGAGCGGCCTGCTCCGCAACAAGACGCATGGTGAAGAACTGCCCGTCGTCTGGCTGTACCCAAAGCAGTGGAACGGCCGGGCCATCGGCTGGCTCGACGACTCCGGCAAGTCAGCTCTCTACAGTGCTGACGGTTCAGTGAAACCCGCGGTTCTGAAATTGGTGAACTCTGGCGCGACGGTGGTTGGTGCCGACCTGCTGTTTCAGGGTGAGTTTCTACCAGACGGCCAGTCCGTGAAACAAACCCGCACCGTCGCGAACCCCCGCGAGTTCGCCGGCTACACGTTTGGCTATAACCATTCGCTCTTTGCCCAGCGCACGCACGACGTGCTCACTCTGGTGAAGTTCCTCCGCAGCGCCGAAATTGGATCACACCCCAAGCCGACTTCCGTGGAAGTTGCCGGATTTGGTGGGGCCGGGCCGATTGTCGCGACCGCCCGCGCCGTGGCTGGGAAATCGATTGACCGTGCGGCGGTGGACACGAATGGCTTTCGGTTCGGCAAGCTCCTCGATTATCGCGATCCGCAATTTCTCCCCGGCGGCGCGAAGTATCTGGACCTGCCGGGCATCCTCGCGCTGGGTGCTCCGCACCCGCTCTGGCTTGCTGGCGAGGGGAAAGAACCTGACATCGTGTCCAATATCCACCGTGCGACGGGCCAGGCGAACCAGCTCACCGTCTTCAGCGGAGAAGCGTCCCAGAAGGAAACTTCCGTCGTGGAATGGCTTCTCAAATGATCCGCTCGACGGGTGGAAACTCCGAGCCGTGCTCGTCACTTGACGGACACGGCTCGGTCGAGTCACGGTCACTTTTCTCACGAGACGAGACCGATTCCTTTCGGATCGTGCGGTCAGACTCATTTCTTCTCGCTGATGCACCACAGGTGTTTGAAGGTTCGAATGAAGATGTCGCCGTTGGAAATCGCCAGCGTCGAGTTGGTGGATTCGCCGCCTCCCAATGAGTTGGTGGTCAGCAATTCGTATTTGGGACTGGCGGAAAAAACGTGAGTGGCACCGTTTCGCATGAGGACATACAGCCGGTCCTCGGCGTGTACCATCGAGCCCCAGGTTGTGCCACCTTCCACACGGGCATCGGTTTTCCAGACCTCTTCACCGGTCTTCAACTCATAACAATGCGGCACTCCATTTTCCTCCAGCATGTAAACGTGGTCGCCCACGATCATGCCGGAACCGACTCGTTGAATGTTTTTTGGATGGAGCCAGAGCCGGTCGCCGGTGATGTCTCCCGAGCCGCCCAGCTTCACTGCCAGAGCCGGACCGGTGTACCCGGACATGGCCACGGCCACTCCATTCCCGTACAGCGGCGAAGTGTAAACATAAATGCT
>JACRIH010000132.1 GCA_016235885.1 Planctomycetales bacterium | reverse complement strand
TACGCCGAACTCGGTTTCGATTGCACCAAGTCGGACTTCGAATGACAAGCACGTTGAGGCACAGGATCACGATCGCCAGAAAACACATGCCCCGTCGCCGAAGTCGTGAGACTTCGGCGACGGGGCATTAAGTGCCATCAATCGCCCATGCACCGAGTTTCGCTACACACCCGAGAACGGGTGCTTGGCGGTGTCTTTTTTGGCGAGCATTTCGCTGGCGCTCGGCTCGTTCTTCATCGCGCGGGCGATGGAGAGCTTCGTCGCTTCGTAGTTGTACTCGAAAATCTTCTTGTCTTCTTTGGCTTCCCAGTGGATGAACACGCCACAGACGATGACGAGGTTTTCGCATTGATCCTTGGGAATCACGCCCGCTTCGACCGAATCGGCCACGGCCTTGGCGACGGCGTACTGGGCGGGACCGAACATCTGCACCGCCTGCTTGGCCCCCTTGATCGTCACCTTCGTGATCAGCACTGTCGCCGGCTTGACCGCCAGATTCGGCGCCAGCACGGCCAGCAGATTGGAGTGACCGGCCGACTGCCGGGACAAGGCGTTCGCGAACGCCACGCCCACCGGACCGGCTTTGTCGCCGATCAGAAGATCAATGTGAGCAATTTCATTTCCTTCACCGACCAACGCTTCGCCAACGTACATCGACATGACTTGGTTCCTCCAGGTGTGATTCCAACGGATGAGTTTGGTAGATTGCGAACCGGATGGCGTTCCGCAGGGCCAGCAAATCGGCGGTCTTGTCGAACCGACAGGGCTGCCACGCGGCAGGACGCATAGATAACAACTCGCCCAGTGGTTTGCCAGTTTCCGAGACAGAATTTGGCCGGTTGGAAAGCTGGGTTTTCAAGTACCTTGCCTCGTCGCGAACGAAATGCGATCGCCCGACAATTCCTCGTCCTCGAAGCTGCCGCGAGTGCTTCTCGTCGGAGCCAGCACGCGGGCGGCGGCGTTTTCCGCTCGACGAGCTGGATTCGAGCCGATCTGTGTGGACATGTTTGGAGATGCCGACCTGCAATCCATCGCCGAAGTCATTCCGGTCCGACAATATCCCGACGGCTTGATCGAGGCCGCCGCGGGCGTTGATCCCGCGATTCCGTGGCTGTACACCGGTGGGTTGGAGAATCATCCGGAAACCGTCGCGGCGATTTCTTCGCAGCGCCCGCTCTGGGGAAACAATGCGGCGGTGTTGCGGCTGGTCCGCGATCCGCTGTGGTTGCGAGACATCTTATCTCGGGCCGGGTTGCCCGCGCTGGACGTCGTCGCCCCTAAACCGAACTGCGATGACGGTCGGCCTCCGCCGGATGGGAGTTGGATTGCGAAGCCGTTGCGTCGTGCCGGTGGTCGCGGTGTGTGCATTTGGAACGCAGCCGCAGAGCAGTCACCGTCCTTGGATGAGCCGCACTACTTTCAACAGCGTGCGGAAGGGGACTCGATCGGGACGTTGTTTCTTGCGTCACACGGCCGAACACAACTGCTCGGCATCACCCGGCAACTCGTCGGGCTGGTGGAATTGGGAGCGATCCCGTTCGCGTACTGTGGGTCGATTGGGCCAATTTCCATGAATGAGCGCATCGAAACGATCATCCGCCGCGTTGGCAACACGGTCGGTCAGGCGGCTTCGATGCGGGGATTGTTCGGCTGCGATTTCGTGTTCGATGGACAGACGCCGTGGCTGGTGGAAGTCAACCCGCGGTACACGGCGTCTGCGGAAATTCTCGAACTGGCGTCGGGTACACCGCTGCTGGAGTGGCATTGCTGGGCGTGCTCGAAATGCACTGGAGAGCGGACTTCAGAACCGCTCGCCCCTCACCTCCCGCCAAAAACCCTCTCCCCCTGTGGGGGCGAGGGGAATATGTCACACTCAGCACTCATCGGCAAAGCCATTCTGTACGCCGACCGCGAATTGGTGGCACCCCATTGGTCGACCCGGATGGCGACAACGACTCCGTCGTTGGTGCCGTTCCTCGCCGACATTCCAACTGCCGGATCATCGTCTCCCGCTGGCTGGCCGCTCTGCACGGTCTTCGCCACCGGTGGCAATTCGGACGACGTGTTGGCAAAACTGATCCGTCGGGCGATCCGCGTTCGGGGACGATTTCTTGAATCCGAGGCCATCGCAAGCTAACATCCGCTCAATTCCTCGGGTCGGCGGGGGGAGCCATTCAGCGAGTCAGGCTTCTCCGACGTCGATTCCACTTGTCGAACGGAATGAGTCCGTTCTCCCACCAACACGATTCAGGACAATGCCCAAGCCCACCGACATCACAATTCTGGAGGCTGTTTGTTCCTTCGACCTGATCCCCTTCCGGACACCGATCAAATTCGGTGGCCGCGTGATGGACAAGACGCATCTGATCAATGTCGAAGTGCAGGTTGCGACCCGCAAGGGACACAAGACGGCCGGGTTCGGCAGCATGCCGGTCGGCAGTGTGTGGGCGTGGCCATCTCAGGATGTCCCCGATGACATGGCCGTCCAGGCGATGAAGGACTTCGCCGAGCAGGTGACGGAACTGGCGCTCGACTTCACCGACTACGGCCACCCGCTGGACATCATGCTCCAGTTTTCGGCCGAGTACGATCATCTGGCGAAGCAGGTCTGCCAAAAGTTGAAGCTGTCGGAAAAAATGCCGGAGCTGGCTCAACTTGTTTCGGCCAGTCCGCTCGACGCCGCGATTCATGACGCCTACGGTCGAGCGAACGAAGTGAACAGCTACAACGCCCTCTCCAAGCAGTTCGTCCATTACGATCTGTCCGAGTACCTCGACAAGAGTTTCGCCGGCGAATACCTCGACAAGTACACGCTCCGCGATCCCAAGCCGCGCATGCCGCTGTATCACCTCGTCGGAGCACTCGACCCGGTGACTCCGGCGGAAATTGAGAAAAAGGTCGGCGATGGATTGCCCGAGACACTCGGCGAGTGGATCAAATTCAACGGCCTGACGCATCTGAAAATCAAGCTGAACGGAGACAACTTGGACTGGGACGTGAATCGAGTGCTGTCCGTCGAAAAAGTCGCCGTCGAAGCCCAGGCGGCTCGCGGTTGTGCCATGTGGTTCTACTCGCTGGACTTCAACGAGAAGTGTGCGAACGTCAAGTACCTGCTCGAATTCCTCGCCAAGGTCAAGAAGCAGTCGCCGGCCGCGTACGACCGCGTGCAGTACATCGAACAGCCGACGCATCGCGACTTGAAGGCGCACCCCGAAAACAAAATGCACGAAGCGGCCAAGCTCAAGCCGGTCGTGGTCGATGAATCGCTGGTCGACTACGAAAGCCTGCTGCTGGCTCGCGAGCAGGGCTACACGGGCGTCGCGCTCAAGGCGTGCAAAGGACACACGGAATCCCTGCTGCTGGGAGCCGCCGCGCAAAAACTCGGCATGTTCCTCTGCGTGCAGGACCTCACCTGCCCCGGTTATTCGTTCCTGCACTCGGCGAGTCTGGCCGCCCGCATTCCGGGAATCGCCGCCATCGAAGGGAACAGCCGCCAGTATTGTCCGGCCGCCAACCGCAAATGGAAGGTGACGTTCCCATCGATGTTCGAGATCAAGGACGGCACGGTCGGCACCGAGGCACTGGATGGAATGGGACTTGGTTTTTGACGTAGGGCAGGCTTTCCAGCCTGACAGTTTTCGACACGGGTCAGGCTGGAAAGCCTGACCTACTTGACCGGCGGGTCGCACAAGTTTGGTTCGGGCAGTCTGTAACACGACCGCTTGAACACTGCGGGGTTACCCCGTGGGAGAAACATTGTTAGGCATTCGGTATCGAATGCTCAGCACGGTTTGCTTGCGAATCCGTGTGAGCATTCGCCACAGGAGCAGTTGTGCGACCCGCCGGCCTGTTTTTCGAAGTGTAGTTTTGTAGGGTGGG
>JACRIH010000003.1 GCA_016235885.1 Planctomycetales bacterium | reverse complement strand
CACGGCGAGCGTCGCGCTGTTTGGGTAACGTAGCCATCACGCTCCGCGTGATGAGCCGAATGGCAGGTAGACGCCCAATCCACACTCGGCTCGTCACGCGGAGCGTGACGGCTACGTACCGTTGCCGAGCACTTCGCTCACCGACTCCGCCAAGATTTCGACGATCCGATCGAGCAGCGTGTGCGGCGTGATGACGGGTGGGGCGAGGCAGAAGACGTCGCCTCGCAGGCGCGTGAACAGGCCGCGGCGCTGGGCTGCGAGGTGGATTTTGTGACCGATCTGATCGGCGGCGGGGAACTCGGCTTTCGTGGCTTTGTCGCGCACGAACTCGACGCCGCACATCAGCCCCAGGCCGCGGATGTTTCCCACGTGCGGATGCGATTCGAGCGCGGATTTCAAACCGCGCAGCAGGTACGCACCCTTTTCGGCCGCCTGCGCTGGGAAATCTTCCTGCTCGATGATGTCCAGATTTCGCAGGGCCACCGCGCAGCCGACCGGATGGGCGCTGTACGTGAAGCAGTGCATCCACATCATCTCGCCCGTGTCGAGCACTTTGGCGATCCGTTCGCTGATCCCCATCCCTCCCAGCGGGAAATATCCGGACGTGATCGCTTTCGCGAATTGAATCATGTCCGGCTCGACGCCCCAGTGCTGAAGGCCCCACATTTTTCCCGTGCGGCCGAAGCCAGTGATGACTTCGTCCGTCACCAACAACACATCGTACTTGTCGCAGATTTCGCGGACGCGCGGGAAGTAATCGTCGGGCGGCACGATCACGCCGCCGGAACCCTGCACCGGTTCGGCGAAAAACATGGCGACGGTTTCCGCCCCTTCGCGCAGGATCGCCTGTTCGAGTTCGTTCGCCGCGGCGATGCCGGGAGAAACTCCGGGCAGCCCGACGTAGCGGTACGGATACGGCGACGGAATGTGGAGGAAGCCGGGAACACGCGGTTCGAACATCGGCCAGTAACTCGGAATCCCCGTTGCTGACATCGCCCCCATCGTCGTGCCGTGATAGCCCCACGTCCGCGCGATGACCTTCATCTTCGCCGGCTGGCCTCGCATGCGCCAGTAATATCGAGCCGTCTTGAAACAGGTGTCGCTCGATTCGCCGCCTCCCGACGTGAAGAAGAATCGACGGATCGACGGATACGTCATCCCGGCCAATCGCTCGGCCAGCCGGATCGCCGCCGGATTGGAACTCCCCGAGTACCCCGAAACGTACGCGAGCGTCTCCATCTGCGACGCGGCGGCTTCGGCGAGTTCCTTCCGCCCGTGACCGGCCACCACGTTCCACAGCCCGGACAGCCCGTCGATGTACTCCTTGCCATCCGCATCTAAGAGAATCGCCCCTTCGCCTCGCACCCACACGTGCGCGGTGGCCTCGTGCAGCTTGCGATTGTGCATCGGATGAATCAGATGCGCGAGGTCGGCCTTGAGAAGATCAGACTTGAAAGATGACATAGGATGGTCCCAACTACCGCACGGGCTCGGTCGATGCGCCGGAGAATAGCCGCCGTCTGGTGGAGCTGCAATTGCCAAGGCGCTCAGTGGCTCAGACCATCTGCTTCAACGACACCAATCGATCGCCCTCTCGTTTCAAACCGGTTTTGCTGGCGAGCTCATCCAGAAAGCGATCGCGATTGGCGGGGGAGATCATGACGGCTTTGGTCCAACTCTCGCCGTACTTCACGTACAGGCGATCCAGTGAGAGCGCCGGGGAACTGAGTGGGTTGTGAGTCGGGTGAACTTCGATGATGTTGGCCAGCCGGATGTGTTGCCAAATCATCCCCGACCGCACGACAAGATGGGTGTCGTCGATACCGTAGCGCATCGGAAACACCAGTCCGAAATAAATGGTCGCGACCAGCGCGATGCTGCCGATGCCCCACGGTAACTCACCGGCATTTCCGTGCGTGGCAAAACCGACAGTGACCGCGACTGATGCCACCGGCGGGACGCACAACAACGCGGCGAGCCACCAATCAACCTTCGACGAGTACCACTGCACCGGTTCGTTCGACATGATTCTCTCCGGACATGGACCACACCGCTTGGCGATATCCGTCGTAGCCACGTTCGCCAGAACGTGGGCATACTCACAAAAAACCCACGTTCTGGCGAACGTGGCTACGATTTTGAACTACTTTTCGTCACGCAAACCATGTCTCGCCTGGCTTGGCGTACTGGCGAGCGACAAGCTCATTTAGTTCGCAGCCCAAGCCTGGGGCTTCGGTGAGATGAATTCTACCCTGATCGATCAGCGGGCCGCTCCTGCCGGGTCGGCTGATGAGGTCGGGCCAGAACGGGACGTCGCTACCGTGGAATTCGAGCGCCACGAAATTCGGAAGCGTTGCGCAGACGTGAGCGCTCGCGATCGTGCCAAGCGGCGACGCGATGTTGTGCGGGGCGAAACGGATCCCCTGCATTTCGGCCAGTTCGCCGATCCGTTTGCCTTCCAGCATGCCGCCGCATTTTTGGATGTCGGGGGCGACCAGATCGACGGCTCGCGCGGTGATCAAGTCCCAGAAGCCGTGGCGGCGGTTCAGATTTTCGCCCGTCAGGATCGGGCAGGCTCCGAGAGCTTTCACGTCGGCGAAGTCGTGGATGTTTTCGGGCGGGCACGGGTCTTCGAGCCACAACAAGTTGGATGGGGCCAGATCGCGGGCGATCCGTTTGGCGTCGCTCGGTTGGAACCGCCAGTGGCAGTCCACGGCCAGATCGACATCGGGTCCGGCTCCTTCCCGCGCGGCGGCGACGCATTCGACCATCTTCGCGATCTCGGCGTCGGTCAGCGGCCGGTGGAGTTCTTCGCCGGTCAGCAGGACGATCGAATCGATGTCGAACTTGCGCGCATCGAAACCGGCGGAGACCATCTGCTGCGCCCGTTCGCGATACAATTCCGATTCGTATCGTTCCTCGTGTTGCGGCTGGTCCGCTACCAGACGCCGCAACCATTCCGGTTCGCGCTGCGTCAGCATCGGACCCCAGCTTTCGATGTTGTCCCCCGCGTGGCAGTCGGCGTAGATCCGGATCGAATCGCGTAGTTTGCCACCGAGCAACTGGTAGCACGGCACTCCGTACGATTTGCCGACGAGGTCCCACAACGCCGTCTCAATCCCACTCACCGCGTTGTAGAGATACCCCGCGACCGCTCCGGCTCCAGAACCCTTCCGCCACAGATGCCGTGCCAATCGGTCGACCTCACGCGGGTCGCGACCGATCAGCAACGGGAACATTTCGCGGAGTGCCGCGGTCAGGCCGGGGGCGAAAAAACATTCGCCCGTACCGTATTCGCCGCGGTCGTTGAAGATGCGGACGTAGGTGTAGTCGTAATTGGCTTCGACGACGGCGGTGGAGCAGCGGGTGATTTTCATGGGTGTGAGTTCGGTGGCTTGGCTGGGATTGAGGGGCAAACGCTTGCTCGAATCGCCCCTCACCCCCGACCCCTCTCCCCCGAGGGGGAGAGGGGAGAAGTTAATCTGTGAACAACGTGTCAGCGGACTGATTGGTTCTCGTGCGGACTTGGACGTTGATTGTTCGGTGACCAAACGACTGTCAATTCAGGGGTCTTTTTTGAACACCGGACGGACACGCTGGCGTCTGAATGTCAACTCTGTTTCCACAACAAGGAGTCGCTTCGTGACGTCACGAAAACACCGTTTTCAACAGTGGTTTTCCATCTCGCCCGCATCCTTTCCAACAGCGACCGGCGACTCTAAACTACTACTACTTTCTATAGATTCTTAAGTACTCTCTCAACAAACCGAGTGTGCAAAGAATCAGCCGCCATCACGTTCTGCTGAATCAAAAACGGAGTGACCCCATGCGAATGATCTTTCAACGAGCGGCTTTGGCTTCAGCATTTCAAACGGTTGCGGGAGTTGTCCCCACACGCACGCCCAAGCCGGTTTTGCAGAATGTTAAGCTGCAAGCAACGCAGGGAGAAGCGACGCTGATTGGGACCGACCAGGAAGTTGGCATCCGCTGCAAGCTGACGGAAGTCGACGTGCAGGCCGCGGGTGAGGTCTTGTTGCCGACGAATCGCGTGCTGGCGATCCTCCGCGAGCTGCGAGGCGACACGATCGGTGTGGAATCCGACGAGAAGCAGGTGGTGATTCGCGCCGATCATGCGGAGTACAAATTGCCCGTCGAAGACCCAGCGGAGTTTCCAACAGTCGCCGAGTTCGCGGGCGACGATTATTTCGTCGTTCAGGGCGGACTGCTCAAGCAGATGATTAAGCGAACGGTGTTCGCCACCGACCCGGAGAGCACGCGGTATGCGTTGGGTGGCGTACTGATGGACCTCAACGGTGACAACCTGTCGCTGGTGGCGACCGACACGCGGCGGTTGGCTCTCACCGAAGGGAAGTGCTC
Source organism: Planctomycetales bacterium (assembly GCA_016235885.1). GTDB lineage: Bacteria > Planctomycetota > Planctomycetia > Planctomycetales > Planctomycetaceae > JACRIH01. Next base: position 7,188 of record JACRIH010000003.1, on the reverse strand, counting down.
GAAGAAGGGTGATGCGAAGGCGGGGACATCGACACCGGTCATCCCGACGAAGGCGTTGTCGCTGATCGAACGAAGCGTGACAGACGACGCGGCGGAGATTCATCTGATCGTCAACGCGAACGACGTGTTGATCCGCTGCGGCGGGAGCACGATCTACTCGCGGCTGGTCGAAGGCCGGTTCCCGCGGTACCGCGACGTGATCCCGAACGGCGCCAAAGTGAAGATCGACCTAGCGGCCGGGTCGTTCTATTCGGCCGTGCGGCAGGCGCAGATTGTGACGAGCGAGGAAAGCCGCGGCGTGATCTTCACGTTTGGGCCGGGGATGATTTCGATGAACAGTTCGGTCGCCGACGTCGGTCAGTCACGCGTCGAGTTGCCGATCAGCTACGACGGGCCGGAAGTGAAGATCAATTTTGACCCGCGGTTTGTCGCCGACTTCCTCAAAGTTTTGGAGCCGGAGCAGAATCTGACGGTGGAACTGATCGACTCGGAAAGTGCCGCGTTGTTTCGGACTCAGGATGGGTACACGTACATCGTCATGCCGTTGTCGATGGATCGGTGAGAGTTCGTTTGACTGCCCACTGAAAAACGTGGGATAGGCTTCCAGCCTGTCGTGAATTAGTGAAGAGTCACAGGCTGGAAGCCTATGCCACGGTGTTGGCTCCGGGTTAAACGACCAATGGACAAGTGACATGAAACGGGACGTTGATCCGCAACCGCTGTCGAGGGCGATCTCGGAGTTGGTCGCACTCCGGGGTTGGGCGCGGGTGCGTGGCGATTCGCAATTACAGGAGGCATGGAACGAAGTCGCCGGGCCGGCGGTGGCGAGTCACACGCGGGTGCGAGTCATCAAACGCGGCGTGTTGCAGGTCGGCGTGGGGAATGCGCCGCTGCTGAGTGAACTGGTCTCGTTTCATCGCGGTCAACTGGTGGAACGATTGGCGGAACGGAACCCGGAATTGCGGATCAAGGACATCAAGTTTCAACTCGACAGTGATGTCGGGACGTAGAACGGAATTCATTCCGTTCGTTAATGCTGTTGGAAGAGAATTCGTGTGGTCAAGAGAACGAAATGAGTTTCGTTATACGAAGGAGCAAGCGTGAGCGAAGCGACAGAACCGCCGGATCAGCCACTCGCGGAGACTTTGCGGGCGGAGAATGCCGACTACGGAGCCAAGGATATTCGGGCTCTCAAGGGTTTGGAGGGGGTGCGGACCAGGCCGTCGATGTACATCGGCGGGACCGATTCGCGCGGGCTGCACCATCTGGTGTTTGAGGTGGTGGACAACAGCATCGACGAGTTCGTCGCCGGGCATGGCTCGCTGATCACGGTCCGGATCAATGCGGATGGCAGCGTCACCAGCACGGACGATGGCCGGGGGATTCCCGTCGGTCCGATACCGGAAAAGGAAAACAAACCGGCTCTCGAAGTGGTGCTGACCGACCTGCATGCCGGCGGCAAGTTCGATCGGCAGGGCGGGTACAAACGGGGCACTGGCGGATTGCATGGAATCGGCATCAAGGCGGTCAACGCGCTCAGCGAGTGGCTGGAAGTCGAATCGCGTCGCGAGGGGCATGCATGGACGATGGAGTTTGCCCGCGGTGATGTCGTCAGCCCGTTGCAGCGGCTGGGTCGGACCGATTCCACGGGGACAAAAATCACGTTCAAGCCGGACTCGCAGATTTTCCCCGACGTCAAATTCAATTACGACGTCTTGGAAAAGCGGTTGCAGGAGCTGGCGTTTCTCAACAAGCGAATCCGGATCGACCTGTCCGATGAACACACCGGCCAGCACAACGAATTCTATTCGACCGAGGGACTCCCGGAATTTGTGACATGGTTGAACCGCACGGACACGGCACTGCTGCCCGAGGTCATTGTGGTCAGCGGCAAGGATCAGGACATCGAAGTCGAGATCGCGCTGCAGTACAACGACGGCTACAACGAAAACGTCCGCTGCTTCGCGAACAACATCAGCAACCCGGACGGCGGGACGCACCTCAGCGGTTTCCGCAGCGCGGTCACGCGATCCCTCAATGGCTACGGCAAGAAGGCGGACCTGTTCAAGGAATTTGAACCGACGGGAGACGACTTCCGCGAAGGGTTGACGGCGGTGGTGAGCGTGACGCTTCCCGAGCCGCAGTTCCAGTCGCAGTACAAAACGAAGCTGTTGAACGTCGAGGTGGAAGGGGCGGTCGCCTCGGTGGCGTACGAAGTTTTGACGCGCTACCTCGAAGAACACCCGGCGATTGCGAAACGCATCTGCCAGAAAGCGCTCACCGCCGCCGAAGCGCGTGAGGCGGCGCGCAAGTCGCGCGAGATGGTGCGCCGCAAGGGAGCGCTCACGTCGGGCGGCCTGCCGGAAAAGCTGCGCGATTGCCGGACGCACGAATTGCAAATCAGCGAGCTGTTCCTCGTCGAAGGTGATTCGGCCGGCGGGTCGGCCGACACCGGTCGCGATTCAAACACGCAGGCAATTCTCCCGTTGCGCGGCAAAATCCTAAACGTCGAAAAGGCGCAGCTCGTCAAGATGCTGGAGAACCTGGAGATCGCCGCCATCTTCAAGGCGATCGGGGTGATCCCCGGCGCGGAACTGGAAGATGTCAACAAGCGGCGGTACGGCAAAGTCATCCTGATGACCGATGCCGATGTGGACGGCAGCCACATCCGCACGCTGTTGCTCACATTTTTCTTCCGGCATCTGCGTCAGCTAGTGGTGGAGGGGTGCGTGTACGTCGCCCAGCCGCCGCTGTTTCGCGTCGTGCAACGCAAGCAGACCCGGTACGTGCAGACCGCCGACGAAATGATGGGCGAACTGGTGCAGCTCGGTCTGTCCGGCAGCAGCCTGCGCCTGCCCGACACGACCGTCTTCGAGGGGGACCACCTCAAACAGATCGTGGCGTGCATCCACGATCTTGACGAACCGCTGCTGACGATGGAACGCCGCGGCATCGATCTACGAGTGCTGGCCGCGAAGCATCTCACCGAACGTGGTCTGCTGCCGCGCTACCGAGTCTTCGTCGGTCGGACTCAACATTGGTTCGGCGAGAAATCCGACCTCGATCAATTTGTCGCCACCGAAGAGACCCGGATGGGCTACGAATTTTCCGTGGCCGACGCGACGCACGCCCATTCGACCCGCGCCCGCGCTCCGGAAGCGGCGGTCCCGACCGACGAAGTCGCCATCGCGGCCGCGGCCAAATCGGCCGAGAGCACGATCCAGGTGGTCGACCTGCACGAGGTCCGCTCGATCAATCACACGCTGGAATTGCTTAAGGGATTCGGCATCACCCTCCGCGACCTGATCCCCGCCGGCACGAAAGACGGCGCGGCGGTGTATCCGTTCCGAATCAAGAACGAAGACGGCGAAGTGCCGCTGGCCAGCCTGCGCGAACTGCTCCCCGGCCTGCGCAAGCTCGGCGAAAAGGGTCTCAAGATCACTCGCTTCAAAGGGCTGGGCGAAATGAACGCGGACGAATTGGGAACCACCACGATGGACCCCAAGTCCCGCACGTTGCTCCAGGTCACGATGCAAGACGCCGTGGCCGCCGACGAAATTTTCCGCATCCTGATGGGAGAACAAGTCGAACCACGCCGCCAGTTCATCGAGAAGCACGCGCTGGACGTCAAGGAGTTGGATGTGTGACTCGGTCCTGTGGTTTGGGACACAGTTCCTGTCATTTGGGACAAAGTTATTGTCCCAGTGGGACAAAGTTGTTGTCCCGAAAATCACGTGGCCAGCCCTTCACCCAGATGATTTCGGAATTGGTAAGATTGCGTCGTCTGTAATGGCTAAAGAAAAGGCACCGAGCGCCCGGGACGATCCCGGGCGCTCGGTGTTTGGCATTTCAAGAGAGGGGTTGAAGGGAAAGCCGAGTCAAAGTCGACGACGACGGCGACCGGCTTCAAAGCCTTTTACACTGCCCGTTCGCTTGCCGGCGCGGTAGATCCGCGAGAGCAACCAGGGGAGCGTCAACAGGCCCAAAAAGAAGAGGAATTCCATGCGGAACCTCCTTTCGTGATCTGAAGGGTACAAAACAAGTCGTCGGCAAGAGCCCTCGTTCGAAGCCGTTGGTCAGCTTGCCACGCAGCGACCGAGCCAATGCGCTTCCAACCATGCCTGCTCGGCCGCCAGTGCGGTCGATCGGGCGTTGAAGGGACCAAGACGCGGTCCCTCAACGGGTGAAAGGTCTGCGAACCAGAGGCCGGATTGGTCAGGCTCAACGTGCGAACCGCGCTGAACGTGGACCGAGCCCAGCGAACTCAGATCGAGCGATTCGTCGTAGAGGCAGCGGACATCGCCGACGGGCGTGATGACGAGTTGCATCAGGCCGCCTCCTGTACCGGGATGGAACCAGCCGCTCGGAGAATGTTCCGCCGCGGTCGATCGACCATCAGGCCGTCGAATACCGGTTGCAGTTGGCTCAGCTCGACAGCGATGGACTGACGAAGGACACGGTTTTCACGGAGTGACTTCGGTTGGACACCTTGCACGAGATTTTCGACCTGTGACACGAGTTGGTCCAACTGTTCGTTGGATCGCACATTCATCCGTCGGAACCGCTCGAAGAACTCGGTCAGCTTGGAGACGACGGTATCGCGAAAGACTTTCGGTTTGCCGTCCTCGGTGCCGCTGAGTCGGTCGGTCAGATGTGTGACGAGTCGTGACAGTTCTGCGAGAAAGGCTTGCTCGGCCAATTGCAGAGCCTCGTCAAATCTCGCGGTGACGCGGCGGCATTCTTGCTCGTAGAGTTCGGGATTGAGTTGTCGCAGGTAGTCCGGTGGTTCGATCGACGGGAAGTCCCACTCAACGGCAAATAATCCGCTCCGCGAAGCCGGGTAATCGGAGAGATTGAACAACCGACCGAGTCGCTGTTGCGCGGCCGTTCGCAGTTCTGAGTATCGACGGTCGAGTTGCTCGACCGCATTGGTCAGCTCGCCGCGCAACGACGTCAATTCGGAATCGAGTCGTTCGATGTCGTCGCGTCGAATCAATCGGATGGCGGGTTCGGGGTACGGCAACGAGAGTCCCTTCCACACAGACTGGATGCGACCGCGAACACTACTGACTGCACCGTAGGCGGGATGCCGCGTGTCGAGCAACTTTTTGCCGGCGCTCAGGAACTCGCCAGCAGCCCCGAACGCTTCGGCAGCTTCGGCTTTTTGTTCGGGGCTGAGGGTTTTGCGAACGCCGAACCAACGCAGGCTCAAACGCACGGCGGCCGTGCTGGTTTGCAGTCGTTCGGCGGGAGAAGACCGACGCGAGGTCGGAGACGATTGGCTCATGAGATGAAGACCTCCGTTGGAGTGAGTAAGGTGAAGGTGTTCAATTGAGAGATGGATCGCGCACGACTTTTCGCGTGGATCGCGACGAAGCCGCTGACGACTTTTGATAGATGCCAGAACGAGTGGCGTCGAGACAGCGACCAGAAGCCCAGGTGCGAAGGCGATCGACGGATTCGCTGGCCGTCACGGCGACGGGAACAATGTTTCGCGCGGCTTCAGTCAGCGGCAGATCAAGCAACGCGGCGAGCCGACAGCAAGAGCGAATCTCTGCGCCGGTCCAGGACTCGTCGGTCGGCAACTTCTGATCGCGATCCAGGTCGAACGCTTCGAGGTACAGATTCCAGATCGCTCGCCGTTCCTCGCGGTTCGGCAGATCGAGAAAGAACACACCGTCGAATCGCTCTGCGCGAGAAAACTCCGGCGGCAATTTCGAGGCATCATTCGATGTCGCGATCACGAACACGTCAGTGGTTCGGTCATTCAGCCACGACAAGAACGTTCCAAAGAGCCGGGCGCTGACGCCGCTGTCCGTTTGACCGGAGCTGGCCACACCGCTGAGCGCCTTCTCGACTTCGTCGAGGAACAAAACCGCGGGAGCCATCGCATCGGCGATGCGCAGGGCTTGGCGGATATTCCGTTCCGACTCACCGACGAGGCTGCCCATGAGTGAGCCGACATCGAGCGTTAATGTCGGCCGACCGGTCTCGTTGCCAAGAGCTTTGGCGAAGGCGCTCTTTCCTGTACCAGGAACGCCGAGCAGCAACACGCCGCGCGGTCGCACGCCGGCGCGACGCACTCCGTATCTCAGAACGCGACAGCAAAACGCCTTCAGGGACTCCAAGCCGCCGAGTTGGTCGAACGCTTCTTGGCCACGATGCAGTTGCATGAGGCCGCTCTTTTTAAGCATGCCAGATTTCAGTTCCCACAGCACATCCGGTCGGAGCGCGTTGTGGCGGACGAGCGAGAGACTGAAAGCGGACTCGGCTTCGTAACGTGTCAATCCAGCGGCGGCATCGAGCAGTGCGTCCAACGGTGGACCGGAAGGGAGATCGTCGTCTTCCGTCGCGACGCCGCGAGCAAAGTCGAGGAGTTGTTCCCGCGTGGGCAGGTCGTGCTCCACGATGACGAACAGTTTTTCTAACTCGATCGGCACTTGCATGACGGGAGCGAGTACGACCAGGAACAGCCGCGATTGTTTGCCGGTAACAAGCAGGTTGTGGAGCGTTTGGACGATCTCGGCGTTTTGCAGGAACCGATGAAAGTTCTTCAGCACGATCACGGTCGTGCTTTCGGGCGCAACGAGCGACGGCAGGGACCGCAGGACCGCCAGCGGGTCTTTGGTCGGAGTGGTGGCGGCGTCGTTCGCGAGGGCCAGACCTCGATCGACGTCCCAGGCGGCGAATCGCCATTGGTGAGCGTGACAAAGTCGTGCGATGTCGAGCACCGCGTCTTCGTGCTCGAACGACTGAATCCATAGCCCGGTGAAACAGGCGCGGATCAGTTCGTCGAGGCGAGTGGTCAAAGTCATGGAGTGGCCTCCCTGGGAGGTGATGTGGGTGGATCATGATTCAAGTCCGTTGCCGGAAGTGCGTCCGTCTCGGACACGGTCGGCGGAACGAGGAATTCGTAGGGGTTGTCATTGAACAATGTGGCTAGTGGCACGAACTCGATTTCTCCGCGCGGGCACCGATTGGCGGCACATAAAACGGCGATGGGTTCGCCGGTGTCGCGATGTCGGCAGGCCATGAGGGCGAGGTCGTTGTTCAATGCCGCTTGCCGAAGCGTGTCGAAATTGGTCCGATGGCAGGGAAGCAATGACATCGATCAGCCTCCCGCTTGTTGTGTGGTGTGTTTGCTCACGTGCTCGACAGCGGATTCGTAGAACTCGGAAGTGCGTTGAT
>JACRIH010000131.1 GCA_016235885.1 Planctomycetales bacterium | reverse complement strand
TTCTCCAACTTGCTGATGCCGATCGTCGTCTCGCGCGTGCTGAGGACGATCACTTCCGCCTTGCGATCTCCGTCGAGGTCCGCCACGCGCACCTGGCTGGCTCCAACGAGACCGGGAAAGCTGTTTCCCAAATCGAGGCCACTTTCCTTCGACTGGCGGAAGAGCAGCAACTGCGACGACTCGGGGTCTGTCACGACGACGTCGATGAGGCCGTCGCCGTCAACGTCCCCCATCGCCAGATCGCGATCCTTTCCCGCTCCCTGTTTGCCGAAGCCGTACTGGATGAGTTGACCGGCCAGTTCGCCCGCTTTGATTTCGGGGCGCTGGAGTTGATACACGCGAACGCGCCCCGACTGGGCATCGATGGCCAGCACTTCCTGTCCCGGTTTGCCATCAACATTCGCCAGGGTGACACCGCGCGGACGATTTAGATCGCAGCGGACTTCCGGTCCCAGTCCCGACTTCCCTTGCAACCGAACACATAGCGCTCGCTCCTGATCGTCCTGGTTGAGGTAGCACAGATCATTGCGTCCGTCCCCGTCGACGTCGGCAATTTGGACGAGGCCGACGTTCTCGGACGAGTTCAAGAGCTTCGTCGGCGGAGCCATCTGGCCATCGGCAACTTGGAAGATGATGTAGGTCTCGTGCTTTCCGACAACGACGACGTCATCTTTCTGATCGCCGTTGAGGTCTCCCGCCGTGATGTTCCACGCTGAGGGCTGGACTTCCGGCAGTCGAAACCGTTGACCCGGTGACCAATCGCCGCGTGCGGTTTGCAAGCGGATCACCAACTGATCGGGCGCGCCAAAATAAACCAAGTCCTTGCGGCCGTCCGAATTGAAATCTCCCACCGCCAGCGTTGAGACCGCCTTGTCGACGCTGATCTTCCGGTGCTCGAACCGCCAGTCGTTCTCGATCGCGTTGATCTTCTTTTCCCCGCCGACCGCGACTTCGGGTCGTCGGTCCCGTTGCTGGAGCAAGTCCAACCGACTGTTACTGTTATCGATGAGGATCAGATCGGTAAGCCGGTCCTGATTCAGGTCGGTGGCCAACAGATTGGATGACCGCGCGTTGAGTTTGAAAAGCTCTGACCTGCGGAAACCAAAGTACGGAGCCAACTCACTCTCGTCTGGCGCCGGAAGGTCAGCCCCAGTCATCAGCGTCACGGTCGATAACACGATCGAGAGCCACAACAGACGATTATTATTCGATTTAAGCCAGCATCGAGGCTTCGGCATTCGTCGGCTCCTGCGTCGAGTGGGCTGTGCCCACCCATTGTGTTCGGCGTGCCGTTGAGTGGATTTGGTGGGCACAGCCGTCCCTACTTTGGCCTGCGTATCTAACCAAATTAGCGATTGAGTTGCCATGCAGTGCCGCGAGTTTGTCTGTTCGGACGACTCCCCTCGTCGCATCAGCCCGGCCGCTTGACAGTGGTATCTCAGACCTGTAGAACAACTCTCCACGCTGTGACTTAGGCTCTCCCCGCTCGAGCATGTGAAAGGCCCCAATGGCGAAGAAACCTTTGCCCAAGAAGCGCGTCACGGCCCACCATTCGGCCCCCGCCAAGTCCAAGCCTGCCGCTCCCCGGATCAACTCCGCCGCGCTGGAAGCCGATATCAGAAAAACGGATAGGGAAATCCTCAAGCTCATCAACCATCGTGCGACCGTCACGAGCAAGTATTATCAAAGTCAGGAAAGCCCGCGGAAGGCAATGTTCGCTCCGCAGCTTGAAGAAGACCTGCGGCAACTCGTCGAAACTTCGAACCCTGGTCCGCTGCCGGCTCCGGCGGCGAGAGCCGTCTTCCGCGAAATCATCAGCGGGTCACGCAGCCTGCTGAAAACGATGCGGGTCGCCTATCTCGGTCCATCCTACAGCTTTACGCATCTGGCCGCGATCGAGCGGTTCGGCCATTCAGCCGAGTACATTCCCGTCAACAATATCGCGGCGGTGTTTGAAGAGGTGAATCGTGGTCACGCGGACTACGGCATCGCCCCCATTGAGAACAGCACCGACGGTCGCGTGGTGGACACGCTCGATATGTTCACCAAGCTGCCGCTCAAGATTTGCGCGGAAGTCCAGCTTGCGATTCACCACAACCTGATGGCCAAGTGTTCTCGCGGCGAAGTCATCGAAGTTTACAGCAAGCCGCAAGCTCTCTCGCAGTGTCGCGACTGGTTGTCGCGCAACATGCCTCAGTCGCGGTTGATCGAAGTGACCAGCACATCGACGGCAGCGCAGTTGGCTCGCGACAAGCCGGGGGCGGCCGCCATTGCCAGCCGGCAGGCCGCCGCGCAGTACGACCTGACGATCTTGGTCGAAAAGATCGAAGACAACAAGCACAATGTCACGCGGTTCGCGGTCATCGGTGACGAAACCACGCGAGCGACCGGCAACGACAAGACGGCGGTGCTGCTGCAGATTCCACACAAGCCGGGCACGCTGGCCGAATCGCTCACTGCGTTTCGGAAAGCCCATGTCAATCTGACGTGGATCGAATCGTTCCCGCTGCGAGGCCCCGAGGTTGGGTATTACTTCTTCCTCGAATTCGAGGGCCACACGAGCGACGGCCGGATCAAACGCACGCTCGCCGATCTCGAACGCCGGGCGGTGCGACTCGAAATCCTCGGCTCGTATCCGCGCAGCTCGATCATCGAGTAGCCGAACTCGTAAGAGTTCGGAGGCTCTCGCGGACTTATGCCCGAATTCTCACAAATTCGGCTCTGACAGTGTTCCCTTTGTTTCGAGGTTTCCCGTGATTATCGTTCTCAAACCGAATTCGACCTCCGAACAGATCGACCACATTGTCGAAAGCATCGTCGCGATGGGGCTGCGAACGGATGTCAGCCGCGGCATCAAACGCACCGTCATCGGCGTGATCGGTGAAGAAGACGTGCTCCGCAATGCACCGCTGCTTGCAATTCCCGGAGTCGAAGAAGTGCATCCGATTCTCAAGCCGTACAAGCTGGCGAGCCGTGAATTCCAGCAGGAAGACTCGGTGATTGATTGCGGACATGGCGTGACGGTCGGTGGCGGAGCGCTGGCAATGATCGCCGGTCCGTGCGCCATCGAAGGGGAAGAAATCCTGTTCGACATCGCCCGCCAAGTGAAAGCGGCGGGGGCGAACATACTGCGAGGCGGAGCTTTCAAACCGCGCACCAGCCCGTACAGCTTCCAAGGTCTCGGCGAGGAGGGCCTGCGGATTTTGCGGCGGGTTGGCGATGAGTTGCACATGCCGGTCGTGACCGAAGTCATGGACCCGCGGCAGGTGGAACTGATCGACCGCTACACCGACATGTTTCAGATCGGTGCCCGCAACATGCAAAACTTCAACCTCCTGAGCGAGGTGGGCC
>JACRIH010000127.1 GCA_016235885.1 Planctomycetales bacterium | reverse complement strand
TGCTCAAGCCTTTGCAGAGCCACAGTTCCTGACCTGTTTTGGGATCGAAGCCCTTCAGGTGCGGTGACATTCCCAGCAGGAGCTGATCGCGACCCTCAATTTTGGTGATGAGCGGTGTGCCCCACGAGCCAGATTTCTCGTCGTGTTCCCAAACTGTTTTCCCCGTCTGCTTGTTGACCGCCAGCAGAAAATTGCGGCCACTCTTTTCGTTTGGTCCGCACCACAGGATCGCAAGGTCGCCATACAGAACGGGTGACGACCCGTTGCCAAACGCGTGCTCCCACTTTCCCAGGTCGATCCGCTTCCAGAGTTCCTGGCCATCGAAGTCGAAGCAATACATGCCGGCCGAGCCGAAGCTGACCACCACTCGCTGGCCATCAATCGCCGGGGAGGCGTTGCCGTACCAGTTGGGATTCCAATTCCGTTCCATGTCCGGGTACGCCACATCTTTTTGCCACAGCAGTTTGCCATCGGCACGGGCAAAACACAGGAGACTGCGAACGGCGCCATCCTTGTTGGCCTGTGTGAGAAAAATCCTGTCGCCCCAGATGACGGGCGTGGAGTTCCCCTGATGTTCGAGAGAAATCTTCCACTTCACATTCTCTTTGTCGCTCCATTTGAGAGGGACGTTTTTCTCCTCGCAGAACCCCTGCCCGGTGGGACCTCGCCAGCCAGGCCAGTCAGCGGCCTCCACGGCAGAACAGGCGGCGATGAACAAGACCAACAGAATGGCGTTTCTTTTCATGGCATTCTCCGGAAGGATCGCACAATGCGGGTTTCATTTCCCTGACGATCACGGACCGAAACGGTGAGCGTGCCGCCAGACAGTTTTGTCGTTCGCTGAGCCAGTTGGTATTCCCACACGCCGGGATTGACGACTTGGAATCGCGGCGAGAGGTTCTCGCCGGGAGCAGCGCCGTCCAGCGGGAAGTCGGCGATGACTCGAAAGGTTTCCAGGTCGAGGCCGCTGTAGTAGTCCGTCATGCCGATCAACAGACGAGTGGCTTCCGAGTTCTTGCCGGCTGTCGGAATGGTGAGCGTCAGTGTGGGACGAGTCTCGTCCAGCATCCAGCCGAACCCGCGCTCCTGCGGCAGGTTTGCATCGAAGTCCAAGTCGATCGGACAGCCCAGGTCGATCCAGCGCACCAGTGTGCGGCGATCCTCGTCGGTGAGCGATTGCACTTTGATCGGCTTTCCATCTGGTCCGGCGTAGTTGCCAGCAACGGCAGCGGGTGGCGGCATGCTGCTGCCGGTGAAGTCGAGGTCGGCGATGTCGCGGTTCGCCGCGTTGTTCTCCACCGGTTTGCCCTTCCAGTGCAGCGTGGTGGCGTCGCCCGGTTTCAGCTCGGTCGGAAAATCGTCGTTGGTCCAGCCGTCGGTCCGCCGGCCATGAATCTTCCAGGTCAACAGGCTGCGGCGCGACTCGAACATGCGGACGTAGCGCGAGGCCTGATGACCGCGCCACACCGGGCCGATGTAGCGATCGCTGATCGGCTTGTACCCGAACTGGGCTTTGCCGTCGCGAGCCAGACGAGCAAACGTGCCGGGCAAGTTGCCCCACCGCTCTTCCCTGATCGATTCCCGATCGGCATCGAGGTTGAGATTGCCGGCCGGCTCGCGACCATCCTCCGCCGTGTGGCAGGTGATGCAACTCTTCCGCAGAATCGGTTGCACGTCGCGATGGTATTCGACGTTCGTGACGCCGGCCGTTTGCCGCAGCCCCGTTTCCCCCCGCGCATCCCACTTCATTTTCGTTTCGTCGCGCGCCTTGCTCGTCAGCAGCGGCGTCGTCGCGGTGAGATCGAAGACTTGGTAATCGGGCCGGGCGGCCTGTGTGTCGCTGAAGAGCGTCGGCTTCTGGCTGTGAGCGTGGCAGCCGCCGCAGTCGTGGCGAATCTCGCCGGGGCGGAGTTGGTGCCACGTCTGCGCCATGTTCAGCACCATGCCGTCCTTGTCGAGGGTCTGAAAAGTGAACGGCGTGTCGGCGGGGATTTTTGCTAGGAAGCTGGTGTCGGGGTTTCCATCGGGATCGAGCGGCTGATCGCGATCGCCCGAGTGAAACTTTCGCACGGGAATCTCGCCCAGAATTCGCAGGCGTTCGTTTGCGGCGTTGCGGAACAGCCGGCCCGCTTTCGGGCCGTTGCGGCGATCGGTGGTTGGCTCCATCGCCAGGATGCGAATGGCGTGGATGTCGTCGTTGGAGTAGACGCCGGAATCGGCTCCCTGATTGATCCAATTGTTGAAGTAGTGGTTCTCGGAGCCATTGAACTGGCCCAGGCCGCGATAACCTGAGCGATCGCTCCCCACATGGCCGGCGGTGACGCCGTCGCTCGGCACTGCCCCCTGCGGATAGCTCTCACGCTTGTAGAGGCTCGACGTCCCGACCAAGCCGAACGGCGTGCCGGCGGGAAGCTGCGGCGAGAGCGAGCCGTCGTTGGCCAGCCGTTTCAGTCGAGCCGGTTCGGCGATTCCATAAATTCGCTGATAGGAGACGACGGCGCGCGGCCACTGCTCGTTGTATTGCGAGTCGTTCTTGATGAGCCGCATCTCAGCCGGTTCGTC
>JACRIH010000123.1 GCA_016235885.1 Planctomycetales bacterium | reverse complement strand
CTTCCGGCCGGTGGGGCGGGAAAGGGTGACGTGTGTACTGCGGGGGGATTTGGCCGGGCTCTCACCTCCGACCGGTGGGTCATCTCTTCTCTCTCGTTCGCTGAGTTGCCTCAGCGTGCGGAGAAGAGTAAAGCAGTCTTCGTGCCAATCGATCGATGTAAAGTGAATTCGAATGGGCTGCGAGGGGAGAGATCGCGGCAAGTCGGCACACGGCAGGGGTCTGTGAGAATCGTCGGGCTTCGGCTTTGAAACAGAGGCCATGCATCGAAGCGTCGATTACAGGCTTCGTTTGTAGTTCTTTCAAACGATTACCAACGGCCGATGCCGTTCTTTGCACGACTTTGCCAATGCGTCCGGCGCGAATTCAGCGGTGAGGCAACAAACCATATTCTCCCCTCTCCCCTTCGGGGGAGAGGGGTCGGGGGTGAGGGGCGAGCGTTCCCAAGCGGCACAACCGTAGCCCGCTCTCGCCGAAAGCGGAGAAGGCAAGCGAAAATTGCCGCGAACGCAACGCCACACTCGCCCCTCACCCCAGCCCTCTCCCCCAAAGGGGGAGAGGGAGTACGTCTTCCGTGGAATCGCCCGTCTTCCCTCAACCTCACGCATCCGGTGTCACACCCAGCACGATGTCAAACTTCGCAACCAGTTCGCCGACCCGCGATTCCTTCAGCGGAGCGAAGTCCACCGTCAGTGCGTCGCGATCCTTGGGGTCGCGCAGGCTGCGATAGATGCCGTCCTTCTCGTTGCCGGGGTGACCCTTGACGTAGCACTGCGTGGTCAGGAGTTCCTTGTCCCGCTTCTTGATCTGGAAGTGGATGTGCGGCGAGCGGCCGGGGTACGGGACCGGCTTGATTGTGCGGAAGTAGTATTCGCCGGTGGACCCGGTCAGGAACCGGCCGAACCCCTGGAAATTCTTGTCCTGCTGGTCCTGTTTCTTGCCGCTGTCGCCGGTGTGCAGGTAGACGCCGTTCCCATCGCACTGCCAGATTTCGACGACGGCATTTCGCAGCGGGTTCCCCTTCGCGTCCAGCACGCGACCGGTCAGGTGCGTGATTTCCCCGACGGCGGGGGTGAGCTTGTCGTTGATGAGGATCAGGTCGTTGTCCGTGTCGAGCGGCAGCTTGTTCGGATAGAACGGCCCCTCGGTCTGCGCCGGAGTCCGGGTCAGCTCTTCGGCAAACAATCCGGGAGTCGTAAACGCCGCCGCACCGAACGCGAGCGTGCTCAGGAAAACGCGCCGGCTGGGATTGGGAACGAGAATGTTCATGGTGACAAACCCTTCGAGTGAAAGAAACTTAGGCTTATGCAATCGGTGAACAGAACACTGCGGCAGGTTACACGCGCGGGATCACCCCATGCCACTCACCGTTGGAGGACAGCCCGATACTGAATTGGTGCCAGAGAAAATCGTTCGAGGAATTCGCTTCCGACGTATCTTGTGAGTTTAGGTGACTTAGATGAGGCATTCGTTACTACGCAGACAACGAATCGATCATTCATTTCTGCCTGCCTAACTTCTCCAGCAGTGATGATGAACGCTTGAGCAGTGCTGGACACACCTTTGACTTCGACATCTTCAACTGACTTTCCTTTGCTGCATCGGAGATCAAATCCGCATCGATCTCGTTCGACAGATTGAACCTCCCAACCATCCTTGCGGTATGAGTTCGTTACGACAGCCACGGCCGCTTTTTCGACAGCCTCATTTTCCGGATGAGCTCCAAACCCGGCACCGAATCTCGTCGACACTTTCGCTTGGTCTTGGCTTCGATTGAGTTTCAGACCACGGATCACAGCGTCGGTTGCCGCTTCGCGAGAGCGAGTACGCAACAGTCCATTGATCACACTGCGGTTCTTGATTTCATTTAGACCGAACCGAAAATTATTCTGCTCGTCGAGCAACACGGGAAGCCAACGCGTTTCAGTCACATCAATGTGAGGGTTGAACCCCGCTCCGTCTCCAACAACCGAAAAACCCTTGCCGTTGTCTTCGATGCGACAGGGACAGAAAACACTGCACAACTTGTAGATCATCGTTCCGTTGATCTTTTCGCCGGAAATCACCCAGACCGTTTGCTTGACTGTCTTTTCGAGCGTGCTTCTCGGTTTGGAGCTGTAGTGCCAAAGGTGCTTTCCGGGAAAACCGTAACCGCTGAAATCTTTGACCTTGTGGTAGGCAATGTAGTGGCGCATTGTTTGTTTCGTCGGTGGTTCAGTTTCCATTTTTGTTCGGTTGCGACGAGTCATGGTATTGGTGTGGAGGGAGGTACTTGACACACCAACCTTTGCGGCCTCGTTCTCGGCAGTTTCTGGCGATCCGGCCAACATCGCGCGGTCCTCATCCAGTGCCGGAGGATCGGCATCCTCCATCTTTGCGGCCTCTGCTGCCAATTCTTCATCGGTCGGCGAGATCGGATTCCCATTCTCATCCTGCCAACCGTAATACTCCTTCGGGGCACGATGCTCATCGACGTCGTGCCCGACGCTCGCGAGAATCCGGCGATGGGCGTCACTGATCGGCACGTCTTCGGGATAGATGTCAGCCTCCGGATCAGGATGGTCCCTCCAGTTTCTCGGTTCCCCATCAGGCGTCCCATTCGAGAACCGGATGTCCCCATCGCATTTCAGTCCGGGCGTTCGCATGATTCTCCTTGCCTCATTTCATTTCGCTGGAGCTTTTGGGCGCGACGGCAAGCCACGAGGGCCGCGGTGGGCTAGGCCCCCCTCGATCTACTTCCCCGCGACCGGCTCGCAATACACCAACGCCAGCAGAGCGTATGCGGTCGTCAAGTTCGGATCACCCTCGTACCACCGAGGTTCCTTGTTCACCCAGTTTCCGCGTCCTCAAGGTTTCCTGCCGGAGTTCAAACGCTGGTGGCCAACTCCGCCGGTAGGAGTTCCAAGTAATCGCGAACCTCCAATTGCATCCGGTCAATCTCCGCAAGGAAGCCTGAGACGGAGAGGCGGTAGTTGACCGGGTTGGTCTCCACCTTTCGAAGGTGCGCCACTTGTGCTTGAAACCGCCGGATGCGTTCCAGCGTGGCTTCCAGTTCGTGGTCGTTTGCGATCATGATTTCTCCGAGATGATTTCGACGATGCCCTTCTGCCCGCCTCCGCGATCCACCTGCCAGTATTCTACTGCCGCCTGTTCTCCGTCCAAGGCTGCCAGGCGACGCAACCAAAAGACACTGGCTCCGAAATGGGATTGGGCGGCGGCATGGTCAAACAATCGTCGGGCTTCACCGGTGAGTTGCGAGGCATCGAAGCTGTCCTCCATCAACAAGAACACGTCCACGTCATTCGGTTCGACTTTGCCGGTGACAAACGAACCGAAAACGACGAAGCGAGCCAAGTGTCCGCTGGCTTTCGCGAGTTCATGGATTCGCTCCAGACGAAGTGCCAGCGCTTTTCGTCGTGCCGATCCCACGCCGAATTTCAGTTGCATCTCGTGGATCGACGCCGGATGCACGCCAAGCGGCAAGTTTCCGCTGTCCGTGAGGAGTGGTAATGGCACGTCGCCCCCTGATGGTTGGCAACTGGAGAGAATTCACTTCTGACTCACCGTCGGTTCGCAATGCACCAACGCCAGCAGAGCGTACGCGGTCGTCAAATTCGGGTCACCCTCGTACCAGCGCGGTTCCTTGTTGACCCAGCTTCCGTTCTCCTTCTGCTGGGACAAAATTTGGT
>JACRIH010000129.1 GCA_016235885.1 Planctomycetales bacterium | reverse complement strand
GGCACCTGCCCGCAAACACGCAGGCCCGGCTGATCTGGCGGCTGATCAACGACGACCACGACACCGAGACCACCGTCACCTTTGTGGACGGGGCGTATCTGGGGCTGACCCCCGTCACCGGAGCCAGCACGCAGACTCGGGCGCTGCCGGCTGGCGAACGCGGGACGATCGACTTTGACCGGCTGGCCGACATCACGACCAGCACGGCCGCAGTCTACACCCACACATCCTTCGCCGAACTCACCGAGAAGGTGACCGCGCTGACGACATTGACGAACACCGGCACATATCCCGTGCGCGGTCCGCTCCTCCTGGGAGTGCGAAATCTCTCCGATCCCACGGTTCGCCTGGCCGACCCCGACGTCATCGGACCAGACGGCACGCCGTATTACAACCTCTCGCCACTGGTCTTTACCGGTGGCGACATGCGGTTCAATCCCAACGACTCCGTGCCGGAGGTGCCGCTCAAGTTTCTCAATCCGGAACTGCGGCCCTTCGATTACGACCTGGTGGTGCTGGGCCGGTTGAACACTCCGCCGGAGATTGTCACCACACCGCCGCGGAATGTCCGCCAGGGGGGCACCTACCAGTATGACGCGGACGCCACAGATACCGACGGAGATCCACTCCTGTACGGGCTGAGTTCTGGTCCCGACGGAGTGCAGGTCAACTTCACAACGGGTCTCATTACCTGGACGACGACCAACGTCGACGTGGGGACATACATCGTGGTGATTCGGGCCATCGATCCGTTCGGCGGTGTGGCGAACCAGCAGTTCGCGGTGAACGTGGCCGCACCGCAGCCCAATCATCCGCCGATTTTCACGTCGGTCCCGCCTGCGGATGCGTTCGTGAATGCCACGTACAGTTACGACGCGGACGCGGACGACGAAGATGGTGACCCGCTGATTTATTCCATCTTGGAGGGCCCCGAGGGGCTGACGATCCAGGCGTCGACGGGTTGGGTGACTTGGACACCGGACCCGGACCTGGCCGGGCAAATCCTCCCGGTCCGCATCTCGGTCAGGGAAAATCTGGAGGGGAATCCCACGGGTGGCGAAGAAGCCGTGCAAGAGTTCGAGATTGCCGTCCATCAGGACTTGGGCAATCACGCCCCACAGATCATCAGCGAACCCCTGCTGACGCACACGATCGCCGTTCCGGCGAATGAACTGTCCCGCCATGTGACTCCCCAGCGGCTCGACCTCGATCTGCTGCCCGGCACCACGGTCGACCGGGACGTGATTTTGGACGTGGTCCCCGTGGGGTTTCCCGGCCTGATCGTGGAGCCTCCCAACCGATTCAGCGTCTTCAACGAGACCGACCCCGTGAAACTGCTGGACGCGATCTTGATGGGCGGCAACTCCGGGATTCTGGTGACGTCAGTCAACCTGTCCGCGCAGTCCAAGACTCCGTTGATCGTCGTGCAACCCATTTCCGACCAGCAGATCGCCAATGGGACGAGCCTTGAAATCCCCCTCTCGGCCAATCTGTCCGCAGTGGTATTCGAGGCGGACAGTGCCTCTCGCCAGAAGGGGATTCAACTCACGAACGTCAACAGCAGTTGGACGCTGAACTGGACCCCCAGTTCAACCGACTACAACCAGCACCACATCGTCTCCCTCATTGGTCGCACCTTCGGGTCGGACGAATCAAACATCGTCAACTTCGTCATCACGGTCGGCCATCCTTCCGAACCGAAGCCCAATCTCGGACTCCAATCCCAGACTGTCGCCTCGACGGGAATCTTCGTGAATGACACACACACATTCGGCCTGAGTCGATATGGCATCGTCCTGAGCAGCGGGAACGCAGCCGCCTACGGTGACGCCTATTTCCAAGCCCCGAATTCCACGCATGCGGAGTTTGGTGTCGCGGCGACATCCCCGCAGCAAGCCTTGCTCTCGCAGATCAGCCAGCTTCCTCCCAACTACACCCCCGGTCCCGAGGGGCATCCAAGCGGGACCACGAATCAGTTGATCCACTTCGACGTGAGTGAGCTGACGGTCACCTTCGATACGTTGCCGGGGTACGACACGGTCTACTTCGATGTCGTGTTTGGCTCCGAGGAGTACCCCGAATTCAGTTACGACATCTTTCAGGATGCCTTCGGCATCTTCCTGAAGGATCCCATCACGGGCGAGTATGACAACATTGCGGAGGCCGCGTGGCAGGAGCTGGATGAGAATGGCAACCCGGTCACGCATTCCCAGCCGATCAGTGTGCGGCATCCGGAGTTTTACCCGCATCAAACCACTCGGGATCTCTTTGCCGGCTACGTCGCGGCCGATCCCGAAAGCAACTACGCCGATCAGACCCTGTTCCCCCATTTGCTGGAAGACAACCCGGCGATGGTTGAACTCCTGGCACCCTCGCCGCTCGACGGTGTGTTGGCCCCGAATGGCCGACCGGTGCTGCGGTTTGCCGTACCAGTCGGCGCGGGGACCACCGGCCATGAACTGAAATTCCTCATCGCGGACACCAGCGACGCCCTGCTCGACTCCACGGTCTACATCGCCAACTTTGGGGCCGTGCATCATGTCGTGGTGGATGCCATCACCAACGTCGAGGACGTCGGATTCGAGAACCTGTCCGGTCCGCAAACCGGATTGCCGGGCGACCAACTGACGTTTCACACGCAGTTCACCACTCCCGAAGTCGCCACGGCCTACAACGTCGAATTCGTCGACAGCAATACTGGTCTGGTGTTGGGGACGATTCCTGTCACGGTCAACACTGCCTACTTTTACTTGACGCGGGCCGTCGATCCGGACGGTGATCGTCTGACCTACCGCCTCACGGATTCACCGAGCGGCGCGACGATCGACTCGGCGACGGGCGAGGTGGCCTGGGTACCACCTGCTTTCGGCGACTACGACTTCACGGTCCGCGTGGACGACGGGCGGGGCGGTTCCGACGACCAGAGCTTTACGGTACGCGTTTCGGAATTCACGTCCAACAATCAGCCGCCCGTCATCACCTCGACGCCCGGCCTGACGGCGCAGGTCGGGCGGGAATACGCGTATCAAACGGTCGCCACCGATCCCGAGGGAAGTGTCCTGCGGTATTTTCTGACTCAAGCTCCGGCCGGGATGCAGATCGATCGGCACAGCGGGCGTGTTTCCTGGACGCCCAGTCCCGGACAGAATCTGGCTCCCGCCCCGGTGCGAATCAAGGTCTACGACACGCACGGCGGCGTCACCGAGCAATCGTTCACGCTGACGGTCCTCGCGCCCGACGTGTTCGTCAATCATCCGCCCGTGATCACGTCCCGCCCGCCGCTCACGGCGGTGATTGACGCCGAATACCGCACCACGGTGGTGGCCACCGACCCCGATTCGGACCCGGTGACGTTCAGTCTGGTCAGCGGCCCAGTCGACGCGGCGATCGACGCCCGCTCGGGACTCCTCGTCTGGTGGCCGAATGCGGACGATGCGGGCGACCAGGCGTTCGATGTGATGGCCGCCGACAATCACGGCGGCTTCGATCGACAACGGTTCATGGTGTCCGTCCTGCTTCCGCCGGCGCCGGAAGATCCTGGAGTGGGCAGCATGACCAACTCGACCGACGGCGATGAGCAGCCCAACCGGTCCCCGCAGATCATTTCCACTCCGGTCACGCAGGTGAAGGCGGATGAACAGTACCGCTATCAAGTGATCGCGACGGACCCCGATGATGATTCTCTGTTCTACTACCTCGACGTCGTGTCCCAAAACAAAGGGATCCCCATCGACAGTTTCACGGGAGTGATCGAAGGCGTTCCAGGGGCCAGTGCGGTGGGAACCCACGAGATTACGGTGTTCGTGACCGATGGCCGCGGTGGCAGCGACTCGCAGACGTTCACGGTCACGGTGTTGCCCCCGGATGATCCCCAGTCCGAAGCCGCGAACGATGCCCCGGTGGTCACCTCGCAGCCCACCGGACCGGCCTACGTCGGGGAGACCTGGACCTATGAGGTCGAAGCCCACGACCCGGAGGGGCATTCGCTCGCCTTCAGCCTCATCACCGCCCCATTCGACTCGCAGGGTATGACGGTGGAAATGATCGATCCGGGTGGAGACGGCAGGCCGGGAAAAGCCCTGGTGAAATGGACGCCGAGCGCGGTGGGCAACTACAAGGTGCAATTGTGGATTTCGGACGTGGCGGATGGCACGCACGGCACCAGTTCCGAGTTTCAACTGCCGGTCACGATCAAGAACTCGCCGCCGAAAATTTTCTCAATCCCGTACGATCCCGTGTTCGTCGGCACCGAATGGCGTTACCAAGTGCTGGCCTTCGATCCGGATGGAGACGCGCTGACGTACACCGTCGCCTCGGAGACTCCGGGGTTCTCCATCGACAACAATCATCTGGTCACGTGGACACCGACCGACACCACGGGTCTCGTTACCGTGACGGTCAACGTCTCCGACGGTCAGGGCGGGGAGTGGGAGGAAGAAATCGACCTGGCGGTGCGAGATCCGTTGTTGGAGTCGCAGCGGCTGTCGGTGGGCGTGCCCAACGGACAGCTCCGTCCGGTGGTGACCTCGATCCATACCGGGCCGATCCTCTCGGGAACCACGTGGACGTACCAACTGACCGCCGTCGACCCGGACGGCGACAGCCAGGCGCTCGAATTCTCCCCCGGCCAGACCGACGTGCCGGCACCCGTGGACGTGGATTCCACCGGGATCGTCACGGTCAACGCGATCGACTTCCCGGCAACGGAACTGGGCACGTTGTTCTCGATCAGCGTGGTGGTGAGCGATGATCAAGGGCTGGAAAACCTCTACACCTTCCCCGTCCGGTTCGCCGACTGGAACCTGCAGCCGGCAATCACGACCACACCGACTCAGCAGGCGTACCTGAATCGGCAGTGGACGTACGATCTGGACCTCGTTGATCCGAATGGGGCAGTGGACGAAGACCGGCTCAAGTTCTATCTCGATCTCGATTCGCTCGCGGACGGTCTGGCCATCGACCCGGACATGGGAATCATCACCTGGACGCCCACCGCGACCTCCGATTTGATGGGGCGGTCTGTCACCATCGTCGCCAGCGATCACGCGGCGTACGATGTCGACAACCCCAATTCGAGCGACCGCTTCAAGTTTGCACACAACATCGCGCGGCAGTCGTTTACGTTGACCGTGGCGAACCCCGAACCGGATACTGCGACGCCGCGGATCACGTCGCTACCGTCGGCGACGGCGCTCCTCGACACGCTGTACTCCTATCAGGTCCAGACGGTCGAACCAGACAGCCAATCGCTGACCTATGCCCTGACCGGAAACGTCCCGGTCGGAATGACGATTTCGCCGTCTGGCTTGCTGACATGGACACCGGCGGTCTTGGGCTATCACGCGGTTTCGATTCAGGTGACCGACCCCGACGGCAATTTCACCACACAGACGTATCTGCTGGCGGACATCGAGCCGTACCGGCTCAACATCCCTCCCGAGATCACGTCCCAGGCGCCAGTTCTGGCCTACCGTGACTTGGAATACTCGTACGCGGTTCAGGTCTCCGATCCCAATCATGATCCGCTCTACTTCGCGTTGGATGCGGCTCCCGCGGGGATGTCGATCAGCGCGCAGGGCGTGATCTCGTGGACACCGACCGTCGCGGGGCGCTACAGCGTCACGTTCACCGTTTCGGACGGGCCGACCAGCGATCTCCTGGCTTTGTCTGATCGTCAGTCGTTCTCGCTGCTCGTGCTCCAGAATGCACCACCGCAGATCACCTCCACGCCCGGTTCTCAGGCTACGATCGGACAACCCTACTCGTACACGGTGACGGCCACGGACCCGAATGCCGGAGACACGTTGTCCTACGCGCTCGACATCGCTCCCGCTGGGGCCGCGCTGGACCCGACGACCCACGAAATCACCTGGACACCGACCGCCGAGCAGCTTGGCCGTCAGCGATTCCTCCTGATCGTCACCGATCAGGAGGGGGCGATCGCCAAACAGACGTTCGACGTGCAGGCCATCGAGGCGGGGATGAACTACACGCCGGTGTTCGTGTCTCATCCGCGCCGGACGCTGCCGATCAACTTCCGGTTCACGCATCAGGTCATGGCTCGCGATCCAGATGGCGACAATCTGCAATACAGTTTTGTCTCCGGCCCGGCCGGGATGACGATGAACAATGCGGGGTTGATCACCTGGACGCCTCGCGCGGCGGACATCAACGATCCCGCGACTCCCCACCAGATCACCGTGCGCGTGGACGACGCCCGGGGGGCGTTCGCCGAACAGACGTATTCCGTGGACGTCACGCGCACGCTGATCAATGATGACCCGGAGATCACCTCGAATCCCCGGCGCAGCGCCACGCTCAATTACACCTACGTCTCTCAACCCACGGCCACCGATCCCGACGCCGACCTGCTCTTGTGGCGACTCGAAGAAGGACCGTCGGGGATGACGATTGACCCGCTGACCGGTCGTATCGAATGGAAGCCGACGCAGCCCGCCGAACTGGGCGACCACACCGTTCGCATCGCGGTCTATGACCCGTACGGCGGGTCGGACCAGCAGGAGTTCACGGTCACCACGCGCGGAGCCAATCTGGCCCCCATGATTTCGTCGGTGCCCGAGACGCTGGCCGCACTCAATGAGCTGTATTCCTACCAGGTCCAGGCGTACGACCCCGACGAGGGGACCATCACCTTCTCACTGGTGGCCGGGCAATTCCCGGAAACCATGCAGATCCACGCCACGACCGGCCTGATCCAGTGGACGCCGTCCGGCGACCCGCGCGACGTGACGGTGAAGTTCCGGGTGACCGACGATCGCGGAGGCAAGGTGGATCAGCAGTACACGCTGCACGTCTACGATCCCGCCAGCAACCGGCCCCCCGCGATCACGTCGGTTCCGCCGATCTACGCGATCGTGGGGCAGGAGTTTCCGTATGCGGTGACGGCCACGGACCCCAACAGCGATCCTCTTACGTTCTCGCTGAACGTGCAAAGTGGGAGCGTACCCCAACCGTGGCCGACGATCGACGCCGCGACCGGGGACATCACCTGGGTGCCAACGCAGGCGCAGGTGGGGCAGGAGTTCAAGCTGCAAGCCGTGGTCAGTGACGGGGCGCTCTCTGCCAAACAGTCGTTCAAAGTCAGAGTCCGCACGAATGTGGCGCCCAATGTCGACGCGATCGCCAACCAGGAAATCGTGGCCGGGCAATCGTTCCGGTACGACGTGCGCGCCAGCGACGGGGACAACGACCCGCTCACGTACGCACTCGATGCGGCGTCGCTGGCTCGCGGGTTGACGATCGATCGGTACGGGCGGATCACGTGGCGAACGCGGCCCGGCACGCCGGATCAAGGAACGGGGCTGGTGGCGGTGACCGCCAGCGACGGCCTCGGCGGCGTAGCCACCGAGGACTTCACGCTCACGGTCGTGGCCGACACGGTCGCCCCGACGGTGACGGTCTCGGCCAGTCCCAGCCCGGCGGTCCTTGGACAGACGGTGACGCTCACAGTCGCCGCGACGGACAACGTCGGCGTCGAGACGCTGAACTTGGTGCTCCTCAGTCGCACGTACGCCGGAACGGAGACACAACTCGATACACCCGTGGCGCTCAACGCGGCGGGGCGCGGGCAGATCACGCTCAATCTCTTGGGCAGCTACTTGTTCGAAGCCACGGCCGGCGACTTTGCCGGGAATCAGGGGACGACGTCGTTCACGCTGACGGTGCAACTCGACACCACACCGCCGAAGGTGAAACTGACCACCCCCAGGGAAGGGCAGCGGATCACCGAACCGATCACGCTGATCGGCACCGTGGACGACGCCGAGGGGAGTGCCGTGACGTATCAGATCACGGTCGCGCCCGTCGCGCAGTCGGGAGGAAATTACCGGTCTCCGCTGGTCATCGCCACCGGCAACAGCGAAGTCAACAACGGTGTGCTGGGTCAGTTCGATCCCACGCTGCTCCCCAACGGTCCCTACGAACTCACGTTGATCGGGTGGGACAGCGAAGGGAATTCGGCGCGCGTCACGCGGACGATCACGGTGGAAGGGAACCTCAAGCCGGGGTCACTGAACCTGTCGTTCAAGGATCTGGAACTCAACACGCCAGGGATTCCGATCACGGTCACGCGGAATTACAGCACGCTGCACGCGGCGGACAGTCTCGACTTTGGCCACGGCTGGAGTCTGGAATTGGCCCGGCCGCGGGTGCAGGTCACGTATCCGGAGACCCGCCAAACGCTCTACGAGGGGGATTACATTCCGTTCCGCGACGGCACGCGGGTGCGAGTGACGTTGCCGGATGGCACGGTCGAGGGGTTCACGTTCACGCCGTATTTGATCGTCAACAACGGCCTCGGCTTCGGACTGGGGGAATCGACGTACAAGCCGTACTTCACGCCCGACGCGGGCGTCACCAGCCAGCTCTGGCTGGAGGATGACGTGACGCTGGCGAAGGTGGGGGATGAGTATCTGGTCCACGGAGCCTTCTCGTTCAACCCGACGGTGAGTCAGACGCACAACAACTGGCTGTTGATCACGCACGGCGGTGTGCGGCTGGGGATTGACGCGGTGTACGGCGATCGGTCGTGGATCAAAGATCGCAACAGCAACCAGGTCACGTTCACGGACGGAGCCATCACGCATAGCAATGGCCAGCGGGTGGTGATCGAACGGGATCAGGGGAACCGAATCTCGCGGATCATTGATCCCAGCGGGCACGCGATCAACTACCGCTACAACGTCGTGACGGGCGATCTGATCGCGGTCACCGACCGGGTGGGGAGCGTCACGCGGTTCGCGTACGACGCCGAGCATCCGCATTTTCTCGACACGATCACCGATCCCCTGGAGCGTGTGGCCGCAGCGGCCGACTATCGGCCCGATGGACGGCTCAGTTCGCTGACCGACGCCGCGGACCAGCACACCGACTACGATTACAATTCGACGTCGCGGAGGCAGACGGTCCGCGATCAGTTCGACAACGCCGTGGTGGTCGAACAGGACGCCCGCGGCAACGTGATCCGCGAGGAACGGGACGTGGAGATCGAAGTCAACGGCCAGACCGTCACCCAACAGCAAATCACCACGCGGCGGTTCTCGACGCGGGACGAGTTGTTGAAGGAGACCACGGTCATCGGCGGATTGGACGGCAGCGCGAACGGCGAGACGGATGACCTGACTCGCTCGTTCACCTACGACCGGTACGGTCAGCCGCTCACGGCCACCGACGAGCACGGTGGAATCAGCCGCTCCACGTACGACAAGTACGGGGCCCTGCTGACGATGGTCGACCCGCTGGGGAATTCGGTCAAGAACGAGTACGACCCCCAGTCCGGCAACCTGCTGCGGACGACGGTGCACGGCGTGACCACACGGTTTGAGTACGACACGTTCGGCAACGTCACCGAGGTGTACAAGGTGCGGACCCAGGCCGAAGGGGGCGACCTGCTGCTGGTGCGGAACACGTACGCCGCCACGACCGGCCGGTTGACCGAAACCTACAGCCCGGCATCGGACCAGACGACGTCCTTCCACTACGACCTGAACGGCAATCAGGACTATTCCTACCACACGGTGGACACGACCGCGGGCGGATACCGGATGCTCCACGAGACCGATTTGGACGCGGCCGATCGGCCGACCGATCAGCGGCAGCGGTGGGAGCTGTACAACGCGCAGAACCAACTCATCAGTAGTGCGACGGTTTCGGCGACCGCCACGGCCTACAACCCAGTGGGACAGTCGGACCGCACCACGGATGCGGCGAATCTGAGCACCGAAACCCTGTTCGATGTGCGCGGCCTGGCGATCCAAACACGCAGCCAGGGGCGTGACAGTTCCGGGCAATCGGCGTGGCTGGTGACGCGGACCGTGTACGACGACGCGGGGCGGGCGATCTATGCGACCGATGCGTACCCCGAAGGAACCTGTTGTGGCGGGTCACCCGACCCCGCCACGGTGATCACCGGCACGCACACGATCTACGATGCAGCGGGGCGCGTGTCGGAAACCGAGCGTCTGACGGGATTGACGGTCGACGTCACCAGCACGGGGGCCAACCGGCACGCCGAACTCGCGGCGGCCGGCACGCTGCTGTCCGCGTCGTCGAGCACCTTCGATGCGGCCGGGCGCGTCACGTCCTCGACGGACACGTACGGGTTGCTGTCGGTCAGCCGCTACAACAACAAGGGAGACGTGATCGAGACCCGGCGGCAGGCGCGGGACGAGAACGATCAAGTCGTGTGGATCGTCAGCCGGACGCTGTTCGATGATAAGGGCCGAGTCACGGTCCAGTCCGATCCGTTCCTGTCGGCGGACGGCAGCGCCATTCCGACGGACGGCGTGTCGGCCACGCGCACGGTGTACGACGCCGAGGGACGCCAGACGCAGTCCCTCCGGCTGACGGGTGTGAAGCTCACGATCAACGCGGCCAAGAACAACAGCGTGCTGTCGCAGGCTGGCACGGTCGAATGGCGCACGAAGACGGTTTACAACAGCCAGGGTCAGGTGGACCAGTCCGTCGCCGCCGACGGGCAGGTCACGCGCTACGAGTATGACCAGTACGGCCGGCAGACGGCGGTGATCGGCCACGCGGTGCCAGTCGGCAATCAGTGGATCGCCCAGCGCACGGAAACCGTCTACGACAGCCACGGCCGCCGGTGGAAAGACATCAGCGGCCTCCAGCAAATCTGGTCGTTTAACCCGAACGCCAACGGCGTCGGCGCGTTGGGCGCGGGTCTCCCGACCCCGCCCACGATCGACCGCAGTGATGCGCGGACGACCACGTTCGCCTACGACCCCTTCGGCAACGTCGAACGCACCACGTCCACCGACGGCTCGTTCACGAGCAGCCGGTTCGACGACCACGGCCGCGCGATCGCCGACAGCCAACCCGTGGCCGCAGGCACCACGGTCTCGTGGTCCGACACGGCGAATTCGTTCGTCGGCGTCCCGCCTTCCGGCGGCGCGTCCGTCACTGTCCCCACCAAGCTCTATCACTACGACCCGCAGGGCCGCCTGCAAGCCGTTGAACTGCCGGCTGTCCCCGACCCACTGGACAACAACGCCCTGCATCGCCCGCGCTACGAATACGGCTATGACGCGAACGGCAATCAAACCTTGATCCGCGACCCGCTGGCCAGAGAAACGCGATTCACATTCGACGACCAAGGCCGGCAACGGACCCGCACGCTCCCACTCGGGTTCGGCGAAGACGGCCGCTTGGACGTAGGTCAGGCTTTCCAGCCTGACACCCTGCCGTTCACCGAGCGTTTCGAGTACGACACCCAAGGCCGACAGAAACTGCACGTCTCGTTCGAGGGGGTCGTCACCGAGTTCGTGTACTCGACCACAACAAGCCGGCTGTCCGAGCAGCGATTCTTCGACAATCTAACTGCGTACAACAACGGTCAGGGGACGCCGACGGTAGTGTGGTCATTCACCTACGACGCCTCCGGCCGGCAGATCGAAGTCACGCAAACCCGTAGCGTCGGCGGCTCGCCTGCGACGCGCACCGTCACGACCGGCTACGATGCCGAGGGGCGCGTCACCCGCATCGCGTCCCCCGAAGGAACGGTGAACTACGGCTACGACACTCTGGGTCGCAAGACACGGACTTGGATCGGGACCGATTCGTCATCGCCGGTCGATGACATGCAGTACGGCTACGACGCTCTCAGCCGACTGGAAACCGTGAGTGTGCTGCGTCGTGACAGTCTGACGTTGGCCACGCCGGAGGTCACCACCTACCGGTACGATCTGCTCGGCAACCTCGCGTCCGTCACGCTGCCAAATGGCGTGGTCAGCCGCTACGTCTACGACAACCTGAACCGGTTGACGAATCTGACGCACTACGCGCCCGATACCACCCCCTCCGATCCGAGCGACAACGCGACGGTCATCGAATCGTTCGCGTATCACCTGCGACCCGATGGGCGCCGAGACCGCGAGAACGACGTGCTGCATCTCAACGGAGCCACGCAGACCGCACAGATCGACTGGACGTATGACGACATCGGGCGGCTGATCGCCGAATCGTTCGACTCATCCGACAACAGTCTCGATTACACGGACGGCTACACGTTTGACCTGACCGGCAACCGCCTCGCGAAGACGCATGACGCCGGAAACGACAACACGGTCGATGAGACGACCAGCTACCAATACGACGCCAACGACCGCTTGCTGGTGGAAACACTGGACCGGGTGGTGGGTCCAGACACGACGACGAGTTATGGCTACACCGGCACACAGCAGACGAGCAAGTCGGTCCACGATGACTCGGCCAACCGCGTGTTGGAGCAAACCAGCTTTGGGTTTGACCTCCAAGGCCGCATGGCGGTGGTCACACACACGACGTTCGACACCAGTAGTAACATCGCCAACCGTGAAACGACACGCTTCAGCTACGACCAGACCGGCATCCGATTCACGTCCCGCGACACCGTTGAAACGGCGGACGGCAACGGCCAGTTGTCCGTGACCAGCGACACGATCACTGATTATCTGAACGATGCTCAGAACTTCACCGGCTACAGTCAGGTGATTCGTGAAACGACGAAGGACGCGAGCACCGGGCAAATCTCGAAGACCATCGTGTACACATTCGGCTTGGATGCCATCAACCAGACCACGTCCACGCCAGAGAACCCGGCGGGCACGACGCTGTTCTTCACGCACGATGGTCACGGTTCCGTCCGTGTTCTATTAGATGCCGCAGCCGCCATCGCGGCGGTGGCTGGCGTCCCGCAGGTGTTCCACTTCGACGCCTACGGCAATGCTTGGGGCTTCAATCCCGCGCAAGTCGCCACGACCAAGCTTTACAACAGCGAACCGTATGACCCGCGAATCGGCCTCGATTACTTCCGAGGGCGTTACTACGGCTCACAAAATGGCCTGTTCATCGGCCTCGATCCGTTCTCGGGCAACATGCGCGACCCGCAGAGCTTGCACAAGTACTTGTTCGTGCATGGCGATCCGATCAATTTCGTTGACCCAACGGGATTGATGGAGGGCGGTCTCTCCGGTCTCCTTACCACAATAACTGCGGGATTCCGTGACCTCAATATCCGCGTGTACGTATCGATGACCGGGTATCTCGCTGCCCGGACTCTTCTCACAAAGGTTCTCGTCTATGGGAGTGCCGGGTTAAGTATTTACGGAATGTATTCCGATCCAGCGGGATATCTTGCGACGGGTCCAGCGTCTATGGCTGATGATTTGCAACTTCTCGCAGCGTCGACACGGCAGTTTGGAAGTCGAGCGTTCGCGATTATCAAGAATCGAGATTTCGCCAGTCGGGCGTCTGGCATGCTAGCCAAACTGAGCCCGGAGTCGGTGAACAAAGCTCTCGGCAGCTTTACTGGTGATGTGAACCCGACTGGATGGAAAGAGTTCACCGCGATTACTACGCCCGGCCAGCGTGCTCGGGGTCACTTACTTGCTAGAATTTTCGGAGGTCCAGGCAACTGGCTCGAAAACTTGGTTCCAATATATCAATCGATAAATCTTGAAATGTACCACACCGCTGAAAAGGTCGTTGCAAATGCCTTGAAGAGTGGCAAATACAAATTCGTCTACTATAGCGTCAGACCAATCTACGAAGGAGCATCAGCAATACCGAAAGCAATCGAGCTTGAAGCTATTGGCGAAGTGATGGAAGGAGTTTATGAAACCGTCGTTGCACGACGATCATTGTTGAACCAGCCGTGAAGGAGAAGAATAGCATCATGGGTATTGAGCGATTGATGAAGATCGTAACTCCTCCAGAACCTCTTGGAGTAATGGTCAGCAGTGCGAGATGGGCCGAGGCTGAAAAGGAAGTGGGCAGTACATTTCCCGCCGATTATAGGGAGTTCGTGAACCGTTATGGTGCGGGCGCATTTTACAATTTCATGGAGATATCAAGTCCATTTTCACCCCGAAGCAACCTTATGGCGATCCATAACAAGTGGTCCCATTATTTCCATGACCAAGTCGTCTTCCCCGTTTACCCCGAGGCAGGAGGGATATTGCGAGTTGGAGGCGACGAAAACGGAAACCTACTATTTTGGGTAACTCGTGGAGAACCCGACAAGTGGCCGATCGTGTATTTTACTCCCGATTTCCAAGATCACGAGCTTTACGTATCAAACATCACAGATTTTCTCAGCGATTGGTTAAGTGGAGTCATTGAGCCGCTTTGTCTTTGTAATGTGAAAGATTTACAGCGTGACGTGCCTGTGTTTACATCGATCACGTAAGGTGCAAGAATTGGAATCAAGGTTGAAAAGATTCAATCCGTCCTGTGCGGGAATTGGGTTGTGTGGTGGACGGGAGAGCGAATAGCGAATCGTTAACGAAAGGATTTCGTTGCGGAGCGATCGGAAAGCGTGAAGTCAGGTGCGAAACAGTGGTGGGTGTGGCAGAAGGGAGACGATTCACCGCTGCGTGCAGACCGTGAGCGGCAGACGGCGATATGCCGTGGAATCGTGTTCAAGCAGTTCGGCGGGAGTAGTGCTTCAACAAGCCGCCGAGCCGTTGTTCGCAACGGCTGTCGGCCAGAGAGATGTTCGCGAATTCGTCACGAGCAGCCGCAGACAACTTCGTGGGGAACCTGGGGACACAGACGTTCACGCTCACGATGCAACTCGACACCACGCCGCCGACGGTGAAGCTCTCGACCCCGAAGGACAAGCAGAAGATCACCGAACCGATCGCCATCATTGGCACGGTGGACGATGCCGACAGCGACACGGTCACGTACACGCTCAGCGTGACACCGGTCGCACTGCCGGGTGCCGACGGACGGGCGCCGGCGGTGTTCGCCTCGGGGAGTTCCGAAATCGTCAACGGCGTGCTGGGCCAGTTCGATCCCACGCTGTGGCCGAACGGCAGCTACGAGATCACGCTGACCGGCGTCGATGGCAACAACAATCGCGCCAGCGTCTCGCGGACGGTCACCGTGGAAGGGAACCTCAAGCCGGGCAGTTTCAACCTGTCGTTCAAAGACTTGGAACTCAACACGCCGGGCGTGCCGATCACGGTCACGCGGAATTACAGCACGCTGCATGCGGCGGACAGTCTGGACTTCGGCCACGGCTGGAGTCTGGAACTCGGACGGCCCAAGGTGCAGGTGACCTATCCCGACACACGCCAGACGCTGTTCGAGGGGGACGACGTTCCGTTCCGCGACGGCACCCGCGTGCAGGTCACGCTGCCGGACGGTCAGATCGTCATTCGGCAGTGTCATTCGGCAGTTCAGAACCAGCCATACATCGGTCGCTTTGATAGGACAAACCCAGACATTCCGTTCACCAGTCCGCTTCAAATCACAATCCTCTCAATCTCATCGAGCGAAATCTCGTCATTCCGCCGATCGTAGAGCCGCGTCGTCCGTGGCGAAGAATGTGCCGCGATGATCTGCGCCTTTTCGAGTGAGCCATTGTTCAGGAGGTACGCGGTGATCCCGGTCGCGCGGAATGTGTGGCATCCGATGCGATCGGGGAGTCCTGCTTTGCGTGCCCGCCGCTTAATCATCCCGAGCACTTCGCGTCGGTGAACGCGACGCTGCGTGAGTTGCCGATGGCGGTTGAGCGATCGAAAGAGCGGCCCCTTCTTGTCGTCGGCGATGCCCGCAGCCGTGAGGTACGCATCGACGTAGGTCTCGGCGTTATGATGTGCCGGGACTTCGTGGAACTTGCCCCCTTTTTCGTGGAGCCGGAACCACCACCGCTTCCCGTCGGGGTAGTAGTCTTCCACGTTCATCCCCGTGATCGCCGAGACGCGGGCGAAGCTAAACACCATCGCCGCGATCAGTGCGCGATCACGCAGTCCCGCGATTGTGGAGGTATTGATGGAATCCAAGAGGCACCGCGCCTGATCCGGCGTGAGCACGGGCGTCTTTCCCTTTGTGACGACGTGCCGTGGACCACGGACGGAGGAAGCGGGGTTACTCACCATCCCATGCCCCGTGACGAGGTAATCAAAGAGCATCCGCACCGCAGCCAGATGCTGCTTCACACTCGGCACGCTGAGGATCTGCCCCAATTCCTCAATGTACGCCGCGACCATCACGGGGGAGAGTTCGTGGAGCGAGATCTTCCGCTTCTCCGTCCACCGCGCGAATCGCACGACCGCGATCGCATACGCCTGACGAGTGTTTCTGTTTCGGATGTTCGCCGTGAAAAATTCGACGAACCGTCTCGTCGAATCCTTCCCACCATCACGAAACAATTTCGGCACCAAGTCAAATCCATTCATGTCCGCGACCAGTTCGCCTTGATCGCTGCCGCCGATGATGATG
The DNA here is from genome assembly GCA_016235885.1 of Planctomycetales bacterium. Lineage (GTDB taxonomy): Bacteria > Planctomycetota > Planctomycetia > Planctomycetales > Planctomycetaceae > JACRIH01. The sequence goes on along the minus strand of JACRIH010000129.1, from coordinate 660 downwards.
TCGCGAACGTTCTCCACACGATTGAGAAAATGTGCTCCGGAAACAGAACTTAAAGGACCTTATGGGACGTATTCACAGTACACCGAATTGGAGACGCCGGTCGAGGCTACAGCGGAACGAAACGACTGCGACGTCAAGCGGAAATCGGCAGTAGGATTCGTGAGAGGCTTCGGCAACAAGTTGGCGGATTGGTCAAATCGTTGCGGTATCGACGTCGTGTCTGGCAATTGCCACCGCGCTGATTTCTTGACAGGCAGCCTCGTGTTTCAATCCCCTCGTAGTCGGGGCACTTCTCTGCGCGGGTACGACCGATAACATCCGGCTGGTCATCGCACCGTTGTTTCAATCCCCTCGTAGTCGGGGCACTTCTCTGCGCGCAAGAGGAGGGTCGTAACATGTTGGTGTTGTCCCGCAAGTTTCAATCCCCTCGTAGTCGGGGCACTTCTCTGCGCGTGGCTGGCGGCTCCCGGCGAAGAGTTCAACATCTATGACGTTTCAATCCCCTCGTAGTCGGGGCACTGAGCTGCTTCGCCTTTTTCGGACAGTGCGACTCACTATTCTGGACGGCTCACGGGGAGCCATCCGATGTCCAAGAAGAAGTCAGTGCAAGTCGTGGAAGGTCGATCGGTCGAGCGGCGGCGGTTCACGGAGGAGTTCAAG
>JACRIH010000128.1 GCA_016235885.1 Planctomycetales bacterium | reverse complement strand
GCCGCGGGTTGTTTTCATCAACCCGCGGCTAGCGCCTTGCGGCTCACAAGTTCGTTTTCAACACGACTGGCGGAGAGCCAAAAATAGTGAAGGATTTGGTCCGGGCCAGACGGGCCGAACTGGATTAAGAATCTCTTTGGCAGATCTCGCAGAGGCATTGTGCCAGTGTTACGGAGCGCCTCAACACGCGGTGAACCGGATCAGCCGATGACGCGAGTTTTGAAATCATGTTTTTTTGGCGGCGGTCCGGTTACCGTTACCGTTTGGGGACCAACCGCAAACCACATTGAACCACAAGGCCACGTCGCGCTCGATGCGTTGTCCCAGTTCGATCTCGTGTCGCGTGCTCGCCTGCGAAAGGCCGTCGGTGAAGCGCTCGGAGAACAATGACCCCTGTTGGAGGCTCGCCATGAAACGATTCATCGGGACGCTGCTTTTCGTCTGTGCTGTCGCATTCGGCGCGTACGCCGGGGAAACCAAACAACCACGACCGCAGGAGGCCGCTCAAAATGACTCCGAGGCGATTCTCAAGAAGGAGCACGGCGACGTTCCTCCTTCGCCGGGAGCGCCGGTGGACAAGCCGAAAGCGGTCTCGCGCGAAGGTGTCGAGTACCTGCAACGACTACGCAAGAACACGCCCTTCGGTACTGTGGGCTTCGACCTCGAAGGGTTGCGGGCAGGAATGGGCGTGCGCCGCGAGCCGACCATCAAAGACATCAAGCTCATGCGGGTGAAAATTGGGGATGTCCCTTGTGAATGGGTGCTGGCACCTGGCGCGGACCCTCATCTGCGGTTGCTGTATCTGCACGGTGGCGGATGGGTTTCCGGTTCGGGCGGACGTTATCTCATGCTGGCGGCACACATCTCGGCAGCGGCCAAGTGTGCTGTCCTACTTCCAGACTACCGGCTGGCACCGGAGCACCCCTTCCCCGCCGGACTCGAGGATTGTGTCGCTGCTCACGAATGGATCGTTTCGAACGGCCCATCCGGCCCCGGCCGCGCCAAGGCTACCTTCATTGCCGGGGATTCGGCCGGAGGCAACCTGACTCTGGCGACGCTGCTGGCACTGCGCGACCGCAAATTGCCGCTCCCAGCGGGAGGTATCCCCCTGTCGGCGGCCACCGATTTCACGCTGGCGAGCGAATCCCTGAAGACCGTCATTGATCCGATCATCAGCGCGCGGACCATGCCCGTGTTCCGGGACCATTATTTGGGGAAGACAGATCCCCGCAACCCGCTCGCCTCGCCCGTCTTTGGCGACTACCGCGGCATTCCTCCGTTGCTGATTCAAGTGGGCGAACACGAGATGCTCCTGGACGACAGCATCCGGGTGGCGAAGAAGGCTCGTGCGGACGGAATCCCGGTGAAACTCGAAGTCTGGCCCGGCATGTTCCACGTGTTCCAGTCCCACGAGCCGCTGCTTCCCGAAGGCCGAGAAGCCATCGATCAGATCGCCGAATTCATGCGCTCGTTGCTGCCTCGAGAGTGACAAATGCTCAAGGAAATGGTGTCCTAACACTACAGCGCACCTACGCTCGTAGTTCCGCCTTTAGGTGGATTCTGCGAACCGGCTAAAGCCGGAACGACGAACAATGGTACGCCGTAGTGCTAATTTGGCGACCCGGGTGCAACTGGCAGCGGAGCAGCTATGCGAGACAGGCGTTTTGTTGCAGTCCATCGCGGTGGCCCGCTTGACGTCGCAAAGCGCCGCCTCTTGGCGGCTTTTGGGCCGCAGATTGTGCGGAGCAGGTGTTGCCACTTTTTGAGGAGTGCAGTTCAGACGATTGACTTCCTGCGCGTTGGTCAGGGCGTTCCACCCCGCTGCTCGGAAATCAGTTGGTCGAGTTCGCTCTTCAGCCTCGGCAGGATTTCGTCGTACCGAAAAGCGCCCAACTCCGCGCTGCCGCGTTTGAGGTTCACAAAGTTCGGGGCGCACCACAGGCCGAGATCGGCATCGTCGGTTTCGCCCGGTCCATTCACGCGGCAGCCCATGATGGCGATCGTGATCGCGTGGTCCTTCGCGTACGCGGTCATCTCTTTCACGTCCTGAGCCAGTTCGATGAACGCTTCGTTTTCGACGCGCGAGCAACTGGGGCAACTGATGATGTTCAGCGTGTCGGTGTTGAAGTGAACGACAGACCGCACGCGGCCCGCGGCGATGTCGGTGAGGATTTGCCGACCGGCGACGATTTCGTCCGACTTGCGAACGTTGGGCACTGTCAGCGACACGCGGATCGTGTCGCCGATCCCGCGGCTGATGAGTTGCTCGAATGCGATCCGCGTCTTGATGATTCCGTCGGGCGGCATCCCGGCCTCGGTCACGCCGAGATGCAACGGCACGTCCGGCCGCTGCGCCGCGAACCGCGTGTTGGCTTCGATCACCTTCCGCGGGTCCGAATCTTTCAGCGACACGCAGTACCGCGTGAAGCCGAGCGAATCGAGGAATTCGCAGTGGTCGAAGGCACTTTCGAGCATCGGAGAGATCGAGTCCTCGTGGCCAAACTTCTCGGCTTTGGCCGGATCGACCGAACCGCAATTGACGCCGACTCGCACCGCGCAGTCATGCTGAGCGGCGATGTCGGCGATGTACTTCACCTTGTCCTGCCACGGCTTTTCACGTTCGTGGTGGTAGAGGTGTCCAGGGTTGTACCGCAACTTGTCGACATGCGGCGCGACGACCTCGGCCATGCGATAGTTTTCCTGCAAGTCGATCACAAGATTGGCCCGCGTCTGCTGCCGAATCTCCGCCAACGCGTCGGCATCCTTGCGGCTGTCCACGGCGATCCGCACGACGTCGGCTCCGGCCGCATGCAGGTCGTTGACCTGCGCGACCGTCGCGGCAATGTCCGTCGTGTGCGTGGCGCACATGCTCTGCACGGCGACCGGATGCTGATCGCCAATGGTGACCGAACCGATGCGGACAGCTCGAGTGGGGTTGCGAGGGAGGTTCACGAGTGAGTCCTTTCGGGGGGCGTACGTCCTGCCATCCGGCGGTATTGAAAGTCGAGGGCGCAGGATCGAAGGCGGAGGATAGAGAATCGCGACTTGGCTCGGAAGGGCGCAGTGGTCGCACGTTACTGTGAACGGTCTACGGCGGCTCCCGCGCACCGAGTCGCATTTCGGAGATTCTCTTTGCCGTCGGCGGGCGAGTCGGATAGTCTAATCCGCGTGTTGAAATATGTCGGACGGTCCTTCCGGGCCGTCGAGTTGCAGCGGACAATGACGGCCCGGAAGGGCCGTCGAGCAGTGTGTGTCACGTCTCACGCGATGTGTACTGAGGGCCACCATGACTCGCGAGTGGTATTTCCAATTCATGGGGGAGATTCTCGGGCCGTTGTCGGTTCCCGAACTCAAGGAAAAGGTCGCCAACGGGCAGGTTCAACCGGACACACTGATTCGCAAGGGAACCGAAGGGGACTGGTTGGTTTCCGGCCGAGTGAAAGGTTTGTTTCCTCCGCCGAGCAGCACGCCGTCGCCGCCACCCAAGCCCGCGCCAACCAAGACGACGCCGGCGGCCACGCCGCCATCCGAAAAGACCGCCACACCACCTCGGCCGGCTGGCGAACCGAAATCAGTCCCGGCGGCGGACGAGACTCTGTCCGTCGATTCCAGCTCGGTTCCGCTGGCGACCGTGGCTTCATTGTTCTCGCCCGTTGATTTGACGGCGCACGCTCCGTCGGTCGAGTTCTATGACTTCGTCGGATTCCGCGAGGCGATTTCGCCGGTCTTGCACGATGCGGTCAAGAAATTCGCCGCCGAACGCGGCATGACCATGAATCAGGTCAATCGAAGAGCACTCGCGGGATTCATCGGTCGTCCCGAGCTGGCTTCGGACGTGATGATCACCGCCGTCGAAGTGGTACCGCAGCCGGTCAATCCGAAAGCCAATCGCGACGGAAGCAATCCTTTGCCCGAGAGAGACCAGGTCGAACGGGCGACGTTCAAAGTCACGCTCTACAACAGCAGCCCGCACACGGTGCATGTGGACGACGGAGCCTTTCTGCCGGAAGTCGTCGAGTCGCGGCAGTACGATCAGGTGGTCGCGGGGCATCCGGAAACGATCGACCACACCCAGCATGTCCATGCGCTGCTGAAGTCGCCTCAGCAGGGCAAGGCGATTCATGTGCCCCTCGATTGCTTACTACAACCGCAGGAGGCGAAGGATGTGTTCGTGTGGTTCAAGGCGGTGGACAAGCCGAGCGTGACCAAAGTGCGCGGGCAATTGCTGCTGGGACAGGGGGACAGCCTGGCGATGAGCGAGTACTTCACGATCGTCATGCACGGCGACAGCCCGCCGCAACGCGAGGAAGCGTAGCCTCACGTCACTTCCCCATGATGGCCGCCTGCGCGGGAATGTTTTTCCACTTGGACTTCGTCGCGAAATCGGAAATGCTCAGCGTCTCCTGCGTCTTGTCGGTCTGGACGACGTAGAACAGGTCGGTTTCGATTCCCGATTCGGCGCGGAAGTGTCCCTCGGCGGAGACCGCGGCGACTTGATCCTGTTCGGCAATCAGGTGACCGCGCAGCTTGCCGCTTTCCACATCCCAAAACCGGACGGTTCGGTCTTCACAGGCTCCGGCGATCGTCGAGCCACCGGTTGTCCAGGTGGTGGAAATCACTGGTGCCATCGCCGTCAGGTTTTGGACGGGCTTGTCGCTGCGTCCATCCCAAACTTGAACCGTGTGGTTCCGCCGACCCGACGCGATGGTCGTTCCACTGGGGGACCACGTGATCGCCGACACACTGGGGGGACTCCCCGGACTCGCGACAAAATTGACCAACTGGCCGTTCGTCGGGTTCCAGAAGTTCAGGCGATCGTCCACGCCGCTCGACCCGAGTGTCTTGCCGTCGGGCGACCACGCCAGAGCCTGCACGGCCCACGACACGATGATCGTCGCGATCGGCTTGCCGGTGGTGCCATTCCACAGACGGGCCGTTTTGTCCGTGCTCCCTGATGCCAGCGTCTTGCCCGTGGGTGCCCAGGTCAGATGCGTCACAGGGCCTTCGTGCCCTTTGAATTCATAGAGCAACGCGTCCGTCGGCTTCTTTTCGCTGGCGGCCTTTTTGCCGGCATCAGCCGTGGGTTTCTGTTCCGCGGCGGCAGCGGCGGCGGCGGTTCCCTCGGACTTCTCCGCCGTTTTTCCGGTCGCGGCCTTTTTCGTGGGGGAGGCTTTCTTGTCCGGAGCTTTCCAAACGCGGATCGTTTTGTCGGATGATCCCGACGCGAGGGTCTTGCCATCGGCCATCCAGGCCACTGCGAGGACGGGGGCGGTGTGCCCTTCGAGCGTGGCGATTGGCGAACCGGACGGCATGTCCCACAGTCGCACCGTGTTGTCGTAGGCTCCGGTCGCGAGCGTCTTGCCATCGCGAGTCCACGCCACCGAGGTGACGGCGGCCTTGTGTCCTTCGAGCTTGCACAGCCGCTTGCCGGTGTTCACGTCGTACACCGACGGCGTCGCCGTGTGGGTGTCGCTGATGAGCGGTTTCCCCGGCGACCAAATCGGCGGATAGATTCCGCTGGCGTCGAAATTCTGTTTCCGTTTTGCCGACTCAACCTCCCACACAGCGGCCGTGGTGCTTGTGTTCGTGGAGATCAGCTTGCCATCTCGCGACCAGGAAATATAACTCGTCGTGCTGCCAGCCAGCGTCTTGACCGCCTTGCCTGTCGCGGCTTCCCACAGTTGAACCGCACCGCCGGACGAAGCGGACGCGAGCGTGGATCCATCGGGCGAGTACACGACCGATGTGGCCGCGCCCGGGATCGTCCGGATGACGGTCCCCGCCGCGACGTCGAACATCCGAATGCCTGCGGCTCCACCGACCGCGACTGTTTTGCCGTCGGGAGAATACGAGAACGAATACGTCACGTCGCCACTGGTGTCGAGCGAATTGCTCGGCTTGGCGGCGGAGAGTTCCCACAGTTGGATGGGCGTTGCGTTTCCCGCGTACGCGATGGTCAAGCCGTCGGGGGACCAGCCGAGCCAGGCGACAGGGACTCCCAACCCGACCGTCTTGATGTGCTCGCCGCGCACCGCATCAAACACGATCACGTAGCCGCTCTCGGCACTGGCCAGCGCGAGCCGTTTTCCCTCGGGCGACCACGCGACGATCGCAACGTATCCCTTCTCGCTCTTGAGCGTGCGGAGCAGCATGCCCGTTTTGGGGTCCCACAGTTTTGCCGAGGAATCAAAGGCTCCGGCCGATGCCAGCGTGTTGCCGTCCGGTGACCAAGCCAGCCGGTAAATGTAGCTGTTGTGCCCGATCAGGCATTTGGTCAGCTTCCCCGTTTCGACATCCCACAACCGAATCGTCCCGTCGATGCCGCCCGTCGCCAGCGTTTTTCCGTCCGGACTCAGCGCCGCGTGGAAGATGGCTCCCCGATGCCGACGTGTCTCCAGCGTCCAACTCATCACGCCGCGAATGGCCGGCGGCCGAGCCACGAGTGCCCGCGCACTGAGCGGATCGCCCTGCTTGAGCTTGATCGGTTCGGCGCGAATCTCGACTGGTTCATCGGCCCGGCTGGGCAGGCACGCCAGACAAACCAACAGCAAAGTGAAGTGCGACGATCTCGGAATCAAAATCATTCTGGACCTCGAAGAGTGTTGGCCACAAGGGCCGGGGCTACGGTGAGTGTGTCAAATGTAAATGGTTCTCCGCCGTTCTTGTTGAAAGTTGTGTGAAGTGAGCGGCAAG
>JACRIH010000124.1 GCA_016235885.1 Planctomycetales bacterium | reverse complement strand
TTGATCGCGACGACAGTTGACCACTGGCCGACTCGCCATCCAGCGGGTAGATTAGTTCAACAGTGGGGGCTCAATGCCCTTGACCCGCAACGGTCGAACTCAAATCTCGCAGGAGACAGAAACATGGCCAGATCGATCAGTGACAGTCGCGTGGTGTGGTTGGTGGTGGGGTTGATGGCCGGGTTGGGGATCGCGACGTTCTGGCCGCACGAACCGGCTCTGGCCTCGGCGACCGACCGCACACCGCAGTTCGCGATGGCGACCGCTTCGGTGAACCCGATCACTCCCTTGGAGGGAGTTTTCGTGCTGGACTTTTTGACGGGCACGATTCGCGGAGCCGTGCTGAACGAACAGAGTGCCGTGTTCACACAGTTTTACTTCCGCGACCTGGCCCAGGATTTCAAAGTCGACCCGAAGTCAGAGCCGAGCTATTCAATGGTCACGGGTGTGGCGAACATCAACAGCCGGCCGGGGTTTCAAGCCTCGAACAGCGTGATCTACATTGCCGAACTGTCGTCGGGAACGGTTCGAGCCTATGGCTTCCCGTACACTGTGTCTCGCGTACCTCAAGCACCCGTCCAGATGGTGTTGCTGAATTCGTTCCCGTTCCGCCAGGCGCAGGAAAAGTAGACTCGCGGGAACAATGTGCAGGCGAGCGGGGCGGCGTCAGCCCAATGGCACTTACTTTTACTTCGTAGCCACGCGCGCCAGAGCGTGGGCACAGCCCGGTTGCCGTCGAAATCCCACGGTCTGGTGACCTTGGCTACCTAAAGTAAGTGCCATCGGGCGTCAGCCCCCTGCTCGCCAGTTTCCTTGCGGATCAACTGCGAAAGCATTCGGCTTTCCTGTCCCACACGGCACAACATTTCGCTGGTTCGCCGTCAGGAGAGGAATGTCTGCCATGAGCTTAAACACCACCATCAAACTCTCGTATCCCGAACCGGATGTCGCCCTGCTCACGCTCGACGACCCGGCCAAGGGAGCCAATATCCTGTCGCGCAGCGTGCTGGAAGAACTGACCACGCATCTCGACACGCTGGAACAACGGACGGATCTGGCGGGCCTCGTGATCTGCTCGGCAAAACCGGGAATCTTCATCGCGGGAGCCGACATTCGCGAGTTCGTCGCCGCGGGTGGACTCACGAAAGCGGAAACCATCGCGGTCGCCACTCGAGGTCGCACGCTGTTTCAACGACTCGCGCGGCTGCCATTCCCCAGCGTCGCCGCGATCGGCGGCATTTGCGTTGGCGGCGGAGCCGAGTTGGCCGTGTGGTGCGATCGCCGGCTGATGGCCGACGACCCGAAGACGCAGATCGGTTTTCCTGAAGTGAAGTTGGGACTGTTTCCCGGCTGGGGCGGCACGGCTCGGGCGCCGCGAATCGTCGGCCTCGGCAACGCCGTGGAAATGATCACCGGCGGCGAATCGATTGACAGCCGAACCGCGTTCGCGATGGGCCTCGCCACCGACGTCGTTCCCTCTGACCGCCTGCTGCTCGCCGCGTTCTCGCTCGTGCGCGCCGAACGCAAGTCCGGCGACTACCTCCGCGACCGCGAGCGCTGGAGCAAACCGATTGCGATGAGCGCCACGGAACTCGCCTTCTTGGGTGCGACGGCCAGCGCGTACATCCAACAGCAGACGAAGGGTCAGTATCCCGCGCCGCTGGCCGCGTTGAACTTGATGCTCGAAACTTCACAATTGTCCGCCGAGGCGGCATGTCAACGGGAAGTCGAAGCGTTCTCCGAGTTGTTCGGCACGCCGGTCAATCGCGCGCTGCTGAACGTCTTCTTCCTCACCGACCGCAACAAGAAGGACGCCGGCATCGACAACCGCGCGATCGTTCCGCGGCCGATCAAAAGCGTCGGTGTCGTCGGCGCGGGGATCATGGGATCGGGGATTGCGGCGGCCTGCTTGCGGCGCGAACTCCCCGTGACGATCACCGATTCGCGTCCGGAATCGCTCGCCCTCGGAGTTCGCAAGGCGGTCGAAGAGACGGCTTTCGACAAGGCCGCTCGCGGCCCAACCGCCGAGCGAATCCTCAAGTTCGCACCACTGATTCGCGAAGTCGCCAACGAGGCGGAATTCGCCCGCTGTGATCTGATCATCGAAGCGATTGTCGAAAACGAACCGCTCAAACGCGAATTCCACATGCGGCTGGAATCGCATCTTCCCGAGATAACGATCCTCGCCTCCAACACCTCGTGCATCTCGATTGGTCGCCTGGCCGAGGGCTTGCAGCGGCCGGAGCGATTCTGCGGCATCCACTTCTTCAATCCCGTGCGACGCATGCCGCTGGTCGAAGTCATCCGCGGACCACGCACCAGCGACGAAACGGTGGCGACAGCAGTCGCGTTCGCCAAGGCTCTGGGAAAAAGTCCGATCGTTGTCGAAGACGGACCCGGCTTCCTCGTAAATCGGTTGCTGTTTCCGTACATGAACGAAACGCTCGAGCTGCTGACGGCGGGTCTGTCCATCAAAGCCATCGACGGCGCGGCCAAGTCGTTCGGAATGCCGATGGGACCGATCACGCTTTACGACGTAGTCGGTCTCGACACCGCACTCTTTGCGGGCCGCGTGATGGTCGAAGCCTTTCCGGATCGGTTTCTCTCCCCACCGCTGCTCGACGCGATGGTGCAGGCCGGACGCCTCGGACAGAAATCGCGAGCGGGATTCTTCGTCTACCGCGACAAATCGGATCGAGGCGATCCCGATCCGGCATTCGACGCGCTCCTCGCTCAACATCGAGGCCCGCCGCAGAAGATCGATCCCGAAACCGCAGCGTTGCGACTCTTCCTCCCGATGCTGCTCGAAGCCACGCGCGTCCTGGCCGAGAAAAAAGTCCGCGATCCGCGCGACGTCGATCTCGGCCTGATCTTCGGCATCGGCTTCCCGGCGTTCAAAGGAGGGCTGCTGTTTTGGGCCGACACGGTCGGCACACCCAAGATTGTCGAAATGCTCAAGCCGTTTGAATCCCTCGGTGAGCGCTACCACGCGACGCCGTTGTTACTCGAACTCGCTGCGGACCGACGCGGGTTTTACGACCTCATTAAGCAGGCCAAGCCATGAACGAAGCAGTCATCGTGGCCGACGCTGCTAGCGTCGGTGTCAACCATTGCAGGCGTGTTTTGACGGACGCTGGCAGCGTCCGCCACGAACTTGGATCTACTGTCATTCGTCATTCACTCGCGAGCCAGCCATGAACGAAGCAGTCATCGTTGACGCCGTGCGGACCCCCATCGGTCGCGCCCACAAAGACAAGGGAGTCTTCCGCGACGTGCGGAGCGACGACTTGGCCGTCGCCGTCGTCCAGGCTCTGATCGCGCGGACCGGCATCGATCCCGCGTTGATCGAAGACGTCGTTCTCGGCAACACCGATCAGCGCGGAGAGCAAGGGTTCAACGTGGCGCGCAACGTCGCGCTGATGGCGGGTCTCGCGCTCTCGACCGGCGGCACGACGGTCAATCGGCTGTGCGGTTCCAGTTTGCAAGCAGTCGCACAGGCCGCACACTCGGCGATGTCGGGCGGTGAAGACGTGCAGATCGTCGGCGGCCTGGAGCACATGCACCACCTGCCGATGGGTCAGGACATCAACATCAACCCCAAGTTATTCGCCTGCACGTCGAAAGCCGCACTCAACATGGGGATCACCGCCGAGTTCCTCGCCCAATCGCAGGGGATCTCACGGCAGGAGCAAGACAGCTTCGCGGTGCGCAGTCATCAAAACGCGGCAGCCGCAAACGCCAAAGGCCAGTTCCAGCGCGAACTCGTGCCGGTCCACGGACGCGACGACTCCGGACTGCGATGCCTCGTCGAAGCCGATCAATGCGTGCGGCCGGATTGCAGCCTCGACAGCTTGGGGGCGCTCAAGCCGGCGTTCATGCCGGTCGTCGGCACGGTGACCGCCGGCAACAGTTCTCCGCTGAACGACGGCGCGTCGGCTCTCCTGTTGATGAGCCGCACGCGCGCCACGGAACTCGGATTGAAACCCCTCGTCAAAATTCGGGCGACCGCCGTCTGCGGCGTCGATCCGTGCGTGATGGGGACCGGCCCCGTTCCAGCCACAAAGAAAGTTCTCAAGCGAGCCGGGTTGACGCTCGCCGACATCGACCTCATCGAACTCAACGAAGCTTTCGCCGCGCAGGCCCTCGCCTGCATCCGCATGTTGAAACTCGACGCGGAGCGGGTGAACGTTCGCGGTGGGGCGCTCGCGATCGGCCATCCGCTTGGTGCCAGCGGCGCTCGCATTTCGACCACGCTCATCCACACGATGGTTGATCGCGGCGCGAATCTCGGACTGGCGACGATGTGCATCGGCGTCGGCCAGGGAATTGCCGTCGTCTACGAGCGGATCTGAGACGCCAACCGGAAAGGAAACAGCATGTTCGCAGATTTCACAGCGCGCGAAACCCGCAACCCAAATGAATCTAGCCACGGATGAAACACGGATGAGGCGAGTTCAGTCAGTCCACCATCAGTCAGAATCCTCGTGCCAGCCAAAGCCAGACGACTCAAATCTTGGTTGTTGCCAGTCCGTGTTTCATCCGTGGCTAAAAACCTTCGCGGCATTGCGAAGAAATTGAACGTTTGTAGTACAGATGACACAGATTCAAGACGGGAATTCCAATCTGCGTAATCTGTGAAATCTGTGGATGAATCTTTTACGCAGCGGTATGGCTTCCGGACAGCCTCTGACATGAACGCCTCCTCGACTCCAGCGACCGTCGTCGAATTTCTGGTCCGCAACGTGCGCGAGCAACCGGACAAACCGGCGATCTGGTTTCGCCGAAGCGGCGGTATTGTCGAACGAACCTGGAGCGAGATTGGCCGCGACGTCGTGCGCGCCGGCCAAGCGCTCGCGTCGCTTGGCGTCACTCCCGGCGACCGCGTGGCCTTCATCTCGTCGAACCGTTACGAATGGCCGATTTGCGATCTGGCGATCCTTGGCATCGGTGCCGTGCATCTGCCGATTCACAACACTTTGACCGGCCCGCAAATGCGATTTCAAATCGCCGACAGCGGAGCCAGGGTCGTCATCGTCGCGGGTGACGAACAGGCCGCGAAGCTGGCAGCCGCCGATCCGTTGCCGCCAAACATCCGCTTCGTTTCACTGGATGCCACGAAGGTGCCGCTCGGTGGCGCGGCGATACCGCAACTCTCCGAACTTGCCGCGCTGCCCGATGACGCAGCGTTTTCCAGCGGGCTTGACCGGCTCGCCACCGCGACCCGCGCTGACGCACTGGCCACGATACTGTACACATCTGGCACCACGGGCGAACCGAAGGGTGTGATGCTCTCGCACGGGAATCTGGCGTCCAACGCGGCGGGAATGGTCCGCGATTTCGACGGGCCGAACGAGTCACAATCTGACCGACGGCTCAACATGCTGCCGCTCAGCCACATCTTCGCACGCACCTGCGATTTGTACGCCTGTCTCGTCGGTGCTTCGGAGTTGGCGTTCGCTGATTCACCGCAAACCGCCGTGGCCGACAGCGTCACGTTCCATCCGACATTCATCAACGCGGTGCCGTATTTCTACGAAAAGGTGATGCGGACGTTGATCGACGACGGCCGGGCGAACATTCCCGGCGCGCTGCCGGAGATGCTCGGCGGACATCTGCGGTGCTGCTGTTCGGGCGGCGCGCCGTTGCCGACACACGTGGCGCAATTCTTTGTCGAACATGGACTGCTGTTGATTCAGGGGTACGGTCTGACCGAAAGCTCGCCGGTCATCACGATGAACACACCCCGCGTGTTCAGGCACGGCACAATCGGCCGGCCACTCAGCGGTGTCGAAGTGCGGATCGGCGACGACGGAGAAATCTTGTCGCGTGGTCCGCAGATCATGCTCGGCTACTGGAATCGACCGGAGGAAACGGCCGCCGCGCTCCAGGACGGCTGGCTGCACACCGGCGACCTCGGCGAGATCGACGCCGATGGTTTCGTGCGGATCACGGGCCGCAAGAAGGAATTGATCGTCACGAGCGGTGGCAAAAAGATCGTCCCGTCGGCGGTGGAAAGTTTGCTGACCTCCGACACATTGATTCGTCAGGCGGCGGTCATCGGTGACGGCCGCAATTATCTGACGGCGCTCGTCGTTCCCAATCGCGACGCGTTGGCCGCGGCTCTGGTTGATGCAGGGCACGCCGCGACTTCCGACGACGCCTGTCGCCACCCCGCCGCTGAAGCCCTCGTTCTCGAACGCATCCGTCTCCGAACCACGAATCTATCGCACTACGAGCAAGTGCGGCGAATCGCGTTGGTCGAACGAGAATTCAGTGTCGAACGCGAAGAACTGACGTTGACGATGAAGATGCGTCGGGCGACGATCGCCGCGAACTTCGCCGCGGAGATTGAACGGCTGTACGCCGCCGACGCGAAGTGAATTCAAATTGTCAAATCTCCCCTCTCCCCTTTGGGGGGAGAGGGGCCGGGGG
>JACRIH010000122.1 GCA_016235885.1 Planctomycetales bacterium | reverse complement strand
GAGCAGACGTCGGTTCTCTCGTAGTTGTGGCTGTCGTTTGTCCCCGGAGCCCAGATTGGCGTGCTCGGCAACAACGTGTCGGGAAAAAGCACACTGCTGCGGATCATGGCGGGCGAGGACACGAATTTCATGGGGTCGGCCCGGGCGGCGAAGGGGACTTCGATTGGGTATTTCCCGCAGGAGCCGCGGCTGAATCCCGACTGGACCGTCGAGCAGTGCATCAACGACGCCGTCCTTCCCAAGCGAGCCATCCTCGAACGGTACAACGAGCTGAACATGAAGCTCGGCGAAAACCTGTCTCCCGAGGAAATGGAAGACGTCCTCAACGAGCAGGCGAAAGTGCAGGACCAGATCGACGCGCAGAACCTGTGGGAACTCGACCGCGAATTGGAGATCGCATCGGATGCGATGCGGCTGCCGCCGGGAGATGCCTCGGTCAAAGTTCTGTCGGGCGGCGAGAAGCGCCGCGTGGCGCTGTGCCAACTCTTGCTGCGACAGCCCGACATGCTGCTGCTCGATGAACCGACGAACCATCTCGACGCCGAATCGGTCGGATGGCTGGAGCATTTTTTGCACAACTTCCCCGGCACCGTCGTCGCCGTCACGCACGATCGGTATTTTTTGGACAACGTGGCCGGTTGGATTTTGGAACTGGATCGCGGGCGGGGCATTCCCTACGAGGGAAACTATTCGAGCTGGCTCGAACAGAAGCAGGCGCGGCTGGCCGTCGAGGAGAAGCAGGAATCGAAGCGCCAGAAGACGCTCAAGCGCGAACTCGAATGGTCGCGTATGAACCCGAAGGCACGCGCCACGAAAAACAAGGCGCGTCTCGAACGGTACGAACAACTCGCCGCGCAGGAATACGACGCGAGAGAAGACGCGGCCGACATCCAGATTCCCGTGGCCGAGCCGCTGGGCGAACTGGTGGTCGAAGCGGTGAATCTGAAGAAAAGCTACGGCGATCTGCTGCTGTTCGAGAACATGAACTTCCGGTTGCCGCGCGGTGGCATCGTCGGTGTGATCGGGCCGAACGGTGCGGGGAAGACCACGCTGTTCAAATTAATTCTGGGTTTGGAAAAACCAGACAGCGGCACGCTGCGAATCGGTGATTCCGTGCGCCTGTCGTACGTCGACCAATCTCGCGATGCCCTCAACCCCAGCCTGTCGGTGTACCAGGAAATCTCCGGCGGAGACGACACGCTCGTCGTGGGGCATGCCCGCATCCACGCCCGCGCGTACTGCGGCCGGTTCAATTTCAAGGGGTCGGACCAGCAGAAACTGGTCGGCCAGCTTTCCGGCGGCGAACGCAACCGCGTGCATCTCGCAAAACTGCTCCGCTCCGGCGGCAACTTGATGCTCCTCGACGAACCGACCAACGACCTCGATGTGGACACGCTGCGGTCGCTGGAGGAGGGGCTGGTCGATTACGGCGGCTGTGCCGTCGTCGTGAGCCACGACCGCTGGTTCCTCGACCGCATCGCGACGCACATCCTCGCGTTCGAGGGGGACAGCAGCGTCGTCTGGTGCGAAGGGAACTACGAAGTGTACGAAACCCAGCGCAAACAACGCCTCGGCCACGACGCCGACCGCCCGCACCGGATCAAGTACCGCCCGCTCTCGCGGTGACCAGGTAGGTGATTGCCGTGACGGCAATTGAAAATCAAAACCTCTGAGCTGTAGAGGCAATGTGTCTGGAAAACGACCTGCCGGATGGCCGTGACCTCCGGCGAAGCATGCTCTCCAAAATACCAGATTCATTGCTATGAACATGAATGCTGAGGCTGTCTTTGCATTGCTTCAAGTTGGCGGAAATGTCGCCTTCTTTGTTGCGATTGCCGGTGTCGCGGTTGTGCTGCTCGCATCGCTCATCTTGGGCTTTAGCCGGCGACATCAATTCGGCGGCAAGATTGTGGCCATTGCCGCGGGACTGCTGTTGCTCTTGTTGCTGGCCTTTGTGCTGTTCGTGCTGTTTGTCGCCGAGAGTGCCCGCAGCGGTTCGCCGTTGTAGCAACATTTTCTCCAACCGATGTGGCTCCTTGCCGGTGTCGAAAGGACCGGGTCTAATGCTCCCGTTCGACTAACTCACGGGAGCTGTGCCATGTCTCGCTTGGTTTCAGGTTGCCGCGGAAATTTGCTCCTTATCACACTCGCGTTCTGCCTGTGCCTTGCGCACACCGCGTGTGCCGACGACTTTGTATTGCGCGATGGCGACACGGTCGTGTTCCTCGGCGACAGCATCACGGCGGCGCGTAGTTATGGAAAGATGATCGAGAACTACACGCTGCTGCGGTTTCCGCAGCGGAAGATTCGGTTCATCAACGCGGGGATCGGTGGTGATACGGCGGCGGGTGGGTTGAAGCGGCTGGAACGGGACGTCTTCGCCCACGGAGCCACCGTGCTGACCGTGGCGTTTGGCACGAACGATATTGGGTGGGGCGTGCTGGCGGACGAAGAGCACAAGCGGACGTATCTGGAAGCAGTGCGCGGGATCGTGACCGAGTGTCGGAAGCGCGGGGTGCGGGTGTTCATTTGCTCGGCGGCTGTGACGGGGGCGGACCCGAACACGAGTGAGGAGAGTTTCCTTCAGAAAATGTGTGATGAAGGGATGGAGGTTTCCCGATCACTCGGCGGTGGGGCGATCGACGTGCAGCGAACCATGCGGGAGATTCAGAAGCGGGTCTGGAAGTTCAGCGAATCGATCACCGATCCGGCGAAGAAATACTCGCTGCATGTTGCTGACGGCGTGCATCTGAACGAACTCGGGCAGCTTGCGATGGCGTACGCGATCCTGAAAGGATTTGGTGCCCCCGCCGACGTGTCCGACTGCACAATCGACGCAGGCGAATCGAAGGTGATCGCCGCCGTCGGCTGCAAAGTGTCCGATGTGGTTCGCACTGGCGATCAGATCGAATTCACCCGGCTGGACGAGGCATTGCCGTTCAATTACGGATTGTTTTTTGCCCTTCACTTCGCGTTCGTCCCGGTGCCCAACGAACTCAATCGCTACCTGCTTGCTGTGAAGAACCTGCCGAACGGAAAGTACGATGTGACCGCCGACGAACGAGGGGTGGGGACGTTCACGTCACAGCAGTTGAGTGGGGGCGTGAACATTGCTTCGACAACTTCCAACGGCTGGGAACCGGGTGGTCCGTGGAATGCGCAGGCCAGCGTGCTGCTGTCGCTGACGAACGCCCGCGGAGAGCTCGGCGCGGCGCTGACGCAAGCGAATGTGTACATCAAGCAGGGCGATTTGCCCGCCGAACTCGCGAAGCAGGCGGCGGCGAGCAACGAGCGCCTCGAAGCCAACCAACGCACCGTGGCCCAACCGCGTCCGTACCGGTTCGTGATCAAACCCGTCAAGCCGGACGAGAAGAGTAAGACGTAGGGTGGGACCAGCGCAGCGCAGG
>JACRIH010000121.1 GCA_016235885.1 Planctomycetales bacterium | reverse complement strand
TCGTCAACCTTCCACGCCAGGACGGCTTCGTTGCCGGTGGTCCCCACTTCGCCGTTGGCAAAGCACGGGCCGGTGTACACGTCGCACGTCCGAGCCTCAATGTATTCTCCGGTGATTTGAGCCGCGAACCCGTTCGCTGTCAGACACAGCACCATCGCGGACGCGAGACTGAGTTTCCAACCGTTCATAACGAGTGTCTCCTGTCGGGACAAACTTGAAGCAACCAACCGGCAGGATTTTCGCAGCCCGGTTGGATGAGGTCAAGCAGGTTTTTGCGGGATCGTTGCCCTGTCGCTCCGCGACAGGATTGCCGAGCATCGCTTGGAATCTCGCTGGTAGGGAACCTGAACGTCAGGAATTGTTTGGCTTTCCTGTCGCGGAGCGACGGGGCTACGATTTGTACATCGATGCGACGTACTCGCCGTAGCCGTTGTAGATCACGGTGTCGTGACGTTCGCGAGTGCCGAGCATCCATTCGGTGCGCTGGCTCCACCGCGGGTGGGAAATCGTTGGATTGACGTTGGCCTCGAAGTCGTATTCGGCCGGATTGACCGTGTTCCAGAACGTCGCCGGAGGTTTGTCAGTCAGCGTGATTTGGACGATGGACTTGATGCTCTTGAATCCGTATTTCCACGGCAAGACGAGGCGGATCGGTGCTCCGTGTTGCTTCGGGAGCGGCTTGCCATAGATACCCGTGGCGATGAAAGCCAGCTCGTTGGTCGCTTCGGCAATTGTCAGTCCCTCAGTGTACGGCCACGGGAAGTCGCCTTGCGTGCGAGCCATATTCGTGGCTTCGTCTGGGCGGTCGAACGTCGTGAAGCCGACGTATTTTGCTTCGGCTTTCGGTTCGACCCGTTTCAACAAGTCGCGCAACGGAAAGCCGGTCCACGGAACGCACATCGCCCACGTTTCGACACAGCGGTGGCGGCAGGCTCGCTCTTCGAACGACATTTGTTTGTGCAGATCATCGAGATCAAACTTGCCTGGCCTGTCGCACAAGCCGCCGATTTCGATCGCCCACGGAGTGGGCTTGAAGTTCGCGACAAACTTGTACGTCGACTTGCTCGTCGAGAACTCGTAGAAATTGGTGTACCGCGCGGCGTCTTCCGGTTCAGTTTCCGCGCGGCCGTAGTCTTTGAAATTTGGGTTTCGCGCCGCTGGGTAGATGTTCGGTACGGATTCCGGCACCTCGGGGGATGACGTTGCGGGCGACTGCGAACTCGTCTTCTCGCCGCCGCTGTCCGAACATCCGGTGGACAAGCCCACGACGCCGGTGGCCAATCCGAGCCAGGTCAGGAACTCGCGACGATGCAGTTTCCGCTGGCGATACACGTCCTCGGGGGTGACCAATCGCTGGGGAAGATCCCACGGGCGGCGGACGAAGTAATTCATCAAGGTGTCTCCGAATTGGATGGCGCGTTGGTGGTGAAGTGTAGCCCGCTCTCGCCGAGAGCGGAACACGGTTCTCGGCGAGAGCCGGCTACACGATCGATGGCAATAAAGTTGGCGGTGACTGAGAGCGGCCAGAGTGACGGCGTTATAGGCGAGCGACTAACCCTCATCCCCGGCCCTCTCCCGGAGGGAGAGGGGGCGGTCTGTCGGTTCGGCGAATTCAATGAGTGGTTGAGCCGATTGTTAGATGACAACGAATGAGGCCGGATGACTTGGATCATCCGGCCTCGGAAAAATCATCGCGATCTTTGCACGCGGTTACCGCTGCGGCTGCGGGCTGGTCTGCGGGCGAGTCTGCTGTTGCGGCGGCGTCTGTTGAACCTGACGGCCGAGCATCACGTCGGAGAAGCCTTTGAGGTCCGTCCAGAATGTGCCTTGTCCGGCGTACAGCAGGTTGAGCTTGATGTCTTCCGGCAGGCCGGTGGCGAACACCCAGTGGTTGAATGCGTCGCCCGAACCGAAGGCTTCGACGGCGAGCTTGAATTTGCCGGCTTTGGCTTCTTCGAGGAGCTGCTGCGATTCGGCTTCGGCTTCGCCGATCATCACCGTGGCTTCCCGTTCGAGTTCGGCGGTTTTGCGGTCGATCTCGGCGACCAGCTTGACGGTTTCGCCTTTCGTCTCGGCGGCGGTTTTGGCTCCCTCGGCCTTCAGCGCCGCGACCTTCTTCTCGGTCTCGACGATCACGGTCTCGGTCGCCAGATCGACATTCTTTTCCGCTTCACGGAGCGAGCCTTCGGTCTTCGCCGTGAGTTCCTTCTGCTCGCTGGTGAGCTTGAGCTCGTTGGCGAGGTTGGCCTTTTGAATCGGTTCCCGAATCTTGCTGGGGATGTAAATGTACCGCACGAGACCGTTGAGCAAAGTGATGTGCTTGTCCTTGAGTGCCGTCTGGAGTGCGTTCGACGACGCGGTCTGGAACTTCTCGCGGGTCTCTCCCGCCAGCAATTCGACGGCAGTGAAATTCGATCCCTGGTTGCGGCAGATGCTCTCGATCTGCGGCACGATGATCTTGGTTTCGACGGCGTCCAGTGTGCCGAAGTTGCGGATCACGTTCGCGGCCTGATCGGGCATCACACCCCAAATGGCCGTGTAGTCGATATGCACCTTGAACCCGCCGGACGGGAAGCTGATGCCGCTGTCGTCGTCTGCGATCATCGGTTCACCGCTCAGGTCCAGCTTGAGCCGTCCTTGCTGGTCGGTTTGCAGATTCGTCGTGATGCTCTTTTCATAGAAGCCCACCAGGACGATGTCGATCGCCTGTTCCTTCGGGTTGACGAGGTACAAGCCGGGTTGCAGCACGTCTTCTTGGATACCCGCCTTGGCGGAAATCTTTTTGTTGTCCGTGAGGTTGGTGACCACGCCGACATATCCCGTGGGGATGTCGACCCAACCGTTGTGCTTGGTCAAACCTCCCGCAACGGTCGCCACCGTCGGTTTCACTTCAAAGTCGTACGCATAGGGATGCACGCGGTATCTCCCCGGCCCGTACACCTTCCGCAAGACACCTTTGTGCTTGGTTTGCCCCAGCTCGCCCTCGACCAGGATTTCCCCCGCTGGCAGATTCTCGCCAAACTTGCTGGTGACAATGCCGACTTCGCCCGGCTTGATCACCATGTCCTTCACCAGTTTCACTTCCCACCAAATCGGACAGTAGAAGTGGCGGCCCGGACCGAGCATTTTTTCCAGCACGCCGATTTCCTGGACGCCGTTCTGGTCGAGCTTTCCGAACTGCCCGGTCTCGGCCATTTTCCGCGAACCGAAAACCAGCGGCCCCTTGTACCGCAGGTAGGCGCTCTCTCCTTCGCCAACGTAAACGCGATTCACCGTCCAGTGAAACATTTCCCAGCCGACCACTCCGATCAAAACGAGCATCGTCAGACAGCCGACCAGGCCAGCTTGCATGCGGGGATTTGCGGTGGACTTGCTCATGGTGGTCCCTTTCGGTGCTGTGGGGTGAGTGCAACCAAGAATTGTGGCGAGACGCTCCGCGTCGCGATTCACGACGCGGAGCGTCGTGCCACATTGCGGCATTGCCGCGCTATTCTTTCTTCGTGGGCGGATTGGCCGGCGGATTCGTCGGCGTGAACGAATCGAAAATCTTCATGATCGGGCTGTCCGCCGTGTTGACCATGATCGTGCG
Source organism: Planctomycetales bacterium (assembly GCA_016235885.1). Taxonomy (GTDB): domain Bacteria; phylum Planctomycetota; class Planctomycetia; order Planctomycetales; family Planctomycetaceae; genus JACRIH01. Next base: position 4,366 of record JACRIH010000121.1, on the reverse strand, counting down.
GTACGCGGCCGACAGCTTTTGATAGAGCACGTAGCGGGCGAACTGCGAACCGTCTCCGTCGAATGCTTCGACCGATCGCTTCCAGCCGGCCGCTTCGGCTTTGTTCTTGAACTGCACGACTTCGGCCGCACCTTTGCCACGGGAGAGGACCGCTGCCGCTTCGTCCTTGGTGGCGTCGAGCTTGAGCTGCGCGACCGCGAGCTTCTCGCTTCCCTTCGTCGTCGAGACCTCCTGTTCGCGGAGAGCTTCCGTGGTGATGCGGATAATTTCCTGCTCCGCTCCAACGAGGGCCTGCTTCTGTTTCACCGTCTCCACTTGAATGGCCGCCTTCTTGACGGCCTCCTGGGCGAGGATTTCCTGTTGGTACTGTTTCTCCTGTTCCTTCAGGGTGTCTCGCTGCCGGATCGGCTCGGCGATCTGATCGGGCGGTACGGTCTTCGTGATCAGCGCTTGAATGATCTGGATGCCGCTTTGCTTGCACTGATCGATCATCTCTTGCTGGAACCGCTCTTGGAATTCGGACCGACTGCGGATGAATTCGCGACCCAGCGTGTTCGAACCTTCCAGCCGGCAAAAGCTCCGGGCGTTCGGCAGGATGATCTTGTTGATGATCTCCTCGTCGACGCGGTCGCCGTTCTTGTCTTCGTTCAGAAGGACATAGACTTCCGCGACGCGCTCCGGATCGACGCGGAACTCGATCACAGCATCCATGCTCACCCAGAAACCGTCCTTGGACGGAAATCCAAAGTCTTTGTTCTCCGACAGCGTAAACCGCTGGCTGCGGCAGTCGACTTTGTTGATGCGCGTCTCGTACGGGTTGATCGTGTACGTCCCCGGGTCGAGCGATTTCTTGAGCGTGCCTCGAAATCCCTCCGGGACTTCGAGTTGGTTGGGATCTGTTGCCAGCGGTCCGGAAAGATTCGTCACGACACCCTTGAAGCCCGCTTCGATGGTCACCGGCTCGAACTTTTCGTACTCGATCTGGTACAGGTACGGATTGATCGGATAGCGCCCCGGTTGAAGCACGCCGGGCACGATTCCCTTCTGATTCTCTTTCATCGCGAGGAATTCGCCCGGTGGTAAATCGTCACCATACAGTCGCACTTGAATGCCGAGCTTCCCGGCGGGGATTTCGGTCTGCTTGATGACCCGCCAGCTCCAAGCGTACGGATTGTAGAAGTACCGGCCTTCCGTCAACGTTTCCTTTTGCACTCCCTTGTGCTCGGGCGTCGGTGCGACTTCGTCAGCGTTCTCGACATCCAGACCCGTCTTGCGAATCAGCAGCGCCATGTGTCCGGTGGGAACGTCGATGCGAAACTGGGTGTACACAAACCACAGGATTCCCATCGCGAACACGAGCAACGCCACGACCGCCGCGAGCCAACTGCCCGCCTGTTGTTTCGTGCGCTCTTCCATAAAGATGTTGTCAGGCATATCAAGATTCTCCTGCCATGTTGACCTCTCCCCTCGCCCCCGGAGGGGGAGAGGGGCCGGGGGTGAGGGGCAATTGTCCCTGAACCTCACCCGCCGATTGACCACACCCAAGATTCTGCCACCGCAACGGCGACTGCGCCACGACGGATCACAAAGCGACCAGATTCACTCCCCGGACCAACCGGCACTGCTCCCGCACTTCGTGAGACTGCTGTGACCCGACTTCTCGTCACAACCGGTTTTTGGACCGAGGCTTCTCCAGCTTTCGGTATCGACGAAATCGGACCGCGATCCGGTTCGCATGAGGAAAACTGCGGAAGCTGTACCACGTCCGATGCGGCCTCACGACCAGTACGATCAGAGCCGTCACCGGCAACCTGCCCAGCGTGCGCGATACGACATCCTTTTTCATCTTTCCCAACCGGACGTTGTCCCGATGAGACAAGACAGCGGCCCAAGCGGCGCGACTGCGCTCGCCGGTCCAGCGTTCGATCGGGATTCGAACGCGATTTGCCTCGCCGATGGAGCGGCCTTTCCGGCTGACGGCCAACACCGTCAGAGAGAGTGCTGCCATGCGTTACGATTTGCTCGTGATTGGGGACGACCCCGCAGGGCGCTGGTCCGCCGTGTCGGCGGCGAAGCTTTCCAAGCGCGTCGCCATTATCGAACCACCGCGCGACCTGCTGACCGAAATCGAACGGTCCGCACGGGTGAAGTTGCCGGAGATTTTAGCCGAGCAGCTTGCGTTGGAATTCGCGCGTCGTGAGGGAGAACCCGTTTCGAACACGGGCAAGTCCCGCAAGTCGTCTCGCATCACAGCCCCTGTGCCTCGTGGACGGCATGCCACGCTGAGCGCACTCCATGTCCGACTGCGAGCGAGCGCCGATCTCGATCAGAGCGTCTTCCGCGAGCTGTCCGATCGCTACGACATCGCGACGTTTCACGGCGACTCGCGCCTGATCGACGCGCACTCGGTCCTCGTGGACGATGAGTTGCAATCGCACTGGCTGGAAGCTCACCGCATCGTGATCGCCACCGGCACACGTCCGCGGCGTCCCGAACGGCTGCCGTCCGACGAGCGGTCGATCGTCGACTCACGCACGTTTTGGGAACGCCCCGCGGTTCCGCTGGGCGACACGATCGTGATCGGCGCGGGAACGACCGGGGCGTCGCATGCCGCGCTGCTGGCCTCGCTGGGTGTCGCCGTACGGTTGATCGATGGTCGAAACGATGCGCTCGCCGAGCGCGATCAGACGACACGCGACTTGATCGACTTTCACCGGTTGACCGGTCGAGTCGTATTGGACACGGGCGAGGAAGTCATCGGTCTCGATCAACTCGCGAACGGGCGGCTGCACGCGGTGCTCACCACGGGCCGACGTGTCTCCACGCAGCACGCGTTGCTCTCGCTGGAGCGTCTCGGCATGACCGACCACTTGAATCTGGCGGCAGCGAATATCCACCCGGATGAAAACGGCCGACTGTGGTGCGACCGCTATTTCCGGACATTTGTGTCGCACATCTACGGCCTTGGAGACGTCGTCGGCTTCCCGCAGACGTCACTGTCGGCGATGGATCAAGGCCTGCGCCTGGTCCGGCATGCGTTCCACACCAGTTCCACACGCACGGCGGCCATGCGACGGCACTTGACCGCCGTTCGTCAGGCTGCGGTCGTTGAAATGCCGGATTTGGTCGGTCAGGGTGCCGCCTGAAGGCGGGACTCCCGCAGCGCCTCCAGCGCCCCCTGCATGTCGGCGGCCAGTGGGGCTTCGACGGAGATCGGATGTTTGGTGATCGGGTGCTGGAATTTCAACGAGTGCGCGTGGAGCGCTTGCCGGTCGAGCAAAGGCGGCTCGTCCGCTTCCGCGTCGCCGATTGATCCACCGGGGATTTCGCTGCGCCGGAACGTCGGACTCGAATTGTAGAATTCATCGGCAAGAACCGGGTGACCGATCCCAGCCATGTGTACGCGAATCTGATGCAACCGCCCGGTGAGCGGTTGGCAGCGCACGAGTGAATGCCGGGCGAATCGTTCGACGACTTCGTACCGTGTCTGCGATTCGCGCGTATCCTCGGCGTCTTCCTCGACCGACCGCCGAATTGTCCCACCGCCGACCACGCCGCCAATCGGCAGATCGATCAAACCGCGATCTCGTGCGACGACGCCGTGGACCAGTGTCAGATACGTTTTCGTCACCAACCCGCATTGAAAACCGATCGACAACCGGCGGTGGGAGAGGTGATCTTTCGTGAGCACGATGACGCCGCTGGTCAACCGGTCCAGCCGATGGACCACCCCCGGTCGCAGCAAGCCGCGCAGCTGCGTTTGCTGGTCGAAATGATGTTGCAGCGCGTTGGTCAGCGCCCCGTCCGTCCACATCCCGCACGGATGCACCACAATACCCGCCGGCTTGTTGAGGACGATCAGCCACGGGTCTTCGTAGACGATGTCGAGCGGGATCGGTTCGGAGGGCATCAAGTTGTCGGGTGGTTCGAGCAACCGCACGCGCACGACCTGCCCCTCGTACACGCGATCGTCGGATCGCGCCATCGCCCCCTCGATTTTCACCTGTCCGGCGCGTACCAACCGCTGCATGCGGTACGGCGTGTAGCTGCGAAAATGCTTTACGAGAAAGCTGTCGATGCGCACTCCATGCAGGTAACTTTCGACGATCAATTCCGCAGTGAACGGCTCCATGCGACGAGTATAGCAGGTCGATCCGGCCAGCCCACGAAACGCTCACCTTGTCGTACACTGCACGGCGTTGAAATCCCACAAGCGGGCACGACCGTCACAGTGTTCAGCGACGATTCGACGGTTTATCGAGGCAGGCTAGCGAGCAAGTGCGACGCGAGCTTGGGCCTTGAATTGCTCGGAAACGTGTTCAGCGGCTAGCACCCGCGAGTAGTCCTCGTTGGCGAAGTTCGCTCT
>JACRIH010000120.1 GCA_016235885.1 Planctomycetales bacterium | reverse complement strand
TTCGACAAGCTGATCGCGCAGGCGATTTCGGGCCGTGTGGAGGCGGCGCTTGATCGTGCCGATCGGGCTGGCGAATTCGTTGCTCATCTGTTCGATCGACCGGCCTTCAAAATAGAAGGCGACCAGAGTCTGGCGGTCGAGCGAACGCAGACGCGAGATGCCGTGACGAAGCTGTGCGGCGTTTTCATTTCGCAGCACCGTTTCGAGCGGATTGTCGGCGGTCGTTCCCACAGCGACGAACGATTCGTCGCCGCAGAGCACTTCGCGCGGCCGACGAATCGCCCGGTTGATCGCCATGCGCACCGCGATCCGGCGCAGCCAGCCGAGGACCCGTTCGGGTTCGCGGAGCTGCGAGATCTTGCGCAGGACTTGAATGAACACTTCCTGCGTGACCTCGAGCGCCTCGGAACGGTTCTTCAGCCGACGGAGCACGATGGCGAACACCGTCGGTTCGAGTTCGATGACGATCTGGCTGAAGGCTTCGCGGTCGCCGCACTGAGCCATCCGGACCAGCGTCAGGAGTTCGATTTCGTTCATCTCAGCACCTCTTTCCGGCTTCGTGCCAGAGGCCACGTCGTGTGGACCTCGGGGTGGTTTCGTGTTGCGTGGATGATTTGGTGTGGACTGTGAAACCGTCGCGGGTGACGAGGCTTCGCGTGTGGCGTCAACGATTGCTCGACAAGGTCCGTTCGGTCGGGAACTACTTCGCCGGAGGATCGGTCTCGGATAATGAGACGTCACACGGTCGAAGCGAACGGGCCTGGGGTCGAGCCGCTGGGTCGAATCGCGATGGTTGGGAGGCTGGTGTTAGCAGCCCGATCGTGGATGTCAGCGAATTCGCTGGCGTTACGATCTCGCGGAACGACTGAGCACGAGCGACGCCCAAAGCCTGGCCGAATAATGCCGACCGGCCGGTATTGCATGGCCCGTGGCAAGCTCATGCTCGCGACTGGCTGAACACCGTTCTGGTTCGGCGACCAGACTGCCCATACTGGGCAACAGGCATTTCCCTCGTTGCGCGGGACGCGTGCGCTTTGTTACGTCTAAGAAGCGCGGCTTCGCGGGCATATCACACATGGCGCGACCAGCAAACAGGCCCAGTCCGACGTTCAACCCGGACAGGTTCCGAACGGAAATCTGGTTGTTGCGAGTCAGCACCATGGTACACCTCTGGCTAAAAGCCGCTTGCGAGGGAAACGAAAAACGAGACGACTCAATGTACGTGCATAGACGACATTTGGCAGACGAAGGTTCAGTGTTTTTTGGAGATTCTGGAAAAAAGTGCGAGTCGAAATGGAGAGATGCGTCCGTCGCGAAGTGGCTCGACGAGGAATCGGCGATTGACACAAATGGTTGGCGCGGCTAAGTTTTCTCCGCAACGAACAGATGATGGACGCTGAAATGGCATCGTCCACGCGAAGCCGGAAATCAAATGGCCGGCAATTTTCAGTAGGTTTTGAAGGAGAGTAGATTGCAAAGTTCTGTGGTTGAACCCACGAAAGGGTTCCAAGATCTCGGTTTAAGTCCCACCTCGTTAGCCGCCGTCGAATCTGTTGGGTATGTCACCCCCAGTCCCATCCAGGCGGATTTCATTCCTGTTGCGGTAACCGGTCGCGATTGCATCGGTCAGGCTCGAACTGGCACAGGAAAAACGGCGGCCTTTGTCTTCCCGATCCTCGAGCGGATTGATCCGGCAGACAATTCCGTGCAGGCGATCGTTCTGACTCCGACTCGCGAACTGAGCGAGCAGGTATCGGAAGAGTGCCGCCGATTGTCGATGAATCGCCCGGTCCGCTCGGTCAGTTGTGTCGGCGGCAAGGATATCAAGCGGCAAATCTCTGCGCTCGAGCAAGGGGCGCAGATCGTGATCGGCACGCCCGGCCGAGTGCTGGACCTGATCAATCGCCGGTTGCTCGTGCTCGACAAGATCAAGATTGCCGTGCTCGATGAAGCGGACCGGATGCTCGACATTGGTTTCCGACCGGACATCGAACGGATTCTCCGTCGCTGCCCGACAGAGCGGCAGACGCTTCTGCTCTCCGCGACCATCCCGCCGCCGGTCATGCGACTGGCTCAGCGTTACATGCGCGATCCCGCGCATGTCGATCTGTCGCAACAACAGGTCATGGTGGATACGGTCGAGCAGTTTTACGTCACGGTGGAACCAGATCAGAAGCTGTCGACATTGGCGAAGTTGCTCGTCCGCGAGCGACCGCGGCAAGCCATCGTGTTTTGCCGGACCAAGCGCGGGTCTGATCGGTTGTACGATCGACTGTCTGGACGTCTGCCCGGCGTGGATGTGATTCACGGCGATCTGCCGCAGACGTCTCGCGACCGGGTGATGAAGAAGTTTCGCGCGGGCGAAGTCCGGCTGCTCATCGCCACCGACGTGATGGGGCGTGGGATCGATGTGACGAGCGTGTCGCACATCATCAACTACGACGTCCCGGAATACTGCGACGACTACATTCATCGCGTTGGCCGAACCGGACGCCTGAGTTCCGGGGAGGGATGCTTTGCGTTCACGTTCGTTTCGCGAGCCGAGGGAGAACAGCTCACGAACATCGAAATGCGGATCAACCGCCTGCTGCCGCAGTATCGGCTCGATCCGCCGGATGCCGAGCTGCCGCCGCCACCGACTCCTGCCGCTCCGCCTCCCGTGGTGGAGCGACATCCCGCCGCGGCGGTCATCGAGTTCGGCGCGTTCTGACGCACCGATTGGTTCGATGAGTCCGATCAGATCGGCTGTGCCGTCCGAGTTTGTTGTGTCGTGTCGATTTGTTCGAACGTTTCGATTCGAAATCTCGCGTGGCCTTTTGACGACATCGGCTCGGCGAGCTAGGTACTTCCAACATACCAGTGTGTGGCCGCTTTCGGTCGGACCACAATTCACACTCGGTCTCGGAAAACCTTGGTTCGAGAGCACAACAGCATGTCGGACACTGTCGAACGTCAACTCTTGGAGCGGCGCAGCGGAAGTTCGCCAGTCGACGCACAGGGATTCTCTTCAGCTTCGTTGTCGGTGGAGACCGCGGATGCGGATCGTCCGGCAAATGAATTGAAGAAGAAAGACCAACTGATCGCCGCGCTGACCGAACGCCTGGAGCAGGCTGCGGAACAGCTTGACCGGTCGAACCGTTCCGGAGAGGCCTTGGGTGCCAAACGCTCGCCTCCCATCAAATTGACGGACGTGCTGGCCGAACATCAAGCGGTGGCCGCGGACCTGCGGGAAATCACCGAGTCGTGGCGAGAATTCCAAACCGACGTCGTACTCGAACGGATCGAACAGCAGGTGCTGGAGCTGCGCGATTTTGTCGCCGAGAAACTGTCGCCTTCAGAACACGGCGGCGGACAGTTTCGGCGGCCTTCAGAAACGTTTCGTCTGAATGATCACGACACGGCCACTGGGACGGACAGAGCAGGAACGGTCGGAGATTCGGCTTCGCTGCCGCGATCAAACGAATCATTCCGGCTGGGGGCCGCTGGTAACCAGTCAGGAGAATCCTCGTCGTCGCCAACGACGGTTCCGACCGGCGAGAATCCGCCGTCATCCGCAGAAAGCCATCGACCTGTCGACCTGCCGACACCGGTCGCATTCGACACGCTATCGCTGGACGACGCCATCGCGGCCATTTGTGATCGAGATCAGTGCATTCTCGAACTGCGAGAACGACTGGCGCTACAGATTGGTTCCACAGAGAACAGTAGCTCGCCGGAAGCCATCCAGGCTCGTCTGGGCGAACTCGACGAGATCTGGCAGGAGAAGTTCCGACAGCACGAAATGAGCCTGTCATTGGAACGCGCGAGACTGGCGAGGGAAGACTCTGAATTGCGCCAGAAGCAAGAGCGACTCACAAAGGAACTCGGTCAGTACAACCTCGCCAAGGGTGGTGATGCCGGAGCCCCCTCTGCCTCCGCGAAGGAGAATGCCAAACGTAGTCGTTGGACGCGGTTCCTCGGCACCAGCAAGACCAGCGGCAAGTCTGGCGACTCGTAGCCCTGTCGCTCCGCGACAGGAAGACCGAGTGCCGAACAACTCTCGGAGCTTCCAAACCACGGAATTTCAAACGCCGTTCGGCTGTCCTGTTGCGGAGCGACAGGGCGACTGTCAATTCGCCTTGCGCTGCTCGCTCGCCGCAGTTCTCTCGATCTTGCTGGCCGGGTAGATGCGGATCGTGGTCACCGTCGTCTTGAACTGGTCGAACTCAACCTTGTTGGCCAGCTTCACCCGCATCGAAAGTTCTTGATCGACGCGGGAATCAATGGGCAACCCCGTGCGACGGTTGATCGTGCAGGAGCCGATCGAGTGGCCCTTCTTCACCTGCACTTCGACACCACGCGATTGCTGATCGTCCGGGCCGTAGGTGGTGGACGGAGTAATCGTCCCCAAGATGTTGACTTGGGCCTCGTCGCTCGTCAGCTCGGTCAGGGTATAGCGCGTCGAGATGTGCATCGGGACGGGTTGGACGATCTGACGGGAGCGAGCCCACGAATCACCGAGGGTCACATCCCGATTCGGCAGCAAACCGATGCTGTCGTCGATGAAGTTCGCGATCCCGTCCGCTCCGGCACTCCGCGCCAGGGTGGACCGCACGAAGACACGCTTGTCCGCCGGGACATTCTCCACACAGCGATCGATGAACTTGTCGAATTCGACAATCTCCAAAATCTGGTGATCCGCCCCGATCCAGAACGAGAACCCGTTGTCCTTCAGTCCGTGATAGCCCTGAATCTCAAGCGGCACCGTCGCGGGAGGGTTGTCGGAGTCGTAATGCGTTTCCGCTCCGGGGACATTTTGTGAGAACTTCACGTGGTGGAATTTCGCTCCGAGTCGCAGTTGGCCACGCCGCGGGCCGCGTTCGATGAGTTCTTCGACGGTCATCGACAACGACAGCTCCAAACTGGAGTGGTGAGTCAACACGTTGCCGTTCGGCGTGACCTGTTTCAGGAATTGATCGAGCCGTTTAACGAGCGGAAACCGGTCGCCAACATGAATCGCCAACCGAATCGCTTGCGGAGCAGTCGGCGATTCGACCGTCTTTGCGTCGGCAGCCCGTGTCGCGGACTCCGCAGCATTCTTGTTGGCCGTCGGTTTCGCCTCGCGACCGCCGTCACCACAGCCCGCGAAGGCCAGCGAGCAGCCTGCGGCCAACCAGACGAACAACGATTGCATTCCGTGCCGTGTGCCCATCCCCACTCGCTCCGAAACCATCCTTGTTCGGCCGCTCAATCATCGCGTCATTCCTGACGCGACCGCCGCGGAAAAAGGGCGGAAACGTATCACCTTCCGCCAGCGAGGGCAAACCCAGTTTGATCGCGATCCACCGCGAAGAAAGTGCCGGCGAACGATTTGGATCGCTGTTCGGTGCGGCTGCGGTTGGCTCAGGACTTCTTGCCCGACCGGGATTGTTTCTTGGGCTTGGCGGCAGGCCGCTTTCCGGACTTCTTCGGGAAGATACCGTCCCACCCTTTGGAGTACTTGTCGGTGGAACCCGTGTGGACCGTGTAGCCGTACACTGGATGGCTCCTGATCGAAACAATGGAAAAATAGGAATGGGCCGGGACTGAACTGGCGGCACCTGATTCCGAGGTCAACTCTAGCCCACCACAAAAAGTGGTGTCGCCCAATTCAGCGGGTGCATCTTCAGCATGGACCTCTTGATTTGCAAGTCGTTGCAGGTCGATTCCTGCAAGCCAAGTCGGGAATGTCTTGTGATGGAAGCGGCCGATTCGCCCGTTGAATTCCTTCCACCAGATCGCGGTGTCGGGAAATCATTGACGTCGACACTGCTTTCTATCTCTCACCTTGAGGTCGCGGCCAACGCGACGAGATCGCCGATCGAGCGAATTCTGTTTGGGGTCGCCAAGTAGCCGATTCCGCGGTGCAGGTGGAGACGGAGCTGGCGGTTCATTGTTTCCAGCGATGTGCCGAGGCGGTCGTTGATGCAGCGTTGCTTGATGAGCGCGAGGTAGAGTTCGTGGTGCTCGCCGCCGAAGACGTACCAGTTCATTTCCACGTTGCTATCGGTCGGGATGTCGATCGGCGTCGGCCGTTGGGATGTCTCGAATCCTGATACCAGAAGAGCGTGCTCTGCTGGAACGATTTGTGATGGCATTGACAACCAATCAGGAACGCGATCCCAAGTACGCAGCGGGCCTCGAATGCTTGAAATCCCACCAATGGTTGGAACGGGCTGCATCATCTTCAGCCAATACTACAACTCCGTCAAATGGCTGGCAGAGCAATTGATGGACGATTTGCCAGGCGAACGAATTGCGGTTTACGCCGGCTCGGGCAAGTCCAGCATCTGACAAGATGAGAGATTTACCGCTGTGGGTCGCGAGGAGATCAAACTCCAAGTCCGCCGTGGCGTAATCCGAGTGCTGCTCGGTACCGACGCCGCGTGCGAAGGTTTGAATCTCCAAACCTTCGGCACACTCATCAAACTGGACCTGCCTGGAACCCGTCACGTCTGGAACAACGCCTCGGCCGCATCAAACGCTTCGGCCAAGTCCGTCGGACAGTCGACATGCGGAATCTCGTGTAGCGCGAGACTCAAGACGAGAAAGTCTACGACGTCCTATCCCGCCGCATGAAAGACCGCTACGACACTTCGACGGACTCCCTGATACCATCGAGGACGACTGGATCGAGACCGAAGCAAGAATGTAACGAGAGCCTTGCGTCGATCCTGCGAAAGTGACTTGGCGAAGCGGCATCCGCAACATGCCGTCAGCCAGTGGATCGGGCACAGCATGAAGGTCAGCGAGCGGCATTACTTGATGGTCGGTGATGACCTGTTCGACGCGGCGGCAAACGATCCCGTGATGCAACCGCCCGCCGTCACATCGACCCAACAGATGGCCGAGCCAACGGAAGACGTCCGCACTGTCACAACTTCCGTCTCCGTGCTGCGCGCAGCAGAAGACCCCGGCATCACGTCGCAAACGCTCGCAATCGGTGTTGAGACACTGAACAGCACTTTGGACGAGCGCAAACAAAAACTCGTAGCGGGCAATGAGATGCAGCTCGCTGCGAGTTTGTGCGAAGTGGACAGGGCCGGGATTGAACCGGCGACACCAGGATTTTCAGTCCTGTGCTCTACCAACTGAGCTACCTGTCCAGAATCTACGGGCCATGCCACCGGATGAGACAACACGGCTCGCGGAGAGGTAATCGGGAGTCAGCTCTTCGTCGGGGCCAATTCTTCGACCGTAATCAGTGGGCTGATCTTGCGGGCCTTCGCGAAAATCAGACCGCGTTCGCCATCGTTGGCGGCCTTGGCGAACAGCGCTCGAAATTTCACCAATTTCAACTTCCGAGCACGGCGACGTTTTCTTTCTCGGTCTCGTTCAACACAACCCATCGTGCATCCCTTTACTCTGTCAGACGGTGAACTCAAAGAACATAAAACCACCGGCCGCAATGTCTAGCGGAAGGCGAGACAGTTTTTAGCACGGCACATCATCAACGTCAATTGGTGCGGCCGATCGAGAACCACAAATCGGCAAGAGTCACCAGCAACAGGCCGAGGCTGATGATCGCGTTCGTATGGAAAAAAGCCGCGTTGACACGGCCCAGGTCGTTCGGCTGCACGATCGCGTGTTCATACGCCAGCAACGCGGCGACCAATCCGATTCCGATCAGGAACACCCAGCCCAGTCCCGCGACGTGCCACAAGGCGAGCAGACATCCCAGCATCACGACGTGGCTGACCAGCGCCAGCTTGAGCGCCGCAGGGATTCCCCAGCGGGCCGGGATGCTGAGTAAATTTGCCCGCCGATCAAAGTCGGTGTCTTGGCAGGCGTAGATGATGTCGAAGCCTCCGACCCAGAAGAACACGACGCTCGCGATCAGCGCCGGAGTCCACGCGACTTCTGCTCGCAACGCGATCCAGACGGCGATCGGCGACAGCATCAGCGCGGCCGAGAGCCAGTAATGACACCACGCGGTGAATCGTTTCGCGTACGAGTAGCCACACAGAAAGGCCAGCACGGGGAGCGACAGGTACAGCGGCCATCTGTTGGGGAGAAACAGAAGCGTCGACGCGACAAAACCAGCCGAGCACGCCACGCAGAACCCGATTGCCACGCCGACGGACAGAATTCCCGCCGGAAGATGCCGCATTGCGGTTCGTGGATTGGTGGCATCGATGTCGCGGTCGACGAGGCGGTTGAATGTCATCGCCGCCGATCGTGCGCACACCATGCACAGCAGGATGCCAATCAAGTCCTGCCATCGCCACGCGATCTGGTCCAGCCAATTCTGCCGCCATGCCAGCACGGCCGCCAACAGCGCGAACGGGAGCGCGAACAGCGTGTGGCTGAACCGGATCATTTCCAACAGGTGGCGGAGCCGTGAAACCATGTCGCTTCGAAGTTGAATTGGAATGTGTTTGATTCCTCGGAGCCGACCGACAGTCAAACTTTGCGGGTCAGGCAATCAGACCAGAGACGAACTGGCCGGTCCTGAGATGAACGAGTTTTGAGTCGTCAAAACATTTAACCGAAGTTGGTAAAAAGCCGAAAGAGTTTTCTGTGCGCCTGGCTCACCCAACCGAGGCGGACGTCTGGGCTTTCACGGAGAAACTGAAATGTCTTGTCGAATGAACCCAAACCACTCTGCCGTTCCCTGCTCCATGAACATCGTGCGACGGCTGAGTGTTGTCGGAATAGCGGTGCTCCTGCAATTCATAGCCTTTCAAAACTTGTCCGCACAGTCAACGACACCGGGAGACGGATCGGATGCCGATTACCAGCCGCGGTTGATGTTCCGCACGACTGAGGACTTCACCCGCTGGCTGTCCGGGCCGTTTCGTCCGTCCGACGAAGAGCCGCTCGCCACGGATCGACCTGACTTTACCGAAGCAAGTTCCGTCGTCGGACACGGTCGAGTCATGCTTGAGGGCGGCTGGACCTTTTTACACGACAGCAACAACGAAACCCGGAGCGATGAGCATGTCTTGCCAGAATTCTTGTGGCGCATCGGGCTGACGGAAAAGGTGGAACTGCGGATAATCCTGCCGACTTATGTGAACTCATTTGAGATCGACCGCGTCACCGAGGAAAGAACTCGCACGAAGGGGGCGACAGACCTCGATTTGGGTTTCAAATTCCAGTTGTTGCAGGAGGACGGGTGGATTCCCGAGCTGGCTGCGATTGCAACGCTGTCAGTCCCGGCTGGTTCGACCCCGTTTCGCTCGCGCCGAACACAGCCCAAGACAAACTTTCTGTACGGCTGGGACATCACCGAGGACTGGTCGATCGCGGGCAGCACCGGGTTTGCATACCTCTACGAAACAGGATTTCAGACCTTTGATACGGTGGGGGTCGGTAATCCGGCACATTTCGTCTTGAATGCCACCGAGGACGGTTTCGCTCAAGCTCACCAGTCGGTGACGACTGGGATTTCGCTGGCCGAAAAGGTGGGGATGTATCTCGAGTGGTTTGCCTTTTTCCGGCACGGATCGGAAGAAGATCGTCCGGAACACTACGCGGACGGTGGCCTGACCTACCAGTTCACACCGAATTTTCAGGTGGACTGGCGAATCGGATTTGGGCTGGTCGATCACGCGGCGGACCTGTTCACAGGGACCGGATTCGCCATTCGCTGGTAGCTGCAGTTCCCGTAGGGTATGCGGCTCTCCTGCTGACACCAAACTCTAGGATTGGAGTAGTCGTCCCGCCCGCTCTACGTTCCCGAACAAGCATTTCGAAGAGCCAAGCTTCCGCGATTTCGAGCAAAATGCGAGAGGAGGGACTTGAACCCTCAATCCTTTCGGAACCAGATCCTAAATCTGGCGCGTATGCCAATTCCGCCACTCTCGCAAGCCCATTGAACCTCTTCGACGTGATGGCACGATTAAAACTGCATTGCAACCCCGGTGCAACTGGTGATCACGAAGAATGAGGAAGGCCGCGAATCTTGTCCGTAGTTCGTCGGCTGCGTTTGACGCAATGCTGAACCCGTGAGTTTTTCGACAGACATTCGGACATTGTCAGCGACACAAAGTCGACACTAACGACTTCCTTGGCAAGAAGCGGCATCGACCGCGCGAGACGGGGTTGCTTCTTTTTGAGCATTCGAAATCGCGAACTGAGTCCATTTTCCGCGATGATCCCTGACTTTGGTGTCGGACGTCCATTTGCCTTTTGCGTGAATCGCAATTGACTTCGCGGCCGCTGCCAAAAAACCGTGCAGCCGGGACGGTGCCCGCCTTGTGTGACCGATCGCCTGCGTTCTGTGTCCACTCGTGACGTTGCGGGTGGAATAAGCAACCGGAGCCGACCGTCGCCGGTCACACCCACGGGCATCGCCACTCCGCCGTGTCTAATTTGTTCGCCCCGATGCTTGCATTCCGTGCTCCAAATGGCGACGGCGACTCATTTCACCGGGCGACGTTCGTGTGCCTCGGCCGAATGTAAAGATGGAGCCAGGTGTGTCGTCATCCATCGGGCGACGAAAAACGGGATGTGTCTTCCGGTTGATACTGTTGTCGTATTGATTGCCCGCAAAGTGTTGGTTAACATCCGCCCGCTGTTGTGAAAGTTGGCTCTGTCGGCGCGCGAATAATCGGTTCGCCGATGCGTTGCGAGGGAGTGCTTGGTTTCGGCTTGGGGTGAGCTTGGAAATCGCATCTGAACGAGTCTTCTGGGGCATGAAAGGAGTGAATGCCATGCTTGTACTGTCACGGAAACAAGGTGAGCGGATTCGGATCGGGACGGACGTGCGTGTGACGATCGTCCGAGTTGGACCGAATTCCGTTCGGGTGGGGATCGAAGCTCCCGACGACTTGAACATCGTTCGCGAAGAGCTGTGCCACTTCACCGATGACTTCCCAGATTTCCATGTGAAGTCTTTGGCGATGCCTATTGCGTATCCCGAGCACTAAGAGCTGTGTTCTCACGGGAGCGCACGCTAAAGCAACTCTCCCACCTCGGACGCAGCGGCTTGGCCAAGGTTGTCACGCCTCCAGACACGCGGGTATCATGCTCTGCGTGCAGAGTGGCTCGTGATTGAGCCGAGGCCGGACAAATTCGTAGGGCAAGGAGCAGCGACGATGCTGGAATTGCACGGGCCGGGGAAGGTCCACACTTGCGATGGACTTTCGCGACGAGATTTCTTGCAGGTGGGGTCACTCGGAGCAGTTGGGTTGGGGATGTCCGAGATGGCCGCGCTCCAGGCTCGCGGGGCCGTGGACTCGAAGAAAGATGTCAACGGGATACTGATCTTCAACCTCGGCGCACCCAGCCAGCTCGACACGTGGGATATGAAGCCGCAGGCTCCCGCCGAAATTCGTGGGCCGTTTCAGTCCATCCCGACGGCAGCCCCCGGCGTCAGCATCTCGGAATTATTTCCAGGAATGGCCAAGCTGGGCGACAAGATTTCCTTCGTGAGGTCGGTCTACCACACAGCCGCCGCCGTGCATGATACCGGTCACCAGATGATGCAGACCGGGCGGTTGTTCAGTGGTGGGTTGGAGTCTCCAAACATCGGGACAGTCCTTGGATTTCTCAAAGGACGTTTGGGCGACTTGCCGCCGAGCGTGGTATTGCCTGAGAAAATGGGACCGACCGGCGGTAACCTGCCGCATGGGCAGGAAGCGGGGTTCCTCGGCAAGCAGCATGATCCGTTCGTGCTGAATGCTGATCCATCCGCCAAAGATTTTCGAGTGCCGGATCTGCTCCCGCCGAGCGACCTGCCGATCGTTCGCACCGACCGCCGTCGCAAGCTGCGAGACGTCGTCGACGCGAGCGTCAAAAAGTTCGAGTCGTCTCCGTCGGCCAAGTTGCTGGACGCCAATTTCGAGCAAGCCTACCGGCTGATGACATCCACGGCGGCCCGAGAAGCGTTTGCCCTCAATCAGGAACCAGACTCGGTTCGCGATCGTTACGGGCGGAACCGGTTCGGGCAGAGTTGTCTGCTCGCCCGGCGGCTCGTCGAACGGGGCGTGCGATTCGTGACGGTCAACACATTCCTGACCGTGTTCAACGAGATCACATGGGACATCCACGGTTCGGTGCCGTTCACATCAATCGAAGGGATGAAGAAGACCGTCGCGCCGCTGTTCGACCAGGGGGTCTCCGCGTTGATCGAGGACTTGGATCAACGCGGGATGCTCGCCAACACGGTCATCCCGGTACTCGGCGAATTCGGACGCACTCCGAAGATCAATCCGGCCGGTGGTCGCGATCACTGGCCGCAAGTGTGGACCGTGTGGTTCGCTGGCGGCGGGATCAAGGGAGGTCGCGTGGTTGGCAGCAGCGACGACATCGGCGGCTATCCCGCCGACCGACCGACGACGTGTGCCGAAGTTGTGGCCACGATTTACAAAGCCCTCGGCATCGACCTCGAACACCTGCTCACCGGGCCGCAAGGCCGCCCGGTCCCAATCGTCGACAGCGGCGTGCATGAAATCCGTGAGCTGTTTTGATTCGTCACGGCAAGTGACCAGCTTGCAACCAGAGACGATTAGCCGCCACGCCGACGGCGTGCATGCACGCTGTTGACGTGGCGGCTTTGCGATTCGGACGTGAAGGGGAAGACATGATTCGCATCCTGTCAATCGGACTTTGCTTGGGAAATTGGCTTGGCATCGCGAGCCAATCGCTGGCTGAGCAACAGTCTGTGCCGTGGAGCTTTCGGAACGACGTGCAAGTCGTGTTTACCAAGTCGGGTTGCAACATGGGTGCTTGCCACGGAGCACAGGCTGGCAAGAAGGGATTCAAGTTGGCTCTGCGCGGGTACGACCACGACGCGGATTACAACACGATCACGCGGCAGGCTCGCGGGCGGCGAGTCAACCTCAGCGATCCGGGCCGGAGTTTGATTCTATTGAAGGCGACGGGAGCCATCCCGCATGGAGGGGGCACGCGGTTTGATACGGATAGTCTGGAGTATCGCATCGTCTCGGAATGGATCGCCGACGGTGCTTCGGGACCGCGGGCGGATGACCCGACGATCACGCGGCTCGATATTGATCCCTCGCAGGTCTCGCTGAAATCGAATGGCGAGCAACGGAAGTTGACTGTGCGAGCAACGTACAACAACGGTCGCACTCGCGACGTGACGCAATGGGCAAAGTTCACGAGCACTCAAGTCGGCGTGGTGTCGGTGGACGACGACGGCATCGTGACGGTGACCGGTCGCGGCGAAGCGGCGGTCACCGTGTGGTTCGGCAGCAAAGTCGCGGTCGCGGCGATCAGCGTGCCGTTCGACAGCCCAGCGGCTCGGCAGGCGATCGCGAACAGCACGCGAGTCAACTTCGTCGACGACCTGGTGCTCGACAAATTACAGCGGCTCAACCTCGCTCCTTCTGGCCCGGCGACCGATGCCGAGTTTCTGCGGCGCGCGTACCTGGACACGATTGGCGTGCTTCCGACTGGCGACGAGGCTCGAACTTTTCTCGCAGATAACGCTCCAGACAAACGAGTCAAGCTCGTCGATGCGTTGCTCGTGCGGCCCGAATTCGTGGACTACTGGAGCTACAAATGGTGCGACCTCTTGCTGGTCAGTTCGAAGAAGCTGAAAGGACCGGCGGTGTGGGCGTTTTACAATTGGATTCGCGGAGCCGTCGAAGCGAACGTGCCGTGGGACCAATTCGCCCGCAGCGTCGTGACCGCGAGCGGCAGCACGATCGAGAACGGGGCCGCGAATTACTTCGTGCTCCACAAAGATCCCAAGCTGCTCAACGAAGCCACGACCGTCACGTTTCTCGGCCTGTCGATCGGCTGTGCGCAGTGCCACGACCACCCGCTCGAACGCTGGACGCTCGACGACTACTACGGCATGGCCAACCTGTTTTCTCGCGTGCGAATGAAGGACGGAGCGACGGACGGCGAGGTCATCGTGTTCCCGGTGAACGACGGGAACATCAAGCACCCGACGCGACTGGGTACACCGGCTCCGCGTCCGCTCGACGGCCAGCCGCTCGGCGTCGACTCACCCGGAGACCGGCGCGAGCATCTCGCAAAATGGCTCACGTCGGAGGACAATCCGTACTTCGCGAGGGCGATTGTGAATCGCGTCTGGGCGAATTACATGGGTCGCGGCCTAGTCGAAATGGTGGACGACCTGCGTGTGACGAACCCCGCATCGAACGAAGTGCTGCTGTCGGCGCTGGCCGACGACCTGCGCAAACATGGCTACGATCTCAAGCATTTGATCCGCACGATCATGGCGTCGGCCGCGTACCAACGCTCGGCCGAAACCGTGTCGGGCAACGAGGCCGATGACCGGTTCTACTCGCACTACCTCGTCAAGCGCATGTCCGCCGAGGTGCTGCTGGACGCGATCTCGCAGGTGACCGGCGTCCCCACGGAATTCCCGGACTATCCGAAGGGGCTGCGAGCACTCCAGCTTCCCGATGCGAACGTGAACTCGTACTTTCTGAACGCCTTCGGCCGGCCGGCTCGCGAATTCACCTGCGAATGCGAGCGCACGGACGAATCGAACGTCACGCAGACGCTGCACCTGTCGAACGGAAAAACGCTCAACGACAAACTGAAGGCAACCGGCAGCGCGATCGACAAATGGCTGACCGACAAACAGACCGACGCCGAAATCATCGACCGCCTGTTCCTCGCCGCGCTGTCCCGTTTCCCAACCGACGCAGAGAAAACTTCACTCACCGCCGCCCTCGCCGAAGCCGCGACCGCCCCGGCCGACGACGACAAAGCCCGCGAAGCCAACCGCCACGCCGCCCTCGAAGACCTCGCCTGGGCCATCCTGACGAGCAAGGAGTTTTTGTTTGTGCATTGACACGACGAACCACAAAGTCACGAAGACTCGAAGACGGCACAAAACATTGGGAGTGACCTTCGTGCTGAACTTCGTGCCTCAGTGCCTTCGTGGTTTTTCCTTTCGGAGTCGTTTGCGATGAATTCTCGATGCCTGTGGCTGTTCGTTGCTTGTTGGATTGTTTGTTCGCGACCTGCATTCGCGGTTGATCCTGCGACGACCTCCTACGACAAGCACATCGCTCCGTTCTTCAAAACATTTTGCCTCGGTTGCCACAACGGCGACGATGACAGCAAGGGGGGCTTGGACGTGCGGACGTTCAAGTCGCTCATGGTCGGCGGCGACAACGGGGTGGCGATTGTGCCGGGGAAGGCTGCGGAAAGCCGGATGGTGAGGATGCTGCTGGGGACCGCGAAGCCGAAGATGCCGCCCAAGGATTCGAAGCAGCCGCGGCCCGATGAGATTGAACTGGTTCGGAAGTGGGTCGAGGCGGGTGCTGTCGGGCCAGTGAACCCGGAAGCGGGGACGATCGGCAGTGTCGAGATTCCGCGCATCGAACCGAAGCGGCCGGTGTCGCCGGCGGTGACTTCGGTCGCGTTCAGCCGCGATGGCAAGTGGCTGGCGGCGGTGCGGCATCGGGAGGTCGTGTTGTTCGACGCGATCAGCGGACAGATTGCACGGACGTACGGCGGAGGCGAGAACCCGATCAACTCGGTGAGCTTCAGCGCGGACAGTCGGTGGCTCGCGGCGGGAGAAGGGGCGGCGGGCATTGCGGGGCGAGTCCTCGTATGGGATGTTTCGGCGGCGGTTCCGGCGGAGCCGCGCGTGATCGCCGGGCATGTCGATTCGATTTATTCTGTGGCCTTCGCGCCCGATGGCAAACAACTGGCGACGGCCAGCTACGACAAACTTTTGAAGCTGTGGGATGTCGATGTCGCGGCGCTCACACGACCCGGAATCAAAGCTGGGGGTGACTCGCCCCTCACCCCCGGCCCCTCTCCCCAAAAGGAGCGAGGGGAGGAATTCTTGCGCGAACGGGCGACGTTGAAACATCACACGTCGGCGGTGTTTTGTTCGGCGTTCAGTCCGGATGGTCAGTGGCTCGCATCGGTCGCCGCGGACCAGACGGTGAAGGTGTGGAACGTGGCGAGCGGCCAGCGCGTGGCGACGCTGACCGAAGCGACGAAGGGCCTCAGCGCGGTCGCGTTTCATCCGCAGGGGCGAGAACTGACGGCGGTCGGCATCGACAAGATGATCCGCGTCTGGGAGTGGAATGGTTCGGCGGCGAAGTTGCGTCGCAGCGCGGTCGCGCACGACGCGCCGATCCTGGCTCTCGCGTACTCGCCCGACGGGGGGACATTGTTCACGGCGTCGGAAGATCGGCGCATCAAGTCGTGGGATGCGGTCACGCTGCGCGAGAAGCACGTCCACGAATCGCTGGCCGACTGGCCGCTGTCGCTGGCGGTCTCGCCGGACGGGAAGCAACTTGCCGTCGGATTGTTCAGCGGTGAGTTGTTGCTGTTCGAGACGCAGGAATTGCGATTGGTGCGGGAACTGATCGGACGCAAAGTTGCGAGTGCTGTAGGGTGGGACGAGCACAGCGAGTCCCACCAGCAGGGCAAGTCGGAATTGGTGGGACTCGCTGCGCTCGTCCCACCCTACGATTTCCTTTGCGCTGCGGTGCTGGGTCAGGCGAAGAAACCGAAGGGGAAGGCACCGGGACCGCGGCTGGATTCAGTCAGCCCGCGATCGGTGGTGCGCGGGCAGAAGGTGAAGCTGACATTGGCCGGTCAGCAGATTCACGACGCCGACCGAATCTTCGTGTCGCCCAGTCAGATTCCGATCACGCTGCTGCCGGGTGACGAAAAGAAACCGAATCAGTTGCAGGCCGAGATCGACCTGCCGGCGGATTTCCCGCCCGGCGTCGTGACGGTGCGGCTGCACGCACCGCTTGGGAGCACAGGAGCGAAGTCATTTTACGTTGGCCCGTTCGCGGAGATCGCGGAGAAGGACGACAACAATTCTCGCGAGAAGGCCAATGTGGCCACGCTCCCCGCGACGCTCACTGGGGCCATCGAAACGAAGGGGGATCGCGACGTGTGGGCGTTCGACGTCCCCGTCGGATCGCCGGAGATTGTGTTTCAAGTCGCGAGCGGTGCGCTGGGTTCGGTGCTCACGCCAAAGGTGTCGCTGCTGGACACCAACGGCAAGCTGCTCGGTTCGGCCACGCGACAACCCGGTCGCAGCGACGTCGTGATCGGTCACAAGTTCGAGCAGCCGAATCGATACTACTTGCAGATCGAGGATCGCAATTTCACGGGCAGCGGGAATCATTTTTACCTGATTCACGCGGGGCAGTTTGCCTACGTGACCGGTGTCTTCCCACCGGCAGCTCGGGCCACGGATGCGGGGATGTCCGCGCCAAACGAAGTCGCAGTACTCGGGGTGCGCGGGTACAACCTCGGTCCCGATCCGAAACTGGTTCCCGTGGCTGGCGCGGGGACGAAGTTCGTGACGATCGACACTCCGGTTGGCAAGTCATTCAACGCGGCGAGGTTTGAAGCGAGTTCGATTTCCGAGTTCGTCGAGGCCGAATCGAACGAGACGCCGACGACGGCACAGGTGCTGCCGGTGCCGAGCGGCGTGAGTGGGCGGATTGTGCGATCTGACTCCCCTCTCCCTCCGGGAGAGGGGCCGGGGGTGAGGGAGCGTGGCGCGGCAACTGGTCCCCGTTCGAACGCCAACTCGCAAACGACGCCCCCTCACCCTAACCCTCTCCCGAAGGGAGAGGGGACACGCGAAACGCGCTCGGGCGGCGACGTCGATCATTTTGCGTTCGACGCCAAGGCTGGGCAGCGGTTGACGATCGAAGTGTTTGCCCGGCGGCTCGGGTCGCCGCTCGATTCGATCATGGAAATCATCACGCCGGATGGCCGTCCGGTTGGTCGTCACACGCTGCAATGCGTCGCCGAAACGTACACGGTGCTGCGCGATCACGATTCGAAAGTGCCCGGCATTCGGTTGCAGGCGTGGGATGACTTTCAGCCCAACGACCTGCTGCTGCTTGGTGGCGAAGTGGGCAAGATTCGGCTGCTGCCGCTGGGGCCGGATGAAGATGTAAAGTTCTTCGAAAAGGGAGGACTGCGGCTCGGCTACCTCGGGGCGACTCCGCAGGCACACGCGCTCAATTCGGCGGCGTACAAAGTTGAAGTGCATCCGCCAGGGAAGACATTCCCACCGAATGGCATGCCGGTGGTGCCGTTGAATTACGTGAATGATGATGGCGGCCCGGGGTTCGAGAGCGATTCGCGAATTCTGTTCGACGCCCCCGCCGACGGCCGGTACGTCGTCCGAGTCCGTGACGTGCGGGGATTTGGCGGTGATGATTTTTCGTACCGGTTGGTGATCCGTCCACGTCAGGAAGATTTTCGCGTGTCGCTCGAGCCCGAGAATCCGAACATCCCCGAGGGTGGCAGCATCCCCGTGACCGTGAACGTCGAGCGACTGGACGGTTTCAATGGTCCGATTGAAGTTACTCTGGACGGCCTGCCGTCGGGAATCACCGCGACATCGACGCGCGTGCTGCCGGACTTCTTCAACGCGGTCCTCACCCTGACCGCTGCGGCAGACGCACCGGACCCCGAGGGGGACGCGGGACTGAAAATGAAGGTGACCGGGAAGGCTCGCATCGGCGATCAACTGATCGAGCGCAACTCGTCACCGGCATTCGGTGCGCATCAAGTTTCGCTCACGTCCCCGCCCGATCTGCTCGTCCGCGTGGAACCGACTTCCGCGACGATCCGGCCCGGTGAGGAACTGCGTTTCACGGCGCACATCGAACGGCGGAACGATCTCAAGGCCCGCATTCCGATCGATGTCCTCAACCTGCCGCATGGATTGCGGGTCATCGACGTCGGGTTGAATGGCGTACTGATCAATGAGACCGAGACCAGCCGCTCGTTTGTGATCCACTGCGATCCGTGGGCCGAACCCGGTCCGTTGACGTTTTACGCTGCCGGGAAAATTGAAGCCAAGGGGAACGAGCGACACACATCACCAGCCGTTGTCGTGGAGGTGAAACCGAACGGCTGAGAAACCTCTCGCCGCGACGGCGCGATCTACTTTCCGCCAATGTTGTTCGAGACGTTGTGAAACGTCGTGTTCTTCATGGTCGTGCTGGTGCTCGTGCCAAAAAACTCGATGGCGAACAGGCAGACCACAACGATCATGGACAGAATGACGGCGCATTCAATGGCGGTCGCACCGTCGGTGGAACCAAGGAATCGTCGCAACGAATTGACAATTGCCTTCATGATGACCCTCGGTCGTCGCCCAAGAATTCGGTGACACGCAACGAGAATACGTTGCGTTTTTGCACCAGTCAAAGATTGTGAACACGTCTTGTCGGGCCAAGGTCCGTGTTGCTCGATTCCATAAGAACAACCTTTACAGATTGTCCCTCGCGAATCGCAGTCGTCCGAATGGAGACGGATTCTCCGCCGACTTCGGCAGAAGTGGAGCGGTGGTCGCGTTGGATGCCAGTTTCTGGGTCTTCATCAGGCGCTTCGCCCCGCCCAGTCATGCCCGTTGTAGCGACACGGTGGGTGGCACGCCCTGCAAGGGCGTGCCACCCGAGTCGAGATCGTCACGTCACGGGCACGGCCGAATGCTGGCGGCGAACTTCGTACAGCAGCACCGCCGCCGCCGCCGCCGCGTTGAGGGAACCGATGTTCCCATGCTGGGGAATGCAGACCAGGTTGTCGCAGATTGCGAGCAGTTCCGCGCTGATCCCGGCTCCTTCGTTGCCGATGATGATCGCGGTCGGGCGTTGAAACTGACCGTCCCATGATTTGTGTTCGGCGTGTTCGCTCGTTCCCACCACGGTCACTCCCAATCCGTGCAACGTCTTGACGAGCTTGGGCAAATCCGGCACCTGCACGATCGGGACGCGATTGATGGCTCCGGCCGAACTGCGGGCCACCATGCTCGACACCGGCGCCTGACGCCGCCTGCCAATGAACACCGCGTCCGCGCCGAACACTTCCGCCGATCGGAGCACCGCACCGAAATTGTACGGGTCCTGCATCGCATCGAGGATCACGTAGAGCGGCCGCGCGGGTTTCGCCGCCAGCACGTCTTCCAGCGCGGCGTACGGAAACGATGACATCTGTGCGACGTAGCGCTGATGCTCCTCAGTCCGGCAGCGCTGCGTGAGTGCGTCGCGCGACTCGATCTTGACGGCGACGCCCAGCGTCTGCGCCCGCTCGGTCGCTTCCCGCATCTGATCCGCCGGCAGATCGTCCGCAAGAAATAATTCCAGAATCGGCCACCGGCCCGCTCGCAATGTTTCGCTGACCAGCACTCGCCCCCACAACCAGCACCGCTGATGATTGCCGAGCAGATCCTGCTTTGACTTGTGCTTGCTTTTCCCTCGCCGGGATCGTTCCACCATGAGCTTGTTGCCTCAATGCAGTGCATTTGAAAAGTCGGCGTCAACGCGATTGTCGATCCCAGTACCAGCGATGTGCCACCAGTACCAGCCCGATCAGGCCAGCCAGCAGGCAACCGAGGTGGAGAGCGACCAGCCCTACCGCACCTTGCAAGGGGTTGGCTTCTGTCCACGGTAGGAACGGTCGGATGTCGCGGTGCATGAGGCCATCCAGCAATGGATGCGTCAGCCCGCCGACGAGGCCACCTGTCAGAATTCCGACAGTTGACAGTTCGCTGCGAAACATCGGACGGTCGAACCCGGAAAGATCGTAGCCACCGCGAGAGAACTTCCGCAGACATGACCTCGTCCCGAGGACAACAGCCGCAGTCGCACATCCAGCAATCGTGGCACCGACGAACGTGTGGAGTGATCTGTGCAGCGGCCACTCATGGCGCTTGATGTAGTACAAGGTCTCGCAGTCGATGACGATCTGCGTCGCAACGAAAGTCGTCATCGAAAACCAGCGGCAACCCAGCCCTTTGAACAACAAGCCGGGGCCAAAATTAAAAGGAGTGAACGGCATGCTGTTTCTTGTGGTAGTGGACGAACAGGAGCACCAAGTAGACTCGGCTAATTCTGCGAGTGGAGATAATCGTATCGCTCGTATTCATACATGAGG
>JACRIH010000126.1 GCA_016235885.1 Planctomycetales bacterium | reverse complement strand
GCAGGGTCGGGAGACCCTGCCACAACTGGGCTGGATACACCGGTCGAGATCGAAAGCCCGGTCGTTGGAGTCCCGCCTTCAGGCGGCCGGCCGGTTAACTACCTGTTGGAAAACCGTGGGATAGGCTTCCAGCCTGTCGTTCCCGAGAATTCACAGGCTGGAAGTCTATGCCACGGAGTATTTCAACCGGCTCAAGCCGGGACTCCAGCGGTCGAATTCCGTAGCGTCACGTTTGGCTACGTGCCGGACGAATTGGTGTTGCGGGACGTGTCGCTGCGGATCGAGTCGGGACAACGGGTGGCGATTCTCGGGGCGACGGGGGCGGGTAAGACTACGCTGTTGAGTTTGATTCCGCGGTTCTACGACACGTCAGCCGGTCAGGTGTTGATCGACGGAGTCGATGTGCGCGACCTGCAACTCGACGACCTGCGACGCAGCATCGGCGTGGTGTTTCAGGAAAGCTTCCTGTTCAGCAACACGATCGCGGCCAACATCGCGTTCGGTCAGCCGGGAGCCAGCCGCGAACAGATCGAACGCGCCGCGCGGATCGCGGCGGCGCACGAATTCATCGTCAGTCTGCCACTCGGTTACGACACAGTGCTCGGCGAAGCGGGGAAAGATTTGTCCGGCGGACAACGGCAACGATTGGCGATCGCACGCGCGGTGCTGCTCGATCCGGCGATCCTGTTGCTCGACGATCCGGCCGCGTCGATCGACCCGCACACGGAACACGAAATCTTGTCCGCCATGCGGCAGGCGATGCAGGGGCGGACGACGCTCATCGTGGCTCATCGGTTGAGCACTCTGCGACAGGCGGACGTGGTCGTGGTTCTCGACGGCGGCCGAATCGCTCAGCTTGGCACGCACGACGAATTGCTTCAGCAGTCCGGGTATTACCGCCAGATTTCCCGGTCACAGGTGCAGGCGTGATGTGACGAAGGAAAGGATCGAAACTCCCTCTCCCCTTTGGGGAGAGGGCCGGGGTGAGGGGTGGTTCAGGCGTCTCTGGATGTGAATCAAATGCAACCGATCGCGCGCACCGCCCCTCACCCCCGACCCCTCTCCCCAAAGGGGAGAGGGGAGACGCGAAATACAACTTGAAGGATTTCCGATTGATGATGCCGCTCACGATCACCCATCACCGGCCCGACGCCGACCGCGAGGACCACGCGCGGCCGCTCGATCTGGGGTTGATCCGGCGGCTGCTGGGATACATGGCACCGTACAAGGCCAAGCGGAATTGGCTGTTGCTTACGGTCGTGTTGCGATCCATTCAGCTTCCGTGCATCGGTTGGGTGATCGGAGCGGTGATCAACGGACCGATTTCAAATCACGC
The DNA here is from genome assembly GCA_016235885.1 of Planctomycetales bacterium. Lineage (GTDB taxonomy): Bacteria > Planctomycetota > Planctomycetia > Planctomycetales > Planctomycetaceae > JACRIH01. The sequence goes on along the minus strand of JACRIH010000126.1, from coordinate 24,828 downwards.
GCCGTGGCAGAGCGTGCTCGGCGGGGCGCTCGGGCTGTTGGCGCTCTGCGTCTTCACGCAGGTGACGTTTCATTTCCGGCAGCGGTTGGCGCTGGAACTCGGCGAAACGGTCGTTCACGATTTGCAGAGCGAAATTTTTGGACACCTGCAACGGCTGCCGATGAGCTTCTTCAACACGACGAAAATCGGTCGCGTCATCAGCCGCGTCACGTCCGACTGCGAAGCGATGCGCGTGGGCGTGCAGGACGTGCTCTTCGTCAGCCTCGTCGGCCTCGGGCAAATGGTGGTGTCGGCGGCGTTCATGCTGTCCTACGACTGGGCGCTGTTCAGCGTGGTCGTGGCGATGAGTCCGGGGCTGTGGCTGCTCAACCGGTATTTTCGTCGGAAACTCAGTTCGGCCTACCGCGACGTGCAGGAGAGTTTTAGCCGCGTGACGGCGACGCTCGCGGAATCGGTGACGGGAATCCGCGTGACGCAGGCGTTCGTGCGACAGGACGTGAACGCCGAACTGTTTCGCGAGTTGATCGAGGACCACTCGAAATTCAACTTGCGGGCGACGCGGCGAGCCGGTGTGTTCCTGCCGCTGCTGGAATTCAACAGCCAGTTCTTCATCGCGGCGCTGTTGATCCTCGGCGGCCACCGCGTGCTCACGCCCGAGATCGCCCTGCCATCCGGCGACCTCATTCAGTTTTTCTTCCTCGCCAACATTTTCTTCAGCCCGATCCAGATTCTCGGCAACCAGTACAACCAGGCTCTGACCGCGATGGCCGGAGCCGAGCGCGTGTTCCGGTTGCTCGACACGCAACCGGAGTGGGTCGATCCGCCCGATGCGGTAGCTCTGGCTGGAGTCCCGGCTTCAGCCGGTGATTGGGTTTCGGAGTCCAACCGACCGCCTGAAGGCGGGACTCCAGCGGTCGAGTTCGATCACGTGACGTTCGGTTACCACACCGACCGGCCGGTGCTGCACGACATTCATTTCGCCGCTGAACCGGGACAGACGATCGCGCTGGTGGGGCAGACCGGGAGCGGCAAGTCGTCGATCGTGAACCTGATCGCCAAGTTCTACCTGCCGCAGCAGGGGTGCGTGCGAATCGACGGCCTCGACACGCGGCATGTGCGGACCGATTCGCTGCACGCGCAGCTCGGCATCGTGTTGCAGCAGAACTTTCTGTTCACCGGCACCGTGGCGGAGAACATTCGCGTCGGGAAGCCGCACGCCACGGACGACGAAATCCACGATGCGGCCCGCCAACTCGATTGCTACGACCTGCTCGAATCGCTGCCGCAGGGGTTGGACTCGCAGGTCGGAGAACGCGGCGGAAATCTATCGCTCGGCCAGCGTCAGCTCGTTTGTTTTGTGAGGGCGCTGCTCGCCCAACCACGCATCATTTTGCTGGACGAAGCGACGAGCAGCGTGGACACGCTCACGGAAATCCGCATCCAGCAAGCCCTCTCCCGCCTGTTGGCCGGACGAACCGCGTTCGTGGTCGCCCACCGACTGAGCACAATCCGCGACGCCGATCTCGTCCTCGTCCTCGAACACGGGCGAGTTGCCGAACGCGGCACGCATGAGGAACTGGTGCGACTCGGTGGCGTCTACGCGAAACTTACCCGAGAGTTCTTGCGCTCGGGAGAGTAATTCTCCGTCGCTCGCGGCCGAAGGTCACACTAACCCGAAGCGTAAGCGAGGGACGAACCGGACTCCCTCACTTACGCTTCGGGTTAGTATGCCGCGACCAGGAATGTTCAATTTTTGCCGCGTCGTGAAGCGGTCACCGATTCCGGGACCGATCAATACCCACCCGGTGCGCAGGCAGGAGCACACGGTGCCGGATATCCGCAACCGCGACCGCAGTTGAACAGGTCGCAGCAGCAACCGGTGGCCATCGTCAACAGGAACCAACCCAAAGCCAGACAGACCAGGCGCTTCATGATGAATCCTTTCGCCACGAGGGGAGTCGAGAGACGCTTGAGAGATGAGGGAGCGAATTATGTTTTTTTCCTAAAGTCTGGCAAGACCAGTTCGCGAATGGTTGGAAGGCGAGTTTGACGTGCGTCCTCCTCAATAATCCGTGCTCTCCCCACGCTGAACTCTGCCGAAAGTGCCGCATGTCCCGGCGACGCGGTTCGGACCGGCTGAAAAATTGCCGCCAGCGGGCGGCACATCCCGCCACGATCCGGGTCGGCGGTCGATAAATGATGACGGACGGCGGTCCGCTCGCAGGGCGACCGTCAGAGAGGTGTGATGCCTCTCCGCGAGATGCCCCAAGGGAGTCGAACAAGGAGTGAATAGATGAGACATGAAAACTTTGGCAGGAAGAAAATCCTCTTCCCCGCCTTGATTCTGGCGTCGATGGCCGTCGATCCGATCAGCCAATGGGTCGGTGCGGACGATGCCAAAAGCTCGGCTGCAAAGCCGGTCATCGCGAAGAAGGTCGACGACAGCACGCGTACCGACGGTGTGAAGATCAGCAGCAAACATCCGCTGGCTCCGGCAGTGACAGCCGCCGTTTCCAGCCGCGATTCGCTCGCCAAGATCAAGGAATACTCGGCGACGTTCGCGAAGCGCGAGCAGATCAAGGGACAAGTGACGAAGTCCGTGATGGACATCAAGGTTCGTCAGGAACCGTTCAGCGTCTACCTGAAGTACCAGGAACCGCACGCCGGTCGTGAAGTGTTGTACGTTTCGGGGTTGAACAAGGGGAATTTCCTCGTCCACGAAGAAGGGATCAAGGCCCTGGCTGGAACGCTGTCGTTGTCTCCCAGCGGCAGTGATGCCATGAAGGAAAACCGTTATCCCGTCACGGAAATCGGGCTGCACAAGATGCTCGACCTGTTGATCACTCAATGGGAGATGGAAGCCAAGTACGGCGAGATCACGGTCAAGCAATCCGACGAGAAAGTCGGCGACGTCGACTGCAAGGTGTTTGAAGCGACGCACACGCAGCAGCGAGCCCACTTCAAGTTTCACAAGACGAAGCTGTTCATCGCCAAGGAGACGAATCTGCCCATTCGACTGGAACAGTTCGGCTTCCCGCAGAAATCCGGCGACACAGCGCCGCTGGTGGAAGAATACACGTATTCGAACATCCAGCCGAATGGTGGCTTGTCGGACTCCGACTTTGACCGGAAGAACAAGAGCTACCGGTTCTAATTTCGCGGTTCTACAAATCAAACAAAAAGACCCGCCGTCCCAAGGACGGCGGGTCTTCTGCTTTCGTTCGAGTGGAGGATAGGGGGCTCGAACCCCTGACCTACAGACTGCCAGCCTGTCGCTCTCCCAGCTGAGCTAATCCCCCAGAAGCGTTGATTCAGGCAAAATGGGACGTTTGTGAAGCCATCCCGCCCGATGTTCGCTACAAGTATATCGAACGTCAACGTCGGGAAAATTAGCAATCTCCAAATTGAGTGTCAATCAGGTCGGTAGAACGCAATTCATTCCGTTCGTCGATTGCCGATGGACCCTAGTCGGAAAGGGAACGGAATGAATTCCGTTCTACGAAACGCATGGTCGACTCCGAACTGTGGCAGGCCATCCTGCTGGGGATCGTGCAGGGGATCACGGAATTCCTGCCGATCAGTTCCGATGGTCACCTGATTATCGTCCATGCGTTGCTGAACCGTTTCGGTGCGCAGTCGACCAGCCAGACCAGCCATCTCGAGTTCGATGTCGTCCTGCACATTGGTACGCTGGCGGCGATTATCGCGATCTATCGCCACGACCTGCTGTCGTTGTTGAAACGCCCGCGACTGTCGGCGTTGATCGTCTTGGCGACGATTCCGGCTGTGGTTGTCGGGTTCACTGTGAAGGACGCGGTCGAAGCCCTCGGAGAGCACGTGACTTGGGGGCCGGTGTCCGCGGGGCTCGGGTTGCTGGTCACAGCGGTGTTGCTGCTGATCGGCCAACGCGTCGAGCGTGGCGAAAAGGGGCTGGATGGCCTGACCACTCGTGACGCCATCGTGATCGGCGTGCTGCAATCGCTCGCGATTGCACCCGGCATTTCTCGCTCCGGCAGCACGATCGCCGGAGGCCTGTGGTCCGGCCTGCGTCGCGACGCAGCCGCCACGTTCTCGTTCCTGATGGCCGTCCCGGTGATCAGCGGCGCGGCGACGCTCGTGCTCGTCAAACTATTTCAAAAAGGCTCGGCGGAAACACTCCGTTGGGATGTCCTGCTGGTCGGAACGGTCACGTCGTTTGTTGTCGGTCTGTTTGCGTTGAGTGCCCTGATCCGCATCGTCACGAACCGCAAGCTGCATTGGTTTGCGTACTATTGCCTGACGGCCGGCAGTTTGACGCTCGTGTGGCAACTCGTCGAGCGGTGGATGTGATCGACTTCGGGTTGGCAGGCGCCCCAGAACAGTTGTTGCTACAGCACGACCGGGTGGTGACTCTCGCTCGACGCGACTTGCTCTTCCGCGGAAGGCGAATATCCGAACACTCGCCGCGCACTGGCAATCAGCAGGATCACCAACCCCAGCCAACTCTGCACCCAGCACAACCACCACAGGCCGCCGAGCAACAACAGTCCCACCGTTTCATGATGATTCAGCCACTGCCGGCATTCAACGCGTCGCAATCCCGCCATCACCAGGGCGAACACAATCAACACGCCAACTGCGATGACCACGCGTCGAACGTCCGCGACCGACCACTCGTCGCCGAGTCGCCGCTGAGTCACCTCGGCGACTCGATCGATACCTGCCTGCGCGGACTGTGGCCAGTTGTTACCGAATGAATTCCGCGGAGACGATTCCGAGACCGAACCAATGCCGGTCCCCGTGGCCGACGGATCGTGTGGTCGCACGCGCAACATGACCGGGTCGGAGAGACTGGCGAGTTGAAACACGCCCACGAGTTGGTCGCGATCGGGGGTCAGTGGCCGTTTGTCGGTGGGGGCGACTCGTGGCAGGTTCGCGGGTTGCGTGACTTCGACCACGACACTGGGATCTCGCAACACGGTCAGCACGGAAGCATCCAGCGTCGCGTTGAGCAATTCGACTCGCGGCAGTGGCACTTCCTGCGGCGCCTGCAACGGCAGCAATCCGCGCAAGCGAATTGACTGGCGACTGCTCGTCTTGTCCGACAAGAACAGCGTGACCACGTCACCCGCGCGAGCCCAGCGGAGCAGCCTTTCGGCCGCGTCTTCCGTCACCGAGGCTTCAACAATTCGCAACCGGGGGTCGATCCGCACCTGATGGCGAAATGCCGGAGCGGCCTGAGTCTCGACGTCCGCTGTCAGCGTCCAATCCAGCCGACCGGTGCTCACCCGCGCCTCGACTGTGGCGTGTCCCGTCCGGACCGCCATTGGTCGTGACGTCAGACACCGTAACGTGGTGGGAGCATGCACCTCAAACGTGGCGGTGAGCTTCGGCACGTCGGACCACGTCGTGATGATGGCGTCACTCGATGTGGGCCGGACCGATTCCGCATCGGACGGCGAAACTTCGAGACGCACTTCGGCCGGTGCGCGGATGGCCACCAACGGAATCGCCGAAGTGACAGTCAATCCCGCTCCCTCGTCGGCCAACAGGTTGGCGACCGGAATCACGAAATTCTCCGTTTCTGCCGGCAAAGGCAGGATCAATTCCAGCTCGACCACGAATTCCGCCGGGAGTGCTCGCGGCAATTCGATCGCCATCGGCCGCAGCAAGCCCGCCGGGCCGGAGGAGGCATTCGGTGTCGCGGCTTCCGCGGTTTCGACGACCTCGACCGTCGGATACGGACTCGGTTGTTCCAGCACACCGGAAGTCATCGCATCGCGCACACGAACCTGCCGCACAGCCGACTGCAGCGGCACGCGCAGCGGCAGCATGCGGACTTCTCCAGAACTGACTTTGCCGGCGAGTTGGTAACGGTAGACCAGATGCGTGGACTGCACATCGACGAGACACACCGATCGAGACTGAATCACAGACACATTGCCCCGCGCCAGGGGTTGCCTTGACCACCGCACGTCAAGCCGTTCGCGATTGTCGAGCCAACCCACAAGTTGTGGCCGTTCGGAGGTGGCCGGAATGAGTGTCGATTCCGCTGATTCGATCAGTCCGGCGACTTCCAAGCCGGGCCATTTCACCGGGCGAACCACAGTTACCGACGAATCGGCCACCGCGGGCAAGTTCAATCGCGAGCTGCCGCCGGCCTGCTCATTCGTCGTCGGCGGATGAATGCGAAGTTCGATCGTGTGTGTACGAACCTGAATCTCGGACGGTGGTGCATCGGACTTCTCCCCAGCGACCGCAGACAACGGCACCACAAATCCAACTCCGTCTTTCACAGCGACCGGGAACACCGCCTGCACCCGGCCATCAACCAGACAGTCTTCTGGCTTCTCTAGGTGTCCACCGCCGATCGGAATGACAACCGGCACCATTTCAGCAATCGACAACACACGGATACTGAGCTTTGCGGTCACGCGCAGGCGATCCTCCGCGTCCCACTCCGCAGTGTAGCGGGCCGACGAAATCAGGTAAGCGGGCAACTCGCGATTCCGCCAGGCGCGATGCGCCTGCTGCAACGCTCGCAGTCGGGTGTGCAGTTCTGACGACACATACACGACCGCGGATTTCTCCGGCGGCTGACCGTCCGGTCCGGTGGGAACCAGCACATCGAACGTCGCAGGGACCACTCCTTCTGTAGAACGGAATTCACTCCGTTCCCTCACCGCCGGCGAGTCCACTTGCGCCCACGCGGCCGCGCTCCACGCGACGGCTGCCGCGCCGATGACCATTCGGGCGAGCGGCGACACGACGAACGATTGCGTGCTCCCGGTGGGTACGCCCGATGTTGCATGCCGGCTTCGATTCGTGGGTCGGCGAAACCACGTCCACGGCAGCAACTGAGCCAGCACGAGGCCGGACAGGCATCCGCCACTGATCACGGTCACCACGGGTGACGCCAGCAGCGACACCGTCAGCGCGCTCCCGGCGACGGCCATCGTCGGCCAATCGAGTTGCCGCTTTCGCCGCATCCGCAACAGCAATCCCAACAGCACGCTGCCGAGCAGCGCCACCCATGCCAGCAGTGCGGCGCGTGATCCGTCCCACATTCGCAACCGGATCTCCGTCGGCACCGAGTCCGAATTGAACCGCCAGACTTGCCATCCCGATTCGTTCGCATTCGTGAACTGATTCGCATCCCCATGTGCGTGGCCGACACTTCCACTGCCGGCGGCGGACGCAAGCTGCGTCCCCCACGATCCGCCGCGCACTGCGGACCAGACGTCAGCCCAATCGCCACTTCGCAATGGACTGAACACAGTCGCGTTTTTGGCTCGCCCGAGCGGACCAAACCAACGCGACCACCGTGACCCACCAGGCGACGAATCGGCCGGCGTCAGTCCGCGCGGCTTTCCATCCAGCAAAATGTGACGCGGTACGGCGATTCGTGTCGCGAATTGTTCGATGGGGAAAGCAATTCGCGGCAGCACGATGGTTCGTTCGATCATCGCAAACCGAACCGCCGCCGGCTGTCGATACCCCAGTTCGATCTCACAACCCACCGAATTGCCTGCGGAATTCAAAGCCGCGCCCACCCCCCGTCCCGACGGAACGCGTTCGGGTTTCCACTCCCGACCATCCACATCGACGCTCCAAACACGACCGTCGGTTCGTGGCGGTGCGTCACGCCCATTCACGGTGACGCTCGCTACCTCCGCTGGTTCCGGCAGCAGCCATTCAAATCGCGTCGGGCGGGAACCGGCCTCGGCCACCAAGTGGAACCGCGCGGAATGCCAATCGTCTGCCGCTGCGTTGAGGGCCAGACGCGAATCGAGTTGCAGCGACCGCACGCGGAGTCGATCGGTGGCGGGGCCGCCAGTGGAAGCGACCGGCGTTGCAAAGGGCAAATCACGCAGGCCGGCCACCTGCTCGGCATCCTCGGTGTCGAGCGGAATGACGATGGGAGCCAATGAAACCGGATCGGCCTCGACGGTTGTTCGGCGAAGTAGCACGCGCAGCCGCTTCGGTCGATCGGTCGCCAACGAATTGCGGAAACTGACCGTCAGCACGCGCCCGCGTCCTGGTTCGATGGCTGCGCTCCAGCCGGACAGGTCGTCGTCGCCTCCGTCTTGCATCTCGACATCGTGGACATCCCAGCCGTCGGCGATGCGGTAACTCGTCACGAATGCTTCGCCGCCACGGACTGACCATGCCAAATCGACTCGCGTTGTATCGCGCTGATCTTCCGCGTTGAGGTGAGTTGTCACTCGGCACGCGGCGTCAAATGGGCGCGGTCGGACGAGGAATTCGACCACCGCATGGGGATCGAACTGCTTCAGCAACAGCACTTCACCACTGGCCGTTTCAGTCACGACGCCCGCTTGCCGACAACCCTGAAGTTGCACCAAAGCCAGGACGAGCGGCAAATCGACTCGCAGCGCGATCTGACCGTCGAGCAGTACGCCATCGGCCAGTCGCAAACGCGGCAGCATCCACGAGCGATCGAGTGTGGTGGGAACAGTTCCTTGCACACGGAGTGACGGGTTCGTGGCACTTGTTCCCGGAGGCAATTCGACCGTCAGTCGTTTTTCTTCCGGCGACGTCGATTCCCGCCACGTCAACGGGCGACCATCAGTGGTTTGTACGAACAACACCTGAAACTCGGGAGACACCACGAACTCCACGTTGTGGCGCGGCGAACCGAGGAATTCGAGATGAAAGTCGCACTGCATACGCAATCCTTCCGGCCGAACGACGCCCGAAAACTCCTGCCGCACCAGCATCGCGGCATGGTCGACAGTGGACGACACGGATGTGGGACGAATCGAAAGCCGGCATTGGTTGGTGTGACCAAGATGGACTCGCCACGCGCGCAGGTCGTTTGCCGCGGGTGCCTCTGCCGCGACGTCGCCAATTGAACTCCGGAGGACACGATCCACCGGCAGTTGCAGCGCCACGGTCGAGATCACTGCCGACGGAAGCTGGAGGGGAACTTCGATGGTCTGTGCCAGGCGTCGCGTCGGAGCTTTCCAATCGGCGGTGATGCGCCCGCTGGATCGATCCACGATGAGCAATGTCTCGCCGTTTGGTGCCAGCCCCCACGTTGCGGCCGTTCCGTCAGCCCACCGCAGGTTGGTCAGCGCGACGTTGAGCGGCCCCAGTGACACCGCGGCCGTCCGATTCACGAACCGCCTCACGACCAGTTCGCAACGACCGGCGACGACGTCACCGACCAGCGTGGCAGAATACTCCGCCCGGTCGATCACCGCAGCCCGCGGTTCCGACCGCGCTTCAGCATCGCGTATCAACGTCGCGAATTCATCAGCGGCCAGCGGAATCCAATCCCCCGCCGGCCACTCGCGAGGCCGATCGGCAGGGACAAAAGCCCGACGGATGGTCGGGATGGAGGTCGCGATTTCATCCGCCGCGAACAGACTGCCCACGTGGAGTATCGCCGCGAGTGCTGCCAGCAACGGCCAGTGAAATGGAGAGTGAAAAATGGAGAATGGAGAATGGAGAATGGAGAATGGAGAACTGAAAAAAGAGGCGACGAGACGGGGCGCTGAGAACGGGTTCGTTGGACAATCCCGGTTTTCCGTTCCCCGTTCTCCATTCCCAACTCTCATGGCCGCATCCCCGCTTCCGAGGCTGTCAGCGGCTGGTCGATCGTCGCCGGTTCGGGTCGCACGGACGTGAAGTCGTTCGACCCCACACCGATCGCCAACTGCCGTTCGATCGACGATGGTGGCGACACGAATCCGCTGGGGGAACTGATCGTCAACCCGCGCGAGTTGCGTCGCCGTTTCACCCAACCATCCAACAACGCCGCGCTCACCGCCAACAGCACACCCAACCCGGCCGGTTGGAGCAGCACCAGAATCGGAGACGTCTGCCACAATCCCAGAGCGGCGACGGCAAATGCGATCAGCAGCACCGTCAGGACATTCCGTGTCACGGACACTTTGATCAACATCAGACCGAGGAACAATGCGAGGCCGGCGCCAAACAGCACGATTTCCGATTGGCTCATCGATGAGAACTCGACCGTTCGCAGACTCGACACATCTCCGCCGACTTGCGTAAATAAGTACCGGTTCCCAACGGCCGCTGGGTGAATCGGCGAAGCGTCATCCGTCGTCTGGACCCAGCGAACGAGATCGTCTTCCGCGACCGGCGACGTTCGCGACCAGAACCACGATTGGCGCTGCCACGAGTACAACGGCGTCAGCGATTCCGGTTCGGAAAACAAGTGCCGGTGACTCGGCAGCACGACTTCCCAAATCGTCTCTCGCACCGGCAAATCGGGATCGATTCGTGGGCGGACCATGCGGTTGTGTTCGACGACACGCCCCAAGCCGAAGCCGGAGATTTCATATTCGATCTGCAACAAATGCTCGTCGGATTCATTTCGAGATCGCGATTCGCGACCGCTCGATTTCAAGTGCGACTTCGCACTGTCCGCAGCCGGCCGATGATCGAGCCGGTATTCCAGGATTCTGTAAGTAGTGTCGTCGCCCGTCTCTCGAATTGGCTGGAGTTGACGGCCATCCCACCACACGCGTCCGTCGGAAACTTCTTTATCGAATCGGATCGACAGCCGGGTGAGCGGTCCCAAAACACGGTGTCGCTCCACGGAGAGTGCTCCCGCTCCCGTCGTCGCTTGGGTTCGAATCCAACTGCGTGAGATCGAGACGCCAGCAGGAATGCGGTTGCGATGCTTGTGTGAACCGGTTTCCCCATCCTGACTTGCCAGGCCAGTCTGGGTCTCGGCGAACCGTAGCGCGACGTCATGGCTCTCCGCCGCCAGCTTGATCGACTGTGCCGAGCCACCGACCCAGTTCAAAGGCGCGGTGACTCGGAGGGTCTCGAGGTCGGCGATTTCAGCGGCCGAGGCGACGCCGCTCCCCTCCACGATCACGTCCCGCGAACCACCGCCGGAGATCAGCAGCGTGGCCGGCGAGTGATATGCCGTGTCAAGCGCTGGCAACGCCAATGGCCATGTGGCGTCCGTCGGTTCGTTCGCAATGGGCTTTCGTGTCTGGATGCGCACCTCGGTCGTTCCACGCAACGGCTCGACGAAACGCAACCGCACGAGTCGCGACGCAGTCCCCGAATCGTCGAAGTTGTTGATCGGTTCCACTCGTGCCGGCGGATCGACACGAATGACACTCCACCCGTCCGCAGATTCTCCCGTCCAATGCAACACGAGTTCCGAAACACCTCCCCGGCGGATGTTGAGCAGGTAGGCGCTTTCCATCTCGGCCTGGTTGTCCGAAAGCGACAGGAAGTGCCACGGCTCGACACTCACCAGCGGTTCAACCTTTTCGACTGCCAACGAGAGGCGGAATGGTTGGTTCAGAATGCGGTAGGCGCTGGCCACGTCGTTCCGTCGCATCGTCGGCGGTAAATCGGAAGGATTGATCCGTTGCACGAAACGATCGTCATTCGTCTTCTTCGACAGTCGAAAGTCACCGACGAGTCCAACCGCGATTTGTCCCGTCTGGATCCGAGCGCGATCCACCTCGAAGCCGTCCAGAACGAATTGCGATTCGGGGGCGGGAGATTTTGAGCGCACGGTCCACCGCAATTCAACCGGACCTGCAGTCAACCGCTTGAGCTTCACGATGACCAGGCTCGGATCGGTGGGATCGACGCGGTGCCCGGCGGCCTCGGCGGCGTCGAGTCGCAACAGTTCGTAACCGGCCGGCAGGCGGACTCGCAGTTCATCCAAGTTGCCTTGCAGCGCCTGAATCCGCTGCGTCACCTCTTGTGTAATTGTCTCGCCATCAACCACGCTGGCGAAAATGCTGCTGCCAACTTCGAGCACCGCTTCGTTCGAAGTCGCGGCGGACAACGCCTCCCACGTGAAATCCAATCGCGAGCCAAAGCCACTCACGTCGAATTCGGTCAGCACGCGGCCGGTGGCTTGGTCGTCGGCACGTCGCGAACGGACGATCACCTTCTCGGGCACTTTCGCGACCGCATTCGGATGCGGCACACGGAGCTTCAAAGTCGCAATGACTGACGAGGGAAGTTGCAGTTGCAGTCGCTGCTCTTGGCCCTGCCTTCGTATCGACACGGTGCCGGTCAATGTGAGTTCATGGACGCCAGCCCCCTGCATCCACCAGTCGTGTCCGGTCGTCGCCTCGTCCCGTTCGTGGAGCATGTCGCCGGGACCGGTGTGGCCGATCTCTTGGAATACCGCTTCGTCGAACCGCAATGGAACTCTGATCCAACCGTCTTTCCGGTTGATTTGGACCCGCACTCTGCCCCGCATCCGGACGTGATCGCCATCCGCCTCGCCGTCCAGTTCGACCGAGATCACGCCGAATTCCGGTGGCTGAACCGCCCCGTTTTGCCCGCGTGTCTGGAGCCAATTCAAGTAGTCGCGCAGCGACGCGCCGACAGGAACTGGGACGAGTTCGCCATTCGGACCGGGGAGGAATTGAAGGTCTGTGCTCGGTTTCGACCCCAAGAGTTTTACCGATGGGACCGGAATTGATCCCGGAGACGATTCGGGTGGCGCGGTTGCGGTGGCTGGCGGTGGTTGTTCCGGTGGTTTACCAGGTGGCGGATCGGCTGCGACCGGACGTGCCAGCAGCACCACCGTACCGACAGCCACGGCTGCGAGGCCGAAGCAGATTCTGGAATCCCCGAACGCGGTCAACATCAAACCTCGACAGAAGTTGAGGCAAAGCGATAGGCACCGAGAAATGATATCCAGCCCAACGTGCCTGCGAAAGCTAAAACTTGCCGGATCGGAAAACTCTAGCACGCCGATCGACCGGTCGAGGTGACCGGGATCAGGCTGCATGAAAGATGGTTGATTCCCTTCATTGGGAATTTTGACACATCTAGCTGTCAAAAGTGACCAGCAAGCCGTATCATCCACGGAGTTATCGAGAACAGCACCCATGAAAGCCAACCTAGACCAGTCCGACAGCGAGTTTCTGAGCGAGCTCCATCGCCTCGGCGCGGGCACGATCCACGAGATCGGTCGCGCTGTCGGTGTCACAGCGACGGCCATTCGCCAGCGCTTGGCACGACTCCAGGCACTGGATTTGGTCGAGCGGGATTTGGTACGGGTCGCACGAGGGCGGCCGCATCATGTCTATCGAGTGAGCGAGAAGGGAACTCGCCACCTCGGCGACAACTACGGAGACCTCGCCCTGATCATGTGGCGTGAGATTCAAAAGATCTCGGACGGAAGCATTCGTGAAAGGTTGACGGCACAGATCCGCGATGCCTTGGTGGCGAGGTTTGGTCTCGTCCCCGGAACTACGGTTCACGAACGATTGCAACGACTGAAAGACAACTTGGCCGAGCGCGGTTACGACGTCGAAGTGGAATCGCGGGAACACGCCCCGTCGGTTCTGCGTGAGAACAACTGTCCCTACCAGGAACTCGCCGATGCGGATCGGACGATCTGCCAACTCGAACAGGAAGTTTTTGAGCGGGTGCTTGGGACGACGGTCAAGCTGTCGCAATGTTGTCTGGATGGTCATCAATGCTGCGAGTTCGAAGCGACCGAGTTGACGCAGCTTCAATCGGTCGGATGAGGCGTTGGTTGCAGAGGAAATGGTTCCTGCTAGAGTGACCCGGTTCGGAATTGAGACTGGAAAATACACACATTTTGAGACGGATGGACGAGCATCATGACACCGACTTGGATTGAAGGTCGATTCGAAGAAAACGTCATCACGACAACGATCGAGCAGGCCATGAACTGGGGCCGGCAGGCGAGTGTCTGGCCGTTGACGTTTGGTCTGGCTTGCTGTGCCATCGAGATGATGGCGGCGGGGGCGAGCCGCTACGACCTCGACCGGTTCGGCGCGGGTGTGTTTCGAGCGACTCCGCGGCAGGCGGACCTGATGATTGTCGCCGGCACGGTCACGTTCAAAATGGCCAGCCGCGTGCGACGTCTTTACGAACAAATGCCCGAGCCGAAGTACGTGATCGCGATGGGAGCCTGCACGGTCGGTGGCGGCCCCTACTTCAAGTGGGGCTACCATGTGGTCAAGGGTGTTGATCTGGTTGTCCCGGTGGACGTGTATGTCCCCGGATGCCCCCCGCGCCCGGAAGCGTTGCTCGAAGGGTTGATGCGCATCCAGGACAAGATCAAAGGGAAGCGAATTGGTCGCGGCAAGTCGGAAGTGCTGCCGGTGCCGCATCACAGTGGCTACGCGGCCGTGCCACGGTTGATTGAAGTTTGAAATCGACAACCTGAACTCTGAAATCGAAATCTGAAATGAATAGCGTATTGAAGATCGAAAACCTGTGCGTCGCGGTCGATGACAAACCCATCCTCAAGGGCGTCAATCTTGAGGTGCGGCAGGGGGAAATTCATGCCCTGATGGGACCGAACGGATCGGGCAAAAGCACGCTTGCGTACGCCCTGATGGGTCACCCCAAATACGAATTGATCGAAGGGTCGATCACAATCGACGGCGTTGAGATTTCCGAACTGGAACCCGACGCCCGTGCTCGGATGGGATTGTTCCTGGCATTTCAGTACCCGGTGACGATCCCCGGCGTGAAAGTCGCCGACTTCCTGCGGCATGCGGTGTCGAACGTCCGCAACCCCGAACGCAAGGAAGGCGAAGGCTTGATCCCGATGAAGGATTTCCGGAAGGAACTCCGGAGCCGGATGGATGAGCTAGGCATGGATCACGAGTTCGCCCGGCGATATCTCAACGAGGGATTTTCCGGTGGCGAAAAGAAACGGATGGAGATTCTGCAACTGGCCATGCTGCGGCCGAAGTTCGCGATCCTCGACGAGACCGACAGCGGCTTGGACAGCGATGCGGTGCGGTTCGTGAGTGAAGCGGTGTCGCGACTGGCCGGGCCGGACATGGCGATCATCATCATCACGCATCACGAGCGGTTGCTGGAGTTCAACAAACCGCAGTTGACGCACGTCATGCTGGCTGGGCGGATCGTCGAGCAGGGAGATGCTTCGCTGGCTCACGAGCTGCACGACAAGGGATACGTCGGTGTGCGGGAACGGCATCCGGCCGAGGCTGCCGAGGAAGCGGAACCCGCCACTGCGGTGGTGGCGTAATCCAGTTGTTCACGAGAGAGATGTCATGCCAAGCAAGTTGACCGACCGCAACCTGCCTCTGGCCGTTTTTGGCTGCACGTTTTATTTCGGTTGGATGTTGCTGGTGTATGTGTTGAGCGCGGGGCCCGTGATGACTCTCGTGAGCCAGGCCAGTCCGGAAAGTAAGAAGTTTGTTCGGCCAGTCGAGAAGATTTATGCGCCGTTGGGCCTGCTCGGCCGAACACCGTTGAAAGAACCGCTGATTTGGTACGCCAAATTGTGGGGCTACCGGAAGAAGTAGCAGACGCATCGAAGCGACGTAGTCCGGCCCCCCTGGTCCGGACGAAGTCGAATGCAAATCTGACTCGTCCGGACCAGGGGGTCCGGACTACGGACGCGAGATTCACAACACGATACGAAGTTCACCGTGCCGCGAGGCACAGGAGTAGCTGCTGTGGCAACGGATCTGAAGACAACTGACGCGGATGTTGGTGTGGGCGAGTATCAGTTCGGGTTCCATGACCGGACAGACAACTACGTCTTTCACAGCCGCAAAGGGCTGGATCGAGAAATCATCGGGCAGATCTCCGAGATGAAAAACGAGCCAGCTTGGATGCGAAAGTTTCGGCTCGACGCGCTCGACATCTTCTTCAAGAAGCCGATGCCCAACTGGGGTGGCGACCTCAGCCACCTCGACTTCCAGGACATTTTCTACTACGTGAAGGCGTCGCAGGGTCAGGAGAAAAGTTGGGACGACGTTCCCGAAGACATTCGCAAAACGTACGACCGGCTGGGAATCCCAGAGGCCGAGAAGAAATACCTCGCCGGAGTGAAAGCGCAGTACGAATCCGAAGTAGTCTACGGCAGCTTGCAGGAAGACCTCGCGAACAAGGGCGTGATCTTCACCGACACCGATTCCGCGCTGCGAGATCATCCCGAACTTTTCCGGGAACATTTCGGCACGGTGATTCCGTCCGCCGACAACAAGTTCGCGGCCCTTAATTCGGCTGCGTGGTCTGGTGGCTCGTTCATTTACATCCCGAAGGGGGTGAAGATCGACTTCCCGCTGCAAGCCTACTTCCGGATCAATTCCGAGAACATGGGGCAGTTCGAACGGACGCTGATCATTGTCGACGAGGGAGCGTCTGTGCATTACGTCGAAGGTTGCACTGCTCCGACGTACAGTTCCGAGAGCCTGCATTCGGCCGTCGTCGAAATCATCGTCAAGCGCGGAGCACGCTGCCGGTACACCACGATCCAGAACTGGTCGAACAACGTGTACAACCTCGTGACGAAACGAGCGATGGCGTACGGCGATTCGCTGATGGAATGGGTGGACGGCAACTTGGGTTCACGGCTGACGATGAAGTACCCCGCCATCTACCTGATGGAGCCGGGTGCCCGAGGTGAAACACTGTCGATCGCGTTCGCCGGCAAGGGTCAGCACCAGGATGCCGGAGCCAAGATGGTGCATTGCGCACCGAACACCTACAGCCGAGTCGTCTCGAAAAGCATTTCGAAGTCGGGAGGCCGGGCGAGCTATCGCGGGCTGGTGAAAATTGCCAACGGGGCCACCGGCTGCAAATCGAACGTCGTGTGCGACGCGTTGCTGCTCGACCACGACAGCCGCAGCGACACGTATCCGTACATCGAAGTCGATGAAGACAACGTCGCGATCGAGCACGAAGCGAGTGTTTCGAAGATCGGCGAAGAGCAACTGTTCTACCTGATGAGCCGCGGTCTGACCGAAGCGGAAGCGTCCGCGATGATCGTTACCGGCTTTATCGAACCGCTCGTCAAAGAATTGCCGATGGAATACGCGGTCGAAATGAACCGCCTCATCGAACTGCAAATGGAAGGCACAGTCGGCTGATGTCGTAGGGTGGGACCAGTTCGCGAAGCGAGCGCAGGCCCACCATCTTCGTCATCATCGACGGTGGGCCTGCGCTCCGCTGGTCCCACCCTACGACCTTCCTGCCAACATCCCCAGCCAAGACCATGACTACCACGACCGACCTCAGTCTCCCCGCCGGCTTCGGCTCCGCGACGTTTAGAGCCTTCACCGATTCTCGCCGCGAACCGGAGTGGCTCGCCGAGCGACGTCAACTCGCGTTCGCGCAGTATTTGCAAAAGCTCGACCTGCCGTTGAGCCAGGAAGAATGGAAGCGCGTCGATCTGCGAACGTTCAAGCCCAATCAATTTGCCCTGCGTGGAAAGACAGTTCGCACGGCGGCCCAAGTCACCACGCTCATGCACGAGCGGGCGAACTTTGCAGGCGCCGTGACGCATCTCGACGGTAGTTGTTCAACCGTGAAGTTGGACGAATCGCTGGCGAATCGCGGAGTGCTGTTCGGGAACCTCGCCGAGTTGCTCGTCACGCATCGCGAAGTCTTGGAACCGCATTTCGCTCGCGCCGTGCGGCCGGAGACTGATCGGTTTTCCGCGTGGCACGCGGCCTACTGCACTGGCGGTACCGTGCTGTACGTCCCGCGCAATGTGGAAATCGATCAGCCGCTTTACAGTCTGATCGGCCTGTCGGAACCGAACGCGGCCGACTTCAGCCACACGCTGGTGATTCTCGAAGACGGTGCCTCGGCCACGCTGCTCGAAGAAACTTCGTCCGTAAACCCGGACGCCGCCGGATTGCACGTCGGTGCGGTGGAACTGATCGTCGGAAAGGGTGCCCAACTCCGTTACGTGCAGCTCCAGAATTGGAATCAGCACACGTGGCATTTCGCTCACCAAACGGGGTTGGTCGCGGCGGACGCTTCACTCCAGTGGACGGTGGGTGGCATCGGTGCCCGCGTGGCGCACATTCATCAGGATGTGAAGTTGCAGGGGCGCGGAGCCAACGCGGAAGTCAACGGAGCGATCTTCGCGACCGACCGCCAGTTGCTCTCATACTTCACGCAACAAACGCATCAAGCCGAGAACACGCACAGCGACCTCCTGTACAAGGATGTGCTTCGCGATCAGGCCCGCGTCGTGTGGCGGGGCATGATCCGTGTTGACCGAGTTGCTCAAAAGACTGACGGCTACCAGCGCAATGACAGCCTGCTCCTCAGCCCCGACTGCCGAGCCGACGCGATTCCCGGACTCGAAATCGAAGCGGATGACGTCCGCTGCACGCACGGCGCCACAGCCGGCCGCGTGGATGACGAACAGATTTTCTACTGCATGTGCCGTGGGTTGTCCCGGTACGAAGCGATGCACATGATCGTCGAAGGCTTCTTCCACGGTGTGTACGACCGCATCGCCATCGACGCCGTCCGCGACACGCTCAGCGAAGCGGTCAAGAACAAACTGGGCATCGGCCTGTAGGTCAGGCTTTCCAGCCTGACTTCCCCAATCTCCGGGATGTCTGATGCGGCAGTGTCAGGCTGGAAAGCCTGACCTACGTTTTGGAGCCACATGTAATGTCTGAATTTCAACCCGTCGCTTCGATAACGGATTTGTCCCCCGGCGGTCGCCGCTCGATTGTCGTCGATGATCGGGCGGCGCTTCTGTTCCGGATTGGCGACGACTTCTACGCCGTCGAAGATGTCTGTTCGCACGACGGCCAGCCGCTGACGGATGGGCCGTTGAATGGAACCGCGATAGAATGTCCCCGGCATGGAGCACGGTTTGACGTGCGAACCGGTCGCCAGTTGTGCATGCCCGCGGTCGAACCGATCGCCACGTTTGAAGTGCAAGTCCGCGACGGACAGGTCTACGTGAAGAGTCGCTAACCTCTGGAGATGATCATGGCCGATGAAGTCGCGTTGCTCGAAGCTCTCAAGACAGTCGTCGATCCCGAACTGTTCATCAACGTGGTGGATCTGGGCCTCGTGTACAACATCGAACAGGCCGACGACAAGGTGAACGTCGAAATGACGCTCACCAGTCCCGCCTGCCCGGCGGGACCGCAAATCATCTCGCAAGCGAAGATGGCTCTCGAAAAGATCGAGGGCGTGACGGAAGCCACCATCAAGCTGGTAATGTCGCCGCCGTGGTCGCCGGATCGCATGACCGATGAAGCTCGGGATCAGCTCGGCATTTTCTAACCGGTTCGTTTAACCGCGTGGGCAACGCCCCGCGCGCGGCCCGTTGGGCACGCGGTTAAACGACGAAAGGTGCCTCGATGAACAGACTGTGCGTGATTGGCATCGTGTGTTTCGTTGCGATTGGTCAGCAAGTGATGGCTGGCGATGCGAGACTGACCCACATCCAGCCCGACCCGCAAACGGGATCGTCCCGCGCCGTGCTGGTCGGCGATGTGCCGCTCGTCCACACGACGCAGGTGTTTCCGCAGAACGCGAACGCAGCCGCGACCGACACCGCGGCACAGTGCGACAGCGCTCTCAACACACTTGCGGCAGTTCTGGAAAGCGTGGAATCGGGGATGGATCGCATTGTCCGGCTGCATGTGTACGCGGCGGGACAGGACTCGGCTGACGCGGCGCGTCGAGTTTTGGCGAAACGATTCGCGGGTGAGGCCAAGCCGGCCGTGACGTTTGTCGTTGGGAGACTTCCCAGACCCGACTCGCTCATCGCGATGGATGCCGTCGCGACGACGACGCTCGATCCGGGGCGAAATTTGCACGTGCCGAAAACCGTCACGACGACAGCGGCGTTTCTTCCCGCGTCCGTGATGCCGGCCGGAACGCGAATCTACATCGCGGGCCAGGCCGAACCGGGATCGTCGGTCGCGGAAGCCACGGCGAAAACGATGTCGGGTCTCGATAAGACGCTGACGTGGCTTGGCGTCAACAAGTCGCACGTTGCCGAAGTGAAAGCGTTTCTCACACCGATGGACAAGGTCGAGGAAGCGCAAGCCGAACTGCGAAAGTTTTTCGCGCCGCAGCCAGTGCCGCCGGTGAGCTTTGTCGAATGGAGTTCGACATTGCCGATCGAGATCGAACTGGTCGTGTGGGGTGGCCGGCACCAATCGGGCGAGCCGGTCGAATTCCTGACGCCGCCGTGGATGAAAGATTCGCCCGTGTTCTGCCGCGTGACGCGGATCAACCAGACGCGGTCGATCTACACGTCGGGTTTCGTCGCCGCCAAAGCCGACTCGGCGACCGAGGAAGTTCACGACGTGTTTGTGTCGCTGAAGAAAGCGCTCGACGCGACCGGGTCCGATTTCCGGCATCTCGCGAAGGCGACGTACTACGTTTCGACCGACGCGGCCAGTCAGAAACTGAACGAACTCCGACCGCAATACTACGATCCCAAGCGCCCGCCCTCCGCGTCGAAGGCGGTCGTACCGGGTGTGGGGCAGCAGGGCAGGGGACTGACGCTCGATATGATCGCAGTTCCGGCGATCAAAGCGGGCAAGCCGGAGTATGGCCCCGAGGAATTCGGACACGGTCTGACTTCGGCAGACGCCGACGCGGGCTGGTTGAGCCTGTTCGATGGTTGGACGACTTACGGCTGGTCAAATGCGAGCGTTGATGGTGCTTTGCTAATCGGAGGCTGGACGACGACGGAATTTGGACCGGTCGCGGTGCGTGTCGACGTCGCGACCGCTGGCTCGATCACCATCGGTGGAAAGGTACGCGACGTCACTCCGGGCATTGTGTCATTCGAGTCGTCGGCCGGTCGCGGTCCGATCGAACTGGGCAAGGGGACGAGACTCCGAACGTTGGTGGTGCGGCCTCTCAACTTGAAGCCGATCTGCAACGGCCGCGATCTGGCCGGGTGGCGACGGATCGACCGCAAGGGAACGCCGCCGGAGAAGCAGCCTGAATGGAAAGTGGTCGATGGTTCGTTCCAAGTCACGGGTGGTCCGAGTTGTCTCGAATACACGGAGCGACAATTCGGAGACGTCGTTCTGCAACTCCAGGTGCGGACTCGCGTGCGAAACGGCAACGGGGGCGTGTATGTCCGGTCGATTCCCGGCGACTTTTTGAATGGATACGAAGCGCAGGTCTACAACAAGGCCGAGGATGGCGATCCGTCTCGGCCGTCTGTCTGGAGCACCGGGTCCATCGACGATCGACAGTTGGCTCGGCGGCTGGTATCGCGGGATCGCGAATTCTTTGCGTACACGATCATCGCTCACGGTCCGCACATCGCGACGTGGGTGAACGGCGTGCAGCTTGTCGATTGGACCGATGACCGGACCGATCATGACAACCCACGATCCGGCCGGCGGACGAAGCCCGGCGCGATCCAGTTGCAGGCGCACGATCCGGGAAGCGATCTCGAATATCGGGCCATCTTCGCCGGTGAGTGGAAGTGAACGGCGAGAGCGTTTAGCCTGCGCTCGGATCAAATTTGAGTCCCGCGAGGCGCTCCGCCCCCGCCCCCTCACCCCCGACCCCTCTCCCCCGGTGGGGAGAGGGGGGAAGATGGAAATCATGTCACAAGCACTCACGCAACGTTTGACGGATGAACTCGGCAAGATTCGGCTGGTCGATCCGCATTCACACATCAACCCGCACGCCGCGGCGTCGAAAACCCTGGCGGACATTCTTGGGTATCACTACTACACCGAGTTGGCCCACTCGGCGGGACTTCCGCGCGAGACCATTGAGGAACCGGGGCTGGGTCCGAAGGACAAGGTCGCCCGGTTGGTGACGAAGTTGCCGGAGCTGGAGAACACCGTCCAGTATTCGTGGCTGATCGAAATGTGTCAGGTGTTCTTCGACTTCGATTCGGAGACGGTGACGGCTCAGAATTGGGAACGGCTGTACGACCGGGCGGCAACCAAAATGGCGCTGCCGGATTGGGAAGAGCAGGTGCTGGAGCGGAGCGGTCTCGACGCGGTGTTCCTCACCAATGACTTCGACGATCCGCTGACCGGTTTCGACACGCGGCGATACATTCCCTGCCTGCGGACGGATGACCTCGTGTTTCATCTCGCCAAGCCCGAGACACAACAGCGGCTGGCGAAGGCCAGCGGCGTTGAGTTCACGGACACGGCGACGTTGCGGGGTGTGATCGGCAAGCTGTTCGAACATTTCTCGCGGAACGGTGCGAGAGCGTGCGCGATCTCGCTGCCGCCGGACTTCACACCGGAACCGGTGGTGGCTGCCGCGGCAGATCCGATTCTGCGAAAGCTGCGAAACCAGCAACCGCTTTCGTCTGAGGAAGTCCGACTCGTGTCGTGCTTTGTGTTCTGGACGCTGGCGGAGTTTTGCGTCGAGTTCAAACTGCCGTTCGACTTGATGATCGGCGTGAACCGCCGCGTGTACGAAGCGGGGGTGTACCAGGGTCAGGATTTGTTCGACCAGCGCTGTTCGCTGATTCAGTATCGACGGCTGTTCAATGCGTTCCCGCAAGTCGTCTTCCCAATCTCGGTGTTGTCACACGCCGCGAATCAGGAGCTCGTGAGCTACAGTTGGATCTTTCCCAACGTGGTGACGAACGGGCATTGGTGGTACTCGAACATCCCGGCGTACATCGAATTCGACACTCGCGCCCGCTTGCAGGCGGTGCCGCAGACGAAGCAGATTGGCTACTACAGCGACATGTACAAGCTGGAGTTCGCGCTGCCAAAATTCGCGATGTATCGCCGCGTGTTGGCAAACGTGCTGGCCAGCGACTTCGTCCTCGCCCGTGGCTGGAGCGAAGACCGAGCCATCCAGCTTGGCAATCTGGTTTTGCGAGGCAACGTCGAGCGGATCTTTTCGTGCTGAAGTGGAGCGCATTCTTGTCTCTACAAGCCGCCTGCTTTTCTGTTCGCAGGCGATCTGCTTGTGGCGATCAGGATCGATCTCTCGTGTTGTCTCAATTGGACTCACTTCCGGTAAGTCTGACGCGGCTAGTTGCAGCCAGCGGGATGCTCCTTTAGAATCGCTGCGACCAAGTCTTGGCCTGCCGGTTGGTTAGGGTTGTGATCGATGTCCGTTTGTGAACAGGATGAGTGATGTCGGTGGCTCGCATGCTGCCGCTCGGTCGTCCGATTACGTGCCGAACCCCGTCCACAACCCAGCTTGCAGAGCCAGACTCATTCAATTTCATTTTTGTTCCGATTTCTTATCGCTGCGACGGAAGGTACCGGACATCATGGCATCGTTGGTTCTGCTCAAAGGTGGCGAGTCAACCATCTACGAACTGAAGCAAGAAGAGATGGTGATGGGCAGGCACACCGACTGTCAGATTCATCTCGACTCGAACATGGTTTCTCGCAAACACGCCCGCGTGATTTGTGAGGATTCCACGTGGTACGTTGAGGATCTGGGGAGCGGCAATGGAACAGTGATCAACGGGCAGCGGATCACGTCCAAGGTGGCGCTGAAGCACGATGACCGAATCAAGGTCGGTCCGATGCTGTTGAGATTCGAAGATTCGACGACGGCGATCACCACCAAAGCCGCGGCAGCAGCGGCGGTCTCGCGTTCCAATCCCGTAGCAGAAACGACGCCGTTTGACCTTACCGTTGTCGGAGACAAGGGGGACGCGGCGACGATCATGGCGTCGCTCGAAGGGGGTTCGGGCAAGTATTCGCTCGACGTCCAGCCGGAAGTCAAACTCAGGGCGATCATTGAAATCAGCCGGAACCTGGCGGGCACTGTCGATCTGGATGCACTGCTGCCGAAGATTCTCGACAGTCTGTTCAGCGTCTTTCCGGCGGCGGATCGTGGTTGCGTCCTGCTGAAGAGCGAAACCGGTCAGATGATCCCCAAGGCGATCAAGCACCGGCGCGAATCGGACGACGATTCGGTGAAGCTCAGCCGGACAATTCTCAACAAGGTGTTGCAGGACAAAACCGGCATTCTGTCGGCCGACGCGGCGAACGATGCGCGGTTCGAGGCCAGCGAGTCAATTTCAAATTTCACCATTCGTTCGATGATGTGTGTGCCGTTGCTCGGCTTGGACGGCGAACCGATCGGCATCATCAACATCGACACGCAAAACCCGCTCAAGCAATTCAAGAAGGATGACCTGGACCTGCTGATGGTGGTCGCCGGACAAGCGGCCGTGTGTTACGAGAACGCCCGCTTGGCGGTCACGTACATGGAAAAGCAAAAGCAGGACAACGAAATGCGGATCGCTGCCAACGTGCAGCGGGCGTTGCTGCCGGAGACCCTACCGACGGTCGACGGCTACGATTTCTTTGCATCCTACGATTCAGCTCAGGCGGTGGGCGGGGATTACTACGACTGCCTGGTGTTGCCCGGCAAGAAAATGTGTCTGGCGTTTGGCGATGTCGCCGGAAAGGGAGTGCCCGCGTCATTGGTCATGTCGCGTCTGTCCAGTGTGGTGCAGAGCACGATGGAATTCGTCAACGAAGCGGGCGAAGCGGTCGAGCGGATCAATAATCACATGTGCGCGAATGCGGTCGAAGGACGGTTCGTCACGTTCGTGCTGGTGATTCTCGATACGCAAACGCATGAAATGTCGCTGTCCATCGCGGGACACATGTCACCGATCATCCGTCACGCGGATGGATCGCTCGAAGAGTTCCCCGAGGAATCCGTGGGGCTTCCGCTGGGAGTGGCATCGGGGATGCCGTTTGATGTGGTCAAATACACGATCAAGCCGGGCGAAACCGTGGTCATTTACACCGACGGTGTCAGCGAGGCGATGAATCCGAAGAACGACCTGTACGGCATGGATCGGCTTCGGGAGATGATCGTCAAGAATCCCCCCGATCCGACGGAAATGGGGAAGGTACTCCTCGCGGACGTGAGAAAGTTCGCGGCGGGACGGTCCCAGAGTGACGATATCACGCTGATGTGCTTTGGCCGCAAGCCGGCGGTCGATAGCCCGACCGAAATCGTCAAAGGGCGGAATTCGTAGCGGCCGTCAGACGTGGATTGACACGTAGCCGCACTCGCCAGGGCTTGTTGATTTAATGTGGTCCCGACACTCCGTGGCGGGACATGTTGTGGCCGCCCGGCGGGGGCGGCCCCAACATGCGG
>JACRIH010000113.1 GCA_016235885.1 Planctomycetales bacterium | reverse complement strand
CCCATTGGTGGGCCTGCGCTGCGCTGGCCCCACCCCACGAATCTTCTCACCCGCCCCGCCGAATCGCTTCCATCGGCGACAACCGTGCGGCTCGCATCGCGGGGTACAGTCCGCCCAGCATTCCGAGTGCGGTGCTGAACACGATGCTGAACAGGAGCAACCGTGGGCTGGCATACAAATGCACGCGGGTGGGCCAGTTGGCGTTGATGGCCTGCGTCGCGAGCCAGCCGAACGATACGCCGAACAGTCCGCCGGCGACACCGAGCGCCGCGCTTTCCCACGTGATGAGCTGCAACACGTCGCGGTTCGACCAGCCGTTGGCCTTCAAAACACCGAACTCGGTGAAGCGTTCCGTCACGCTCATGAGCATCGTGTTGACGATGCTCAGCACGGCGATCGTCACGCCGATGCCGGTCATCAGCACCAGGAAAATGTCGAGATCCTCGCTCAGCTTCTGGATTTCCTTCGACCAGTCGTCCGACGTGCGAATCTCGACGGGCAGTTCGTCGGTGTCGAGAGCGGACGAATTCGACGCCCCCTCGTTGGCCGGTGTCGAACCAGTTGTTTTCGCGATCCCATTCAACCAAGTCAGCATCGTCGCTGCCGGACTGCCGGCTCCGGCGTACCGCGCCAGCTCGAGCTGCATGAGCGACGCACTATTCGCCGCGGCCAGCGATCGGCCGCGAAGCAGGTTCTCGATGTCGTGGACGACCCGCTCGCGATCGGCATCCGGCTCCTGTTCCACGTAAAACGCGCACACCGAATCGTTCCCCATTCGCGTCATCGACCGCACCTGATCGATGTCCATGATGATGGCCACGTCCAGCAGCATCGACCGGCAGTGATAAATCCCCACGATGTTCAACTGGTGGCCGTCGACCCGCAACGAGTCGCCGAGTTGCTTGTGATACTGTTCGGCGATCGGCTGGCTGATGACCGCGTTGAAAGTCCCGCGATCCGTTGGCGTCAGAAACCGGCCCGCCACGATGGCCTGCTTGTAGACGCCGGTGCGGATTTTGAGCGCCGTGTCGATCCGCGTTCCGAACAGCAATCGCGGCGGACTGATGCTCGGTTTTCCTTCGACCAGTTGCGCCCGTGCCCAGACCTCTGGATTGACGACGTACACACCCGGCAGTTGTTCCAAATCGGATTTCCAATCCGCCGGCAACCGCGAGAACAACGGGATCGGTGCCCCCGCCTGCATCACCACCAGTCCGGGAATCCTTCCAAACGTGTCCGCGACCAGAGATTCCAGCCCCTCGGCGACCGAGAACAAGCCCACCATTCCGGCAATGGCCACCGTCAGCCCACACAACGAGAGCAGCGTGCGCAACGGTCGAGTCCACAGGTTTCGCAGGGCGAAGCGGAGCATGGGTCGGAATGTAGCGTGGAGCGTGGGGTGTGGGTAGTGGATGGGAATGGAGAATTGGGAATCGAGAATTGACAATGGAGGATCGTGCATCCGCTGTGACCGGGGCTTGCAATGTCGTCGTCGTCCGTGAAAATGGTTCCGATCAACTGACTTGGCGTCCACCTACCATCCTCGATCTTCGATCCACGTCCCAAGACATGTCCGACTTCTACGACACGCTCGGTCTCCCTCGCAGCGCGACCGCAGACGAAATCCGCAAGGCGTACAAGAAGCTCGCCCGAAAATACCACCCCGACGTGCAGCCCGGTGACAAGGACGCCGAGAAGAAATTCAAAGAGCTGCAGGAGGCGTACGAAGTTCTTGGCGATGAGGAGAAGCGGAAACAGTTCGATCAATTCGGCCACCTGCCTCGTGGCGGAGCACGACCGCCCGGTGGTGGTCAGACGTTTCAATGGGGACCGGGAAGCGGTCCGATTGATCTCGGTGATCTCGGCAATCTGTTCGGCGGGCAATTCGATTTTGGCAGCCTGTTCGGTGCGGGTAACGGGGGGCGAGGTGGTCCGCAGACAGGGGGGCGCGGGCGGGCACAGCCCGGAGCCGATCTGCAACTGGAACTCGAAATCCCCCTGGAAATCGCCGTGCTCGGCGGAGCACGCGAGGTGCGGTTCACAAAGGTGGGCAAGACCGAGCAATTGACGGTCAAGATTCCTGGCGGAGTGGACAACGGCAGCGTGATTCGTCTGGCCGGGCAGGGACAGCCAGGTCAACGTGGCGGACCGCCGGGTGATTTGCACGTCACGCTTCGTGTTCAAGCTCACGCCTTCTTCCGCCGCGACGGCAACAACCTGCTGATCGACGTTCCACTGACAATTGCGGAAGCGACGCTCGGCACCAAGATCGAAGTCCCCACGCTTGGCGAAGGGCCGGTCACGATGACCATTCCCGCCGGCGCTTCCAGCGGCACGAAGCTGCGCCTGCGTGGAAAGGGAGGCCTCGATCGCCAAACGAAAGAGCGCGGCGATCAACTGGTTGTCGTGAAGATCGTCGTCCCGAAAAAAATCAGTCCGCGTGCGAAGGAACTGATTGAAGAACTGGACCGGCTGGAACCGGTGTCGCCGCGGGAGGGGTTGTGGTAATGGAGAGTGGAGAGTGGAAAATGTCGCTTGATTCGTGGACACGACGGGCCGGAAAGTGATCGTTCCGATGAGAGGCAACGTCGCGCAACAATTCCCGGTTCGGTGGGCTGCCATCGTTGTTCTGTGTCTGACGGGGACGGATCTGTCCGAACGTGACTCGGCAGTGTGTCGCGCGGACGAGCCGGCCTCTGCGGCGAAAACCCGGTCGGCAGATACCACGGCATCACCACTCGTCACAACTGAATCGGGTGCGTCCGCCGATCCGGCAGAGACAGCGGAGCAAGCGGTCGCTGAGCGGGAGCACAAGGCGCAGATTCGGGAGGAACTGCGGCGGGGGTTCGCGATCTTGCTCGTGCTCGTGCTGCTGGCGGTATTTGTGATGATGATGTTTTTATTGTGGGGAATTCGATTGCGACGGCGACTGCGAAAGCCGCTTCCCG
Organism: Planctomycetales bacterium; assembly: GCA_016235885.1. Lineage (GTDB taxonomy): Bacteria > Planctomycetota > Planctomycetia > Planctomycetales > Planctomycetaceae > JACRIH01. Next base: position 2,329 of record JACRIH010000113.1, on the reverse strand, counting down.
CGATTCACAAGGGAGACGAATTGTGGTTCCTGAAACCGGCGACTCAGAAGCCGGACGACAACCCGCCGGAAATGCCGCCCACGAACCCGAACGGCGGGTGACGCGGCTGCGCTTCCGAAAGTCGCAGCACCTGTGCCGGCCCGCCGAGTTCAAACGCGTCTACGATCAGCGCTGTGTCTGGCGCGACCGCCTGTTGAGTGTGTTCGCGGCTTCGAATTCGCTGGGTCTCACCCGGATCGGCCTGAGCGTCTCGCGAAAGCACGGGAATGCCGTGCGTCGTGCCCGGTGGAAGCGGATCATCCGCGAAGCCTTCCGCCACGTCCAACACAACTTGCCGCCGGGCCTCGATCTGGTCCTGATCCCGCAACAATCTTGCACGGCCACGGTGGCCGACCTACAAACATCGCTCGTCACCGCAGCCAGCCAATTGTCGAAGAAACTGGCTCGAAAGAAGTCTGATCGGGAATCGTAGGTCGTGGATTGTGAATGACGGAGAACCGGTCCAATTCACACCTCACCATCCACGACCCACCATTCACGCTCCCCACATCGCATGTCGCTGCTCCCTGCCATCCGCCGTCTTCCCGCCCGGCTGCTGATCGGCCTCGTTCGTTGCTACCAGTTCACGCTGAGTCCGATCGTCGGACGGCAGTGCCGGTTTCATCCGACGTGCAGTCACTATTTCATCCAAGCCGTGGAGAAATACGGTGCGGTTGTCGGAAGCTGGCGGGGCGTGTGCCGCATCTGCCGGTGTCACCCGTTTCGCCCGGGTGGCTACGACCCACCGTAGTGCGATCCAAAACGAAAAAAGCCACGGGCAGTCGAGCGACCCGTGGCTTCCTCGGACGTTTTTCGATGGGGAACTAATTGCTGAGCGACGGCGCGAGCGTGGGACCGGAAGAATCGAGTCGCTTCGGCTCGGGAATGTTTCGGTCCGTTTCGTTGAATTCCGATGTGTCCGCATCGTCCGAAACATCCACTCGCGGCGTAATCCGCACCCACGAACCGACGGGAATCGGTCGCATTGATGTTGCCTCACGAGCCGCCTGTTGGGGGAGAGCGGTCACCGGGTGACGTGCGGTCACGGAGGACCATTCGGGAATCTCAATCGAATCGGTGTCGCGGCCGTTGGGATCAGTGAGGTCCAGCGATTCGGAATCGGCGGCTGTTTCGCCGCCATTGGCGAACGGCGAAACAAAATCATCCGTCACGAGTTCCCGTTTCGAAAACGATGTCTGAGCAGCGTGTCGCGTCACGGGCACCGTGGCGGCTGTGTTGGGGACCGGTTGCGGAGTGGTGAGTGATACCGTCGGCTGCGGCGACGTTCGCGCGGCGGGGACTGCGGCTTGCCGTGGGAACGAACTGAACGGCCGAACGTTGTTGGTCGTCGGGCTGGAACGATGGGCTGGAGTTCGAGTCGAGGAAGTGTGCGGAGTGCGGAACATCCGCGAAACCTTTTCGCGAGTCGACCGCATGGCGCCCTTGAACGGGCTGTCTTCGTCCGCCGGTTCGACGGCTTTCGGCGTCGTTGGTTCCACGGGAATGACAGCAGGCATTGGCGCCGGTGGCACAATCGGCGCGGTGATGTTGGGCTGAATCAATCCGGTGTTCGGCCGGGGAGCCAACTCCGACTCCGGAACCGGTGGCGGCAGCTCGGACTCGGAAAGGCCGGAGCCTGGTGCCGGCAGAATCGGGCCGGGGCCGTAATACTCGTAGGTCGTCGCCGGATGATGAGGAGTCGATTCGTAGGTCTCGTATTGCGAGCCGATCTGGCACGACTGAGACCGACAGTTTTTGTGACGGCATCCATTCAATCCCACCAGCATGACGGCGCTGGTGAACACGCAAATCGTACGACGCAGGCGAATTGTCATAACGGGGTCTCTTCCCTTGGTGTGAACGTGTGCCACGAATGTCCGTGGGATTCCGATGGGAATCGGTCGCTGCCGAGTCGGTGACGACGATCTCGGCAACATCCCGGACGGACGTTGTGCGGACACGCCTCGTGAATACAAACGGTTTCGGACCGGCCGCCGGGCTTCTCGCCGTGACGGGCCAGCGCTCGCTGGATTGCGGGCTGGCAGTCCGAAATTCAAAATCGGCCGTAGTCAAACGACCAATGCACCCGTTTGCGCAGAAATTGCCGGACCCGAGATGGGTCGCGACCAACATTCCTGTCGAAGCGAATCTCGCCAACATTCCGACGCAGCCCGACGTCCGGGATGCACGGCGTGCGAGGATTCTACGAGAGGGTGATGGAGTTGATGGACGGGGGTCGGGAGTCTTTTCAGGTCGGCCGCGATGCGACAAAACATCGTGCGATCAAGTG
>JACRIH010000118.1 GCA_016235885.1 Planctomycetales bacterium | reverse complement strand
TTTCAACGTCCCCGAATTCACCCGGAAAGGAGCACGATGAAATCGTGCTCCACGTGTTTTGCACCAGGTTGTTAATCGCTTCGAATTCCTGCGGTCGGTGATGTGACGCCAATGTCATCCGAAACCGAACGAAGGAGATCGACCATGCTACGCGAGAGACTGCGGGCCGGCATCGCACATGTCGGGCTGGCATTGCGGGAACCGGAGGAATTCGCCCGCCGCTGGAATGCGGGTGAAGCAAACTATGCCTGGTGGGTGTGGGTGTCGCTGGTGACGACGGCCATTCTGGGAACGACGACGTACGGGATGACGATGGGAATCCTCGGCGGTCAGTCGCGGATTCTGTACGACGCCGTCGCCTGCACGCTGGCGGCCGGGCTGGCGTGGGGAATTCCGTTGCCGGCGCTGTACATCCTCAACAGTTTGTCCGGTTCGCGACTCTCCGTGAGCAGCACTTTTCTCGCGGCGATGGTGACGACCAGTTGGGGCGGGTTGGCGATGGTCGCCTCGATCCCGATCAACTGGTTCTTCACTACGGCGATCCCACACTCCGGTTTTGTTTGGCTGGTGAACATGGTCGTGTTCGCCGGTGTCGGCGTCGCGATGTCCGACGTCTTTGGTCGGGTGATGCAGCGTCTGGAACCCGCTCGCGGCCGGACCCCCATTTGGTGGCTCGGTCTGGTCGGAGTCATCGGATTGGAACTGTTCGCGTTCTTCGACCTGTTCCGTTTCGCCTGAGAAAGAATTTCTCCCCTCTCCCCTTTTGGGGAGAGGGGTCGGGGGTGAGGGGCGGTGGAGCGCCCGATTGGTCAGTCAACTGAATCGCCACTGGGCTTGCCCCAGTGGCTCGACGGCTTCTGCCCTACTCGCCGTCGTCGGGGACACCACGTAGTGCAAAAGCCGTTGAACCACCCCGGCAAGCGGGGTGGCGATCGAATCTATCCAGAACTTTCCAGGAGCCTTTCATGAACGCCGTCGATTACGCCACCGCACTGCATCGCATTTCTGGAACGAATTACATCGCGAAAGGACATGGTCTCCGCGACGAAATGGACGTCCTTCCATCTCCCGAACCGCCCCACGTGCCCGAACCCGATATCTTTCTGCCGGACGAACCGATCACCGTCGTGGGGATCGTCGAGTTGGTGTTGAAGTACCCGGCGCGATTGAACCGCTTGATTCGGGACACCGCCTTGCAGGGAGAATTGGTTCCCCGGTTCATGGCCATTGAACTGGCGGCCACGACGCTGTTCGGGATCGTGCTGTCGATCGTACTCGCCTCCGCCGGAGTCTGGCCGCAATTGCATGCGGTCGAAACCTACCTCAAAGGCGATGCACGAGTGCTCATCGAATTCATCCCGACGCCCGCCAGTTCGGTGTGGCTGAGTGGTGCGGCGTTAAAAATGATTTTGGCCTACGACATCGGCTTGATCGCCGCCATCGGAATCTGTCTGCCGAGCCTCTATTTCTACGGCCTGCTGGCGGGCGTGCGGATGACGATGCTGGATGTCGTCGTCCAGGCGATCAAGGCTCAAACAGCCAAGGCGGTGGCGCTGGTCGGAATCTTGCCGATCTACGTGGCCGTCAGCTTGGGGATGGCGGTCTTTCAGTTTCCGACGTTCCTCGTCCACGGATTGCTGTGGTTGGGATTGATCCTGCCGTTCGTGGCCGGACTGTGGGGCGTCGTGTCGTTGTACACCGGCCTGATGGGACTGGCCGACACGCTGTCGCCCGACCGTCGTTGCCGTCGCGAATGTTTCCTGCGCCGACTGCTGCTCTCGTGGACAGTCTGCTGGACCGCCGTCACACCGGTGATGATCTACACGTTGTGGGAGTACATGACTCGCGTTTGATTTCGAGACCAAACGTAGGGTGGGACCAGCGCAGCGCAGGCCCACCGCCTTCGAATGGTGGGCCTGCGCTGCGCTGGTCCCACCCTACCGTTCTCTAACAACTCAAACCAGAAAGGCACCAACATGAGTCTCTTCGCTCGCATCGGAGACATTCTCTCCGCCAACCTGAATGAACTGGTCGATCGCTTTGACGATCCGGAAACGATGTTGAAGCAGGCGATTCGCGAAATGGAATCCGCCCTGACTCAAACACTGGACGGAGCGGCCCGGGTGATCGCCAGCGAAAAGCTGCTCACCAAACGCGTCGCTCAGCACACCCGCGAATCCGAGACGTGGCAACAGCGAGCCATCCAGCGGATCGCAGCAAAGGACGACGACGGCGCTCGGCGAGCATTGCGGCGCCGGCAGGAGCAGGAACAACTCCTCGCCGCGTTGCGAGAAGAGCTGACCGAAACCGAAACCCACAGCGCGACCTTGCGCCGCCAAATTGACGCCATGCACGTCAAGCTGGCGGAAGCTCGACGAAAGTTTGCAACGCTCTCCGCCCGCCGACAGGCCGCGCTGGCCCGTCAATCACTCGGAGCCGGTTCTGCTTGTTTCTCCGACCGATCCCAACCGCTGAACCGTTTCAACCGCCTCTGCGAACAGGTCGAACGAGCGGAAGCGGAAGCGGAGGCCAAGTCAGAATTGGCGGGCGTGTGTTGGGAAGATGAGTTCGCCGACGAAGACGATTCGCAAGCCGCCGATGTCGAATCGCAGTTGCAGTCGCTAAAGCAGCAAGTGACGACCTGATGAATGACGAACGAGGTGCCGTGATGCGTTTCACAGAAACACTAATCTTCTACGCCCTGATCGGTGGCGGCGTGGCAGTCGCGATGTTCGCGGCTGACGACCGACGACGATTCGGAGAACGAGCCTTTCGGACGGCGACGGCACTTCTGTTTTGGCCGCTGTACCTGCCGATCCTGTTGAGCACGCACCGTCCGTCCACGATTTCCGCGTCAACCACGACCAAGCCGCAAGACGAAGTGACACGGATGCTCCACCAAGTGGAATCGGAACTGGATGCGGCTCTGGCCAGTCTGGACGGCTGGGCGGAAGGTGTGTTGGCTCGCGAGCAGGGTCAGATTGACGAGTTGAAGCGCGCCTGGGCCGCGCAGTCGGCACGCATCCACGACCTGGATCGTGTACTCGCGCAGCCGGAGTTCACTCACGCGGCGGAGTCTGCGCGTCCGGAGTTATCGAACGAGCGGCTCCAGCACAGCGAATCGGCGAGACAACAAAACATCCTGCGACTTCGTGAGGTGCGACGGCAGGCATACGACGACCTCATGTCCACGCTGGCCTGCGTGCGGGAACTCGTCACGATGATTCATCTGGCCAAGTTCACCGGAGCACCCGCATCCAAGGCCGAAGAATTGGTCGCCCGAATTGCCGCCGCGGTGGAAGGGATTGCCGAAGCCAGTGAATGGCAGTCGGAGCAGATGAACCAACAGTCAGAGTCAGGGGGTCGGGGGGCTTTTTGAGGGG
>JACRIH010000117.1 GCA_016235885.1 Planctomycetales bacterium | reverse complement strand
CTCTACGTCAATTCGCCATGACTCGACAATTTCATCCCCGACAATCAGAACTCAACCGGCGCGAAGTCTTGGGCTTGGGTTTGGCTGGACTGTCCGGCCTTGTGTCCGGATCAGGAACTGGGCTGCTGGTGCCTCGCTCGGCGATGTCCGACGATTCGCCCGCTAAACCAACGCTCGCTCCGCTCAACCGGTTCTCGCGGATGGTTCACGAAGATTTCGTCGAACAGGTTCGCGCTGCGCAGGCGAAGGGGATCGCCGCGAAAGCCGCCTTGAAAACCAAGGTGGATGCCGAGGCTTACGTGAAGCTCGTGCAGCAGAAGATCCGTCGCTGCTTCGGGCCGGAACCAGAACGGACTCCGCTCAACCCGCGAATCACCGGCGTTGTCGAACGGGATGCGTACCGGATCGAGAAGGTGATTTTCGAGAGCCGTCCCGGATTTCTGGTCACGGCGAATTTGTACGTGCCGAAGGGACGCAAGCTGCCGATGCCGGGCGTCGTCGGTTCGTGCGGGCACTCGGTCAATGGCAAGGCGGCCGAGGCGTATCAATCGTTCGCGCAGGGGCTGGCTCGGCAGGGTTACGTCGTGCTGATTTTCGATCCCATCGGGCAGGGGGAGCGGTTGCAATATGTAGACGAGCAGTTCAAACCGCGGCGCGGTGTGGGAGTTTCCGAGCACCTGCACGCGGGCAACCAGCAGTTTCTCGTGGGGGAATTCTTTGGCGCGTGGCGAGCGTGGGACGGAGTGCGAGCGCTCGACTATCTGCTCAGCCGCGAGGAAGTCGATCCGAAGCACGTGGGCATCACGGGCAATTCGGGTGGCGGGACGATGACGACCTGGCTGTGCGGCGTGGAGCGCCGCTGGACGATGGCGGCTCCGGCGTGCTTTGTCACGTCGTTCCGCCGCAACATGGAAAACGAATTGCCGGCCGACACCGAACAATGCCCGCCGTTCGCCCTCGCCGAAGGACTCGACCACGAAGACTTTCTCGCCGCGATGGCTCCCAAGCCGATCATCATCCTCGCCAAGGAACGGGACTATTTTGATGTGCGCGGTTCGATCGACGCGCATGGTCGTCTGAAACGGCTGTACACGTTGCTCGGTGCGCCCGACAACATCGGGCTGCACATCGGTCCGACCGAACACGGGTACTCGCAGGAAAACCGCGAGGCGATGTACCGCTGGTTCAACCGCGCGACCGGCATTTCAAGCGCGGCGATGGAACCGCAGCTCACGATCGAGAAGGACGAGACCTTGCTTTGCACGCCGCGCGGACAGGTTGCCGAATTGAACTCGCAGACCGTGTTCGAGTTTACGCGGGCGACATCACGGGAACTATCTTCGTCGCGAAAGACTCTCTCACCGGCGCAGCTCCGCGACACGCTCGACGATGTCTTGCGGCTACCCGTGCGATCCGACGATCCACCCGAATTCCGCATCCTGCGATCCACGCGACCGCGTGGCTACCCGTTGCCGCAAGCCACGAGCTACGCGGTCGAAACCGAGCGCGGCATTTTCGCTCTGGTGACGCGGCTCAGTGCTCAGCGGCTCGATTCGCGACCGCCGCAGGGGCCGGAACGGGCGGTGCTGTACGTGTCGCATCACTCTGCTGATGCCGAACTGCGCGACGAACCGTTCGTGCGGAAGCTGATCGAATCAGAACCGAATGCCGCGTTCTTCGCCTGCGACGTCCGCGGCATCGGCGAATCGTGTCCCGACACCTGCGGCGGTCCCGATCAATTCACGAAGCCGTACGGCAACGATTATTTCTACGCGATCCATTCGCTGATGCTCGACCGGCCGTATGTCGGCCAGAAAACACACGACCTGCTGCGCGTGCTCGACTGGCTGGCCTCATTCGGACACAAACAGATTCATCTCGCGGCGTCAGGTTGGGGAACCATCCCCGCCACGTTTGCCGCCGTGCTTGGCGAGCGCATCGCTCAGGTCACGTTGAAGGACTCGTTGGATTCGTACGCCAGCATCGCCGAGTCGGAAGATTACAAGTGGCCGCTGTCGTCGTTTGTCCCGGCGGTTCTGACACGCTTCGATCTTCCGGATTGCTACCGCGTGCTCAAAACCAAGGCAGCATTGGACCGTGTTGGATGACAGACTGTTGAAAATGCGTGGGATAGGCTTTCAGCCTGTCGTTTTCGGAACAGAGTCACAGGCTGGAAGCCTATGCCACGGAAAACTTCAACAGGCGGCCACGTCAACAAAAACGGAAGGGTAATTCGATGAACACGATCCTGCGGACGTCGCTGCTGTTGGCTGGGATGTTGGTTTCGGTCGTCGCGAAGGGCGATGAAGATCCGGCCAAGCCGGTCGCCTACGAATGGATCAAGGTGACGACGACCGCCGCATTCGCGCCCCGAGACGGTGCGGGAGCGCTGTCGTTTCGAGGCCAGATGTGGCTGCTCGGCGGGTGGAATCCGGCGGCGGCTCAGCGCCAGTTTTTCCCACGCATCTGCAACAACGAAGTCTGGAGTTCTCGCGACGGAGCCGAATGGAAACTTGAAAAACCGAATACGTTCAAGGATCGCTCGTTTGATCCGACGTCCGATTGGGAGGGGCGTCACACGGCAGGATACGCGGTGTATCGCGACAAGATGTGGATCATCGGCGGCGATGTCAATCAGGGGAGTTACCAAAACGACGTGTGGAATTCGGAGGACGGCAAGAAATGGAACCTCGTCAATCGCGACAAGCCGGTGCCGTGGGGACCGCGTGCGTTGCACTACACGGTCGTCCATGCCGACAAGATCTGGGTGATCGGCGGCCAGACGATGCCGGCGTTTGCGAAATCGGACGAAGCGTTTTATCGAGACGTCTGGACAACTCAGGATGGTGTCACGTGGGAGCAGGTCAAGCCGAAGGAACCGTTCTGGCCGCAGCGCGGCATGATCGGCGGGAGCGCGGTTCACAAGGGCCGGATCTGGATTCTCGGCGGCGGAACCTACGACACGCCGAAGATCCCGACTCGCGAGTACCGCAACGATGTCTGGAGTTCGGCCGACGGGATCGCGTGGGAACAACACGTCGCAGCGGCGCCGTGGCTGCCGCGTCAGTACCACGACGTGGCCGTGTGGGATGACCGCTTGTGGGTGATGGAGGGCTACGCGAAGGGGAATCGCAACGACGTGTGGTATTCGGCCGATGGAACGCACTGGCACGAAGTCGCGAACACCCCGTGGAAACCCCGCCATGCCGCGAGCGTCTTCGTGCATGGCGGAGCGTTGTGGATGGTCGCCGGCAACAACATGGAGCCGGACGTGTGGAAGCTGCGCAGAAAGTAATCCCGACAGACTTCCGAAGTCTCGAACAGCGAACGCTTCAAACCTATCGGTCCGGCCGTGGCGGTCGTCCTTGATTATTCGGCTGTCCGCCACCTGCTCCACCACCTCCGGGTCCACCCGCTCCATCGCCACCGGGTCCGCCGCCGCCCGGTCCGCCGGGACCACGCTCGCGCATTTCTCTGAGTTGCTGCTGTTGCTCAGCCGTCAGGATTTTCGCGAGGCGTCCATCGATCTCCTTTTGAAGTTGGTCCAATTGCTTTTTTTGATTGGCAGTCAGTCTCAATTCTTCTTGAAGGCGAGCCGGCATGATTTGCCCAGGCTGCGGCGGAGGACCGCCAAATCCGCCGGGACCACCGGGACCGCGACCGCCTTGGCCACCCGGTCCGCCACCTCCGGGACCACCACCTTGATCACCAGGTCCACGTCCGCCGGCATCGCCGGGGCGACCGGGACCACCTCCGCCTCCACCGGGTCCGCCTCGCGAACCACCGGCACCATCACCTGCCGATTGAGCCGCCAGCGCAGTCAACTCCTCCTTCGTGACAACACCGTCCTGGTTGACATCGGCGTTGTCGAACAACCGCAGCATACGTTCATCGGTGATCTCGTCCCGAGAAAGCTTGCCATCCGCGTTCTTATCGAACGCCAGCATGCGAGTCACGACCGAATCGGTGCCAGAGCTGGAACGCGAACCGGATGGAATTCCGGAGGCCGGCCGCGGCGAAGCATCACCTTTCTTGTTTTTGGACTTGGTTTGTTGAGCGAGGCCGACCGACGTCACGAGAGCGACACCAGCCAGCAGAATTAGCAGCCGAGAAACGGAACGCATGAGAGTCACCTTGAGATGGTGTGTGTGAAACGACGCAACGAAGCACGTGGCGGACGCTGCCAGCGTCCGCAGCCGACG
>JACRIH010000105.1 GCA_016235885.1 Planctomycetales bacterium | reverse complement strand
CTTGAGACGCGACCACCGGGGGGGGGCTGACGCCGCCCCGCTCGCCAGAATGTCAGTCGTTGTAGGGTGGGACCAGCGCAGGCCCACCATTGGGAGCGCCCCTTGATGGTGGGCCGGCACTCGCTGCGCGATCTTGTCCCACCCTACGACCTCACGGTTTCGTCTTCCCGGCGCCGCGATGGCCTTCCACCTTGAGGTTGATGCGGTACAAACTCTTGTCGATCGTGACGTACAGCGTCTTGCTTTCGGAGCCGATTCCGAATGTGACGTTGCTCGGCAGTCCCACCGGTTCCGTCGCTCCGGGCTGAGACACGCCGGTCGCGATGAACGCCACTTCTTTGCCCGTCGGTTCGATGATCATCACGCCCGGGCGCTTCAAGCTGCGGCAGGTCAGATAGACGTGCCCCTGCGCGTCGACCGTCATGCCATCGCTGCCCGCCTGGTCGCCGAAATCGACGATGGTCTTGCGCGGACCAGACACCAATCCGTCCGCGCCGAGCGGAAAGGCGTGAATCTTCATCGCGCCCGGTTTCGCGGGAGGAGCGTCCGGGTCGCCGATGCGGTCGGTGCCGTTGTTGTGGTCCCCGACGTACAGCGTCTTGTTGTCCGGACTCAAAGCGACGCCGTTCGGTTTCTCGACGTCATGCGTCACCTCGGTGACTTTGCCATCCGTGTCAATGCGATACACCGACCGGTGTTCGAGTTCCCGCTTCTCGGCACCGAGATACTTCGGATCGGAGAAGTAAATGCGGCCCTTCGAGTCGATCGCGAGGTCGTTTGGAGCGTTGAACCGCTTGCCTTGATACTTGTCGGCCAGCACGGTGCGAGTCTTGGTCTTCACGTCGTACCGCGCCACACTGCGGCCTCCCTCGTCAGCTCCCTCACAGGCAACCAGCAGACCATCGGCATCAAACTTCAAGCCGTTTGACTTGCGGCTGTCGTCGGAGAAGACGGTCGTCTGCTTGGTCTTCGGATCGAAACGCATGATCTTCCCCTTGTCCGCGCCGAACGGAATGTCGGAGAAGTAAATGCTCCCGTCCGGAGCCGTCGTCGGCCCTTCGGTCAATCCGCCGGTGATGGGCAACGACCGCGTGAACAGCAGTTCGAGTTTCGCGTCGGGAGAGACGATCGTGTCCCCCGTCGGCTTCGGCACGTCGGCCGCGACAACGAGGGACGACCAGCAGGAGACGAAGAGGATCGCAACGATTCGCGTTCGCATGGTGTTTCTCTCGGGTGTTGTGAAGTGGAGGGGAAGGAAAACGCAGATGACGCAGATTTTCGCTGAGCTTTGGACTGGCTCGGCGTGCCTCTGCGAAATCTGCGTTTCTAATTCACGAGATCAAACCGACCACGGCCAGCGCATGTCCGGGGTCAGCAGACGATTCGCTTCGCAGTCGTTGACGACTTGTTCGCAGCACGGGTTCCACGTCAGCTTGCGACCGAGCGTCATGGCGATGTTGTTCAGGTGGCAGATCGACGCCGTGCGGTGACCGATCTCCGCTGTCGCCACGGGTGGCACTCGCGACTTCACGCTGTCGAGGAAGTTGCGGTGATGACCGGGGCTTCGTCCCAGTTGGATTTCGTTCGCGCCGATTTTCGAAGTCAGCAACGATTCCGAGCTGGCTTCCAGCTTGCCGCCGTGGATGTGGACGAAAATCCAGCCGTCGGTTCCTTCGAATTTGAGACCGCGCGGGCCTTTGGCTTCGCCGATCATTTTCAATCCGTTGGCATACGTGTTCACGAACTTGTAGTCCCAGAACACGTTGTACAGGCCCCCCTTGTTGGCGACGCCGGTGGCTTCGTATTCGACCGGGCCGGTATCGTCCATCCCCGCGCCGAGCTGTCCGATGTCGATCACGTGCGCGCCGCGATCGGTCATTTCGCCGCCGCCGTAAGCGAGGTTGAATCGCCACCAGAAATGGACGCGCTTCTCGTTGTATGGGACGGCCGCCGTGTGACCGAGCCAGAAGTCGTAGTCGAGGTTCTCGGGAATGGGCTGCGCGGCGGGAGCTGCGGTCAGTTCGCGAGCCTGCTTGTGGTGCGCGTCATCGTTCGGCAGGTTGATGCGAATCGTGTGCAGGTTTCCAATGCGGCCGTTGCGGACGAGTTCACACGCATACCGGGCGTTGTCGCCGGATCGCTCGTGGCTGCCGCATTGCACGATCCGACAGTTGGCGTACGCCGCATCGCAGATGGCTCGCCCCTCGCCGACGGAGTTGGCGAGCGGCTTCTCGCAGTAGACGTCCTTGCCGCAATTCAACGCGGCGACTGACGTGATCGCGTGCCAGTGATCGGGCGTCGCGACCGAGACGGCGTCGAGATCCTGCCGCACGACGAGTTCGCGGAAGTCGCGGAACGTCGCGCAGTCCTTGTTGTTGTACTGCTTGTTGACCAGTTCCTCGCCCATCCCCAGATGCTTTTTGTCCACATCGCAGACGGCGACGACTTGCACGTCCTTCTGGCTCAAAAAGGTCTGCATGTTATTGCGACCCTTGCCTCCCATGCCGATGCAGCCCATCACGATTCGCTGACTGGGTGCGGTGGCTCCGTCCAGCCCGAGAGCCGATGACGGAATGATTGTCGGAAAGCCCATCGCGGCCACGCCGGCCGCCGTGGCTTGCTGGAGAAATTGACGTCGAGTCGTGGTCGTTCGCCGTGACATGGTGAGGCTCCTCGTGTGGATTGCAGCGGGGGATGAGGTCCAAGTCCGAGTGGGAAACAGTTTACTGGGAGGCTGCGGTGATCGCGAGTGACCGGTGGGGGAAACGTGGATGGTGGATGGGGAGAGTGTGTCCTCAGTCGGAACGACCCCTGATTTCTGACCGTGGTCCGGACCCCCTGGTCCGGACGTCTTCACGGCCGGACCAGGGGGTCCGGACTACGTGACCTCTCCGTCATCCGCTCACGAACAATTCGCTCCAGCCGATCCAGTGTCTCAGTCGGGGAAATGACCGACGTGTCGATCGTGATCGCATCGGGTGCCGGCTTGAGCGCACCGACTTCGCGCATTTCGTCTCGGCGGTCGCGCTGGATAATCTGGTCGAGCAGTTCTTGCAGCGGGACAGCTTCGCCGCGGGCTTTGAGTTCCCGCTGGCGGCGGATCGCTCGCTCCCGCGGTTCGGCGGTGATGAAGAATTTGCACTCGGCGTGTGGGAACGCAACGGTTCCCTGGTCGCGCCCTTCGCTGACGACGTCGCGCCCCTGAGCCATCCGCCGCTGCAATTCGACGAGGTGTGATCGCACTTCGACATTGCCCGCGATGTGCCGCGATTCGTGAGTCACGTCGATGGTCCGGATTTCGTGAGTCACTTCGTGACCGTCGGCAAACACGCGGTCGCCATCGAACCGGATTTCCACCTGCCGGGCGGCGTTGGCCACTGCGTCTGGATTCTGCATGTCCACGCGGTGTTCGAGGCACGCCCAAGTCACCACGCGGTACATGGCCCCGGTGTCGAGGAATTGGAACCCCAGCCGAGCCGCGAGTTTTTTCGCGGCAGTGCTCTTTCCGGCTCCAGCGGGTCCGTCGATGGTCACGATCATGGAATTTGCGATTGCCGATTTGGGATTGCCGATTTGGGATTCCTCGCCGCTTGCGTGCCATCTTACGTGTCCGTTTTGACACGGCAAGCCGACCGATTAGAATGCCGCCCACCTCGATTTGCGATCCGCCACCCGCCGCCATTGGAAACGCGCCGTGAGTCTGCTCCTGTCCAGATGTCCGGCTTGCGGCGCGCCGGTGACGTTTAGCATCGAAACGTCGCTGGTCGCAGTCTGCGAGAGTTGCCGTTCGCTCGTCGGGCGCGGAGACGGGGCGCTCGAAAATTACGGCAAGGTCGCGGACCTCGTCGAAACCAGTTCGCCGCTGGAACTCGGTCTGACTTCAAAATTTCGCGGCGTGTCGTTCGAGATCGTCGGTCGCACCCAGTACCGCCACGCGATGGGTGGCGTGTGGGACGAATGGCACGTCGCGTTCGCCAACGGCAAGTGGGGTTGGCTGGCGGAGGCACAGGGGCGATTCTACCTGACGTTCGAGCGTGAGGTTCCCGAGGGCGAAACGCTGCCGGCGTTCGACAGCCTCGTGCTGGGCGAGCGAATCAAAACAGTATCCAAAGTTCCACCGCTGGCGGTCGGGGAGTTTGGCGAAGCGACGTCGATGTCGGCTCAGGGGGAGATCCCATTCGCGTTCCGGCCCGGCGAGCGGCGGAAATACGCCGACCTGTCGGGTTCACTCGGCGAGTTTGGCACCATCGATTTCAGCGACGATCCGCCGACGTTGTACCTTGGGAATGAAGTCACGTTGGCGCAACTTGGTCTGGTGGGCAAGAAGCGGACCGTCGAGGCCGAGGGGAAAGCTGTCGCGGGCGTGCAAATCAACTGCCCGAATTGCGCGGGGACGCTCAACCTGCACGCGCCCGATCAAGCGCTCCGCGTGGTCTGCCCGCACTGCAACTCGCTGCTCGATTGCACCAGGGGAAATTTGAAGTACCTCGAAGTTCTGGCGCAAGCGAAAGTCAAACCGATCATCCCGCTGGGCACCGTGGGACGACTGTTTCCCGACGGTCCCGAATACACGGTGATCGGCTTCCAGCGCCGACGAGTGACGGTCGAGGGGATCAATTATTTCTGGGACGAGTACCTGCTGTACGATCGCACGGCCACCGGAGGGTTTCGCTGGCTGACTCATGGCGACAACCATTGGAATTTCGTCGAACCGGTTTCGCCGGGTGACGTGACGACCGGTGACCGTGAAGCGGTCTTTCAAGGCGAGACGTTCAAGTTGTTCGCCAACAACACGGCGACCACGACCTACGTACGCGGAGAATTCTACTGGCAACTGCAAGCGGACGAGGAGGCGTCGTTCGGCGACTACATCCGCCCGCCGCGCATGCTGTCTCGCGAAATCTATCATTCCAAGAATCAGACTTACCAGGAATTGAAAGAGGCCATTCAACAATCGGCCAGCAGTGCCGAAGTGCAGTGGTCGCTCGGGACGTATCTCACGCGGTCGCAGGTCGAACAGGGATTCGGCGTGCAGGATCTCCCGACTCCCAGCATCGTGGGAATGAACCAACCGTTCCTGCACAAGTCGGTTTACAAAACGTGGCTGCTACTTTTGATGGCGTCGTGCGTGTTGTTCGGCCTGAATGTGATTCTGTCGCGACCGAAGGAGGTGTTCAACAAAACGTACGCACTGTCACCGCTGCAACCCGGCGAGAGCAGCCGTGTGATCTTCGAACCGCAGCCGGTCGATCTCGCCGGTGGGAAGAATGCCGCGATCTCGCTGCGGACCAGCCTGAGCAATTCCTGGTTGTCCGTGGACGGAGATTTTTTCAACGAAGCGTCCGGGCTGGTGCAGCCGTTTTCCGCGCTGGCCGAGTCGTATTCCGGTTCTGATTCAGACGGCCCGTGGAGCGAGGGGAATCTCCAGCCGGAAGCGTACGTGTCTCCCGTACCGGCGGGAGCCTACGCGCTGCGTCTGGAATTCAGTTGGGAGGCATGGACGGGTTCCGGCCTGCCGACAGTCGGTGCCGCATCGATGTCACCGACCGTGACGGTCGTGATCCGCCAGGGAGTACCCCGCGTCGGATATTTTGTGTTGACGCTCGCGTTACTGTCAGTCGTCCCCGCGTTGATTTGCGTCTGGCATTTCAGTTTCGAATCTCGCCGCTGGAGCGAGAGCGAATACAATCCGTTCCCGCAGGCCAGCGGTGGAGATGATGATGATGAATGACGATTACTCCCCTCTCCCCCGGAGGGGGCGAGGGGGAGTTCATGACAGGAGATTCCACGCATGTTGAACACGATCTACCGCGGAATCGGCTCGTTGCTGCTGGCGGCTTACGCCGGATCGGCGCTTTTCGGCTGGCAATTTGAAAGTCCCGGTCGGGACACGATTCCGGCGAGCGTGCGCAGTTCGCCAGGCGGCTACCGCACATTCCATTTTTGGCACTCAGGCTATCACGGAGGCAAGTGATTCCATGACCAAACTGATTGAATTGCTGATGAATTCCATCGTGTTCTCCGTGATCGGCGTGCTGGCCTTTGCCATCGCGTTCGTGGTGATCCTCAAGGCATCGCCGTTTTCGGTGCGAAAAGAGATCGAGGAGGACCAGAACGTCGCGCTGGCGATCATCATCGCGGCGGTGATCCTCGGAATTGCGATCATCGTGGCGGCGGCCATCCACGGATGACCTGCATTCGCTGTCGCCGACAGATAACGAGGCGTGACGCGAAGTGATTTCTAGCCACGGATGAAACACAGATCAAACACGGATTTGGGAACACTTCCCAAGCGACCGGAACGTCGCCGCTCCGATTTTGTTCGTCTGGTTTTGTTTGATCCGTGTTCCATCCGTGTTTCATCCGTGGCCAAAATCTCTTGAGATGTGGGCGATCGGCCCCTTGGCGTCTTCGCAGCTTTGCGCTAAATAATGCCGTTAGCCTACAGCACCGGACCGATCGGCCACGGGGCGAATTCTTCGTCGCCGACGTCTTGGGCTTCGCTCTTCGTTTTCTCGCCGCTGGCCACGGCGATGATCTTCTCGAACATCTGCCGGCCGATTTCTTCGACCGTGACACCGTCGAGAATCACGCCGGCGTTGATGTCCATGTCGTCCACCATGCGCTCGTACATCGGCGTGTTCGTGGCGACTTTGATCGATGGGGCCGGCTTCATCCCAAAGCAGCTACCGCGGCCGGTTGTGAAGACGACGATGTTGCAGCCTCCGGCGACCAAACCCGTCACCGACGTCGGATCGAAGCCGGGAGTGTCCATAATCACGAACCCTTTTTTCGTGATCGGTTCGGCGTAGCGATAGACTTCACAGAGCGCGGTCGTCCCTCCCTTCGCGATGGCCCCGAGAGATTTTTCGTAGATCGTGGTCAGTCCGCCCTTCTTGTTCCCCACCGACGGATTGTTGTTGATCGTGACACCGAACATGCTCGTGTAGTGTTCCCACCACTTGATCCGTTCGATCAGTTTTTCGCCGATCTCGCGTGTCTTGGCGCGGCGAGTAAGCGTGTGTTCGCCGCCGTAGATTTCGGACGTTTCGGCCAGCACGGTCGTGCCGCCGTGAGCCACCAGCAGATCACTGGCGAAACCGAGCGCGGGGTTCGCGGTGATGCCGCTGTTCCCATCGCTGCCGCCGCAGTTCGTTCCCAGGATCAGTTCGGACACGGGAATTGGTTCGCGTGTTACTTTGTTCGCTTCCGGCAGCAGATCGCGAATCGCCGCCACGCCGCGATCGATCGTCTTCCGAATCCCGCCGACATCCTGCATGTTGATAATCAGCGGAGTTTTCGGGCTCGGCGGCGGCTGCCCCGGCAAGTTGAGTTGCACCAACCCTTCACTCTCGGCAAGAAACGACGCCTGACCGGTTTCGCATCCCAAGCCGACGATCAGGTACGCGCCGATGTTCGCATGCTTGGCGAACCCGGCCAGCGTGCGGTTGAGTTGCAGGTGATCTTCCCCGCCGTACTCCATCGCGCAGCCTGCCTTGTGAATGACGGGAAGCACTCCGTCCACGTTCGGAAACTGTGCGAGCAACTCGCGGTCGAACTTCGCCGCGATGTATTTCGACGTGTGCGCCGAGCAGTTCACGGTGGAAATGATCCCGATGTAGTTTCGCGTGGCCGCCCGCCCGTCCGGCCGACGGTAGCCCATGAACATCCGCCCGGTAATCGGCGTCGGGTCCGGCGGCACATCCGACGCGTAGGCATAGTCCAGACTGAGCGGCCCGATTTCGACATTGTGGGTGTGGACCCAGCAACCGGGCTGGATGTCGCAACTCGCGAAACCGATCGTCTGCCCGAATTTCTTCACCGGCGCCCCGCGCACGATGCGCCGCGTGGCCACCTTGTGTCCCTGGTCGATCTTTTCGGTCGTGAGCAGTTTCTCGCCAAATGCTTCGAACTGCGTCCCTGCCGGAACGGTTCTCGCGGCAACAGCCACGTTGTCATCTGTGTGGAGGAAAATGAAGTTGGCAGATCGCGTGGTGGTCATTCAACGGGTTCCAATTCGGGGTATCGAGTCGGCAGATTTTCGCTGCATTGTTGCAGAAGCGAACGAGGGAACCAAGACAACGATTGATCTCACGACAACTCCCCAACGAAGCCGCCACGCTCCGCATGACGAACCGAGTTGCGATGCGGTGTCGAATCGCCCTTCGGCTCGTCACGCGGGCAGGCTGTCAGTTTTTCAGATTCAGACAACCGACTGGATGAGGCGAAAAACACTTCGGCGATCACGTCGAAGTGAGGTGCCCACACACGTCGCGATTGTTCCATGCCCCCAACCCAAACCTAAACTCTCGTAACACCTGGTACAGAAACTGGGGGCACCTCACGATGTCCATCACCAATGTGGAACATCTGGCCGGAATGGAGGTCCCGCACCGCGCACTACGGCAACGAATCGACTAATTCTTGCCATCGAGCAAAGACCGTATCAGTGGCTGGCGCGAGGTCGGGGCCGATTTGCGACAGAACGCGAATTGGCCCGGCATTCGAGGACTGAGCGACGGGCGAGTCGCGCCAGGATCGAGAACTTCTGGTTAAGCCCCACCCTGCCAGAACGGAACCGGCCGGGTTCATCAGATGGTTGGTACGGTTGAACGGCACCTCTGGTGTGGCGAACTGTGTTGCCAGTCGATCCTGCGAGCTGTTTAGGCGGATGATCGGCAAGCCATCAGTCGAAGGAGTTGCCGGTGATGAGGTCTGCGCCAGTGCGGACTCTGCGGACGCACTCCGCGCTGGGGCCGTAGCGCCGCCGGCATTCGGGGACAGTTCGCGTACGAAACCACGCGACGATTCCTGACGCCACGTCCCCGTCTTCGTCATTTCAATCGTCGGCTTCGTCGTGTAGGCGTGGTCTCCCTGTTCTTGCAGGACGAAGCCCGTCGCTGGTGAGCCGGAGGGCCCCGTGCGGGTGTCCTTGCGGGACAAATCGGTTCGATAAATCTGGAACATCTCCGTCGTGCCCGGTTGCGCTGTGGCATAGATGTAACCTGTGATCCCCGTCCCGCCATTGACACCCAATTCCCGATAGTAAAACCCGTCGCGCGCGGCACGATGGGCGGCCGGGCCGAGGCTTTCGAGGATGTTGACTTCCGACAATCCCGTCGTCAGATAGCGATAACCCATGTCCGTCTGAATTCCGGCGGAGGGAGAATCGAACGCGATGCCGAAGTACATCCGGTACAGCGGGGCCGTCGTCTTGCCGGGGATGGGACTCATCAGAATCGTGAAGCCGGAATAGTCCGATGTGGAGCGGTCCTGGTAGCCGAAGACGTTGACGAGCGCATTGAATTCCTGCTCCAGCGTGTACGTGTTCAATTGCGCGGCCGTGTTGAACGATCGGAACAACCGCGTCTCGAAGTAGGTGCCAGCCGTTTCGATGGCCGTGCTGAACGCGGTCGTGCCACCGTTGGTGGCGGTGTTGGCTCGACCACCGGCCGCCCCCGTGGTGCGATCCCAGGCTCGGAATGTGATTCCCGTGTCGAGCTTCGTTTCCAGCGGGAGAAAGCCTTGCGCCGGAGTGGCGGGAGAGCCGTCGCTCTTCTGTGAGTTATGGCGCGGCAGTAGTGTGGTCACGAATCGCAGGCGAGTGGTGGCATCCGCCGGGAGCAGGAGCGCACTGGTGTTCGAGATGCTCCCGGCCGATTCCACGTTGATCCAGTCGGAGACCTGTGGGTTGGCCACCAGCGTGTATTCCCACGTACCGAACGCCCCGTCAATTTTGTTGATGCCTGTCAGAGCGATCCCCTCGACCGCTCCGGCGTCGGGATCGGTGATCGGATTCCCGTCAGCACCGCGGACCAACAGGTCCGTGATCAGAATCCCGTTCTGCATTTCGGTCGCCACCCGACTCCCCGCCGGGGCGATCAGGTACGGTGCCCCGGAATTGTCCAATACCGGAGCCGAATTCTCGGTGACTGTCAGGAACACCGTGTCGGTATCCGACAACGCCCCACCGGTGCCGCCATTCCCCTGGTCATCGGTGGTGATGGTGAAGCTGGCCAAGCCACTGAAGCCGGCGTTCGGGAAGAATGCCAGGTTGTTCAGGGCATTGTTGAGGTTGACCAGCGTGCCAAGGAACGACATGGCTGTGTTCCGCGTGCCGTCGCCGGCAAAAAATGAGAGACCGCTCGTCGAGCCGAGCGACAACGACCCATTTGTGGAAGTCAGCACAACGCGCAGCGATCCGCCACGGGCGTCCACATCGGTGATCGACACGAGGTTGCCGTTGGCGGTGTTGAAAATCACTGATCCGCCACCGGATACCGTCTGCGTGCCAGGGACGCCGTTGACCGGGGCGTCGTTGACATCGCTGACCAAGACGTTGATCGTGCCGGTGTCCGACAACGGTCCGCCCGAGCCGCCGTTCCCCAAGTCATTCATCGTGACTTGTAACGTCGACGTTCCGTGAAAATCGGTCGTGGGGTGGAATTGCAATCCATTGAGGGCCGCGTTGAGGTTGGCGAGCGATCCATCGAATGTGTAGCCAATCCCCGCCGAACCATCCCCCTGCACGAGCGTCAGCCCATTTTGCGTCGGCAACTGGACCGAACCGCTGATGGGGAACAGCGTCAATCGCACCGTTGAGTTCCCGGCATCCAAGTCGTTCAGCGTGATCGCGTTCCCCCGAGCCGACGAAAACGTCACCGGAACCTCATCGTTCGTTGACTGCGTTCCTGGCAAGGAATTCACCGGTGCGTCATTCACGGCAATCACATTGATGTTTAGCGTGTCGGTGTCGGAGAGGGGACCACCGGAACCCATGTTTCCCTGATCGTTCGTGGTGATCGTCAACGTGGCCGTCCCGTTGAAATTCGCCGTCGGGGTGAACGAGGTTCCATCAAGCGCCGCGTTGATCGCCGCACTGCTGCCGGTGACGATGATGGTGGAATCTGCCGTGCCGTCACCCGCCGAGAAAGACAACCCGGAGGTTGCACCCAGCGAAAGCGTGCCGTTGGTCGCTGTCAGAGCGACACGTATCAGACTGAATCCGGCGTCGACGTCCGTGATCGAGATGGCGTTGCCCAATCCACTGCTGAAAAGTATCGCAGTGTCTTCGTTCGTGAATTGGGCGGTGGCTGGCAGTGAATTGACCGGAGCGTCGTTGACCGCGGTGACGGTGAGATTCACCGTCACGGTGTTGCCCGTGTCGACACCGCCGTTGGCCGTGCCGCCGTTGTCCTGCACCTGATACTGGAAGCTGTCTGGGCCGTTGTAGTTCGCGGCCGGGGTGTAGGTGAAGCTGCCGTCGGCGTTCAAAAGCAACGTCCCGTGGGACGGGTCATTGATCTTCAGGGCACTCAACACATTCGGCGGCGTGTCGTTCGAGTCGCTATCGTTCACCAACACGCCTTGAGCCACCGCGACCGATAGCGGCGAGTCTTCGTTCGCCGTGTAATTCTCTGCCACAGCCACCGGCGGATCGTTCACCGCAGTGACTGTTAGCACGAACGTGTCGCTATTTGAGATGGTCCCGTCGTTGACGGTCACTGTGATTGTCGCCTTACCCAACCTGCTCGTCGTCGGCGTTGCCGTCAATGTCCGATTCCCTCCACTCCCCGCCAGTACCAGGTTACTGTCCGGAACCAGCGTCGTGTCCGATGAAAGGAACGTCACCAGCAGGCTTCCCGCCAACGTCTCCACGTCTCCGACCATGAAGCTGATCGCTCCCGTCGGCGTTTCCTCATTCGTTGATTGGTCTACAATGTCACTGATCGTTGCCGCATCGTTGACCGCGGTGACAGTCAAAACAAACGTGTCGCTGCGTATCGTCGTGCCGTCACTAACCGTGACGGTGACCGTTGTCGTCCCTGACTGGTTGGCGGCAGGCGAGACAGTCAGCGTGCGGTTGGCCCCGCTGCCGCCAAGCAGCAGGTTGGCGTCTGGCACCAAGCCGGAGTTGGACGACGTGACCGTAACCACCAGACTCTCTACTGCCGTCTCAATGTCGCCTACTGTAAAATCAATTGTTCCCGTCGTCGTGTCTTCGGTCGTGTTCCCATCGGGGATATCCGAAATGGTGGGGGGATCGTTGATGGCCCGGACCGTGAGCACGAAGGTATCGCTGGTGGAAGCCACACCGTCGTCCACTGTCACAGTGATCGTGGTCGTACCTGACTGGTTCTCCACCGGAGTCGCCGTCAGCGTCCGATTCGCTCCGTTGCCTTGCAACGACAGATTCCCGTTCGGCACCAGCGCGATGTTCGACGAACTGGCCGTCACCGTCAGGCTCCCCGCTGCAGTTTCCACATCTCCGATGATGAACGGCAACAGGGGTGTGGCAGTGTCTTCATCAATTGTCAGCGACGGGAAAACAGGTTGTTGTCGAGACGCAGACCACTCCACGGAATTCACGAACAAATGCTCGTAGTAGACGTTATCCAATTCGACCTGACTCAATAGTGTTGAGAAGCTGACCACCCGTCCGTCAACGTAATCCCAACCGACCAAACCCGCTCCTCCAGTCTGGCTGCTGGCATAAAACACCGTGGCCCCGCTTTTCGCAAGCAGAGTCGATTCCGTGCCGGCCAGGTTGTTCAGTACCGGCGAGAACACGGGCGCCATTCCCTCATCGATGATCGGTTCCGGAGTCACGATGTAGTACGTTGTTGAAGTGCCGCCCAGAAATCCGATTTCTCGCGCCGGAAGCAACGGTTCCAATCCCGCAAACTTGCCGGCCGAATACACGTTCCACACCAGCCATTCGCCCGTCACCAGACCTCCGCCGTTCTGTACGAAACCGGCCAAGGCTGTTTGACCCGCGGAAGGCATATTGCTTTCAAACCAGTTGTAATTGTTCAGCAAGACCACCGTGTCATAGTCGGCCAAATTGGCCTGAGTGCCATCCCAAACCGTCGTCGAGGCTCCAAGGGTGGCAACATGACCAGCGCTCGACAAGACATTGATGACGGCCGTGTCGGCGTCCGCGTTTCCACCGGACAGCACATAGACCTGCAAGCCTGAGGGGGGGCCAACAAGTGTTGGTGCGTCATTGACCGGAACCACCGTCAGCAAAAAATCTTTGCTGAATGTAATGATCGAGCCATCGCTTACCGCCACGCGAATCGCCGTCGTTCCCCATTGATTCGCTGCCGGTGTTACTGTCAACGTCCGATTCGCGCCACTACCACCG
Organism: Planctomycetales bacterium; assembly: GCA_016235885.1. GTDB lineage: Bacteria > Planctomycetota > Planctomycetia > Planctomycetales > Planctomycetaceae > JACRIH01. The sequence continues at coordinate 5,858 of JACRIH010000105.1, read as the reverse complement.
AACACCAAATTGCCATTCGGGACAAGTACCTGATTCAAGGAAATGGCGGCCACCGTCAAATTCTCGGGAAAGGTCTCCACGTCACCAATTGTGAAGCTCAGCGGCCCGATCGCCGTGTCTTCATTCGTCGTTTGATCCACGATGTCGCTGAGCGAAGGACCATCATTGGCGGCAGTGACCGTGAGAATGAACGTGTCGCTGATCGATGCCTCACCGTCGCTCACGGTCACTGTGATTGTGGCCGTCCCCGACTGGTTGGACGCCGGCGTGATCGTCAGTGAGCGGATCGGGCCACTCCCTCCCAGCATCAGATTTCCGTTTGGCACCAGCGTTGGGTCCGACGAACGGGCCGTTATCGTCAGGTTTTCCGCAGGCGTCCCAATGTCCCCCACCGTGAAACCGATTGCCACCGTTGTGATGTCTTCGTCTGTCGTCTGGTTCCCGATGTCGCTGATTGTCGGCGGATCGTTGGTGACGTTGACGACTAGGTCATAATCGGGATTCAGGGCAACAGCAAAGCCCGTCACGCGAATGAAGTAATTCTGGCCGGCTATGGCCACGAAATTCACCTGTTCCGAATTCGAGATGCCAGTGGAAGAAGCCAGAACAGTCTGCGCCGCGTCGAAAGCAGATAGGTCCACGTCGCCCAAACTGTGATTGAATGACAGGCTGACAGTTGCCTGGCCGGAACTGGCGGCGGTGAACCGGTAATAATCCTCGTTGCTCGGAGCATGAATCGAGAGATCGTTCTCGGTTCGTTGCGTCACGAAACCGAAATCCGTCGCCGTACCAAAAGCGTCGTTGGACTCGAACCGATCCGGGCTGATGACCGTCAAATCGTAAATGGGATTCACGGCTCCCGCGTACCCCAAGACGCGTACGAAATAACTTTGTCCCGTCATGACGGCGAAAGTGGCTTGTTCCGTGTTCGTCACCCCATTCGAGATGGCCACCAGATTCTGAGCGGCATCGTAGACGAACAAATCGACATCGCCCCACCCGTGATTGAACTGCAAACCGACCGTCGCGTCGCCAGTCCCGACAGCCGTGAACTGGAAATAGTCGTCATTGTTCGGAGTGTGAATCGACAGCGTGTTTTCAACTCGTTGAGTCAGCGGACCGAAGTCCGTGACGGTGGCAAAACTATCGTTCGACTCGAACCGATCCGGGCTGATGATCGACAGGTTGTAAAACGGATTCACGGCCCCGGCGTATCCGAGAACCCTCACGAAATAACTTTGTCCCGCGGTGACGGTGAGCGCGATCTGTTCCAGGTTGGTCACACCGCTCGAATACCCCAGCAGAGACTGATTCGTGTCGTACACGAACAGGTCCACGTCACCCAAAGCATGTTCAAAACTCACACTGATCGACTTGACCGCGTTGTCAAAAGCCGTGAACCGGTAAAAATCGTCGTTGTTGGGGGCATGAATCGAAAGACCGTACTCGACGCGATGAGCCATCGATCCAAAATCCGTGGCCGCATCAAAACCGTCATTCGATTCGAAACGATCCGGAGGAATCCTGTTGTCAGCCTCAACCGTGAGAATAAACGAGTCGCTCGCGGACAACGAACCGGGCAACACTCCATCGCTGACGGTCACCGTGATCGTGGCCGCTCCCGACTGATTTGGAGCTGGAATGACGGTCACGGTTCGATTCGCCCCGCTGCCACCAAACACGATGTTTGCGTTGGGAACCAGAACCGGGTCCGACGAGACGGCGGTGAGAATCAGCGAATCGGCGGCGGTTTCCAGATCGCCCACAATGAAGGCCATCGCTGTGGTGGACGTGTCTTCAATGATCGTCTGATTGTCGATGTCGTTGATGGTGGGCGGATCGTTGACCGCGTTGACGATCACATCGAACATTCGCGAAATTGTGGCATCACCCAAGTTTCCTGCAATATCGTCCAGGCCGGTGTCGCGGACCATGATCGTGATGGTCGCGGCCCCAAATTGATTCGGGAGCGGATTGACGATGACCGTCCGATTCTCGCCGCTTCCACCGAGCAAGATGTTCGCATTGGGGATGAGTGCCTGATTCGAGGATGTGGCCGTGACCGTGAGGACTCCGGCGGACGTCTCAACATCTCCCACAGTCAACGAAATGACCGCTGTGGCGGTGTCCTCATCGGTCACCTGATTCAGAATGCTGCCAATCGTCGGCGGATCGTTCAGCGCGTTGACAGTCAACACGAATGAGTCGGTGGTTGTCAGGACGCCGTCACTGACCGTGATCGTGATGACGGTCGTGCCCGATTGTTCCGAATCCGGAGTAACCGTCACCGTTCGAGTCGCTCCGTTCCCGCCACGCAGAATGTTTCCGTCCGGAACCAAAAACGGGTTGGAACTGGTCGCTGACACCACCGTGAGTGCCGCCGCCGGAGTCTCGGCGTCCCCCACGGTGAACGAAATCACCGTGGCCGGCGCATCCTCATTGATCGTGAGGTCCGCAATGTCGCTGATCGTGGGCGCATGGTTGACGATATTGACATTCAAATCGTAATCGGGATTCACCGCACCAGCGAACCCGATTACCCGAACGAAATAGCCTTGTCCCATCGTCGCCGCGAACGTCACCTGCTCCGAGTTCCCGACTCCGGTGGACGAGGCGATTGGCGTTTGGGCGGAGTCGTAGACGAACAAATCCACGTCTCCCAGCCCGTGATTGAAGGCGATGTTGACGGTCGCCTGCCCAGTCAGAGCCGCCGTGAACCGGTAGAAGTCTTCGTTGTTCGCGGCATGAATCGTGAGATCGTTTTCAGTCCGCTGACTCACCGTGCCGAAATCCCGCGCGGTCGCAAAACCATCATTCGGCTCGAAGCGATCGGACGGTATCGTGTTGGTGACATTCAAGACAAACGTGTCGCTGACCGTCACCAAGCCGTCGGTCACAAAAACGGTGATGGTGGTCGAACCCGACTGATTCGCAGCCGGTGTCACCGTGACCGTGCGTGTCGCGCCACTTCCGCCGGGAACGATACTCCCGTTCGGCACCAAGGTCTGATTCTGTGAAGTGGCCGTGACCACCAACGAATTGACCGCATTGTCGATGTCGCCAACCGTAAATGAAATGGCCCCTGTCGATGTTCCGGAGTCTATCGTCTGATCCGAGATATCGCTGAGGGTTGGGGGATCGTTCACCGGATTGACGGTGATCGTAAACGACGCCAAATTCGAACTCAGATTGCCGTCATTCGTCCCGTAATAGACGGTCGCAACACCATTCCGATTGTCCGCCGGCCGAATTCGGATCGTGCGGTTGGCTCCACTGCCACCAAGGGTGATGTTGGAAGGCGGGATCAATTGCGCAGAGGTGCCGAAAGTGAACGCCGCCACACGGAGGTCGCCGATGGGTGTGTCAACGTCGTTGATGACGAAGGAGATGTCCGCCGTTGAAGTATCCTCGTCGATAATCTGGTTGGAAATCACGCTGACGGTGGGGCGATCGTTGACGGGGTGAACGGTTAACACGAACGTGTCCGTCGTGGACGACGTCCCGTCGCTCACCGAGAGCGTAATCGTGGTCACGCCCGACTGGTTCTGCGCCGGCTGGATACTCACAAAGCGACTCGCTCCGCTGCCCCCTCGCGTAATGTTTGTGTCAGGCACCAGCGTCTGATTTGACGAAGTGGCTGTCACCGTCAATGCCCCCGCTGGCGTCTCGGCGTCGCCGACAGTGAAGATGATGTTTGCGATCGCGACATCTTCGTCAGTCCCCTGAGGCAAGACTTGACTGATCGTCGGCGGCACATTCGCCACACTAGCCAATTCCACCGCACCGATGTCCGAGCCGTCTCCCGCATTGGGATAGCGTGATCCTGGCAAATCCACGATCCGAGTCAGATCTCGCTGGTCACGGTTCACACCACCCGAATTGCCAGCATCAAGGGCGGGGCTACCTGGCTGCGGAGCGCGCGTCTTCGTGGGGCCGCCATTATATTGAAGTGGTCCAAGGAGTGGGTCGCCTACGACGTGATGCGTAGTCACACCATTAAACGTTACATCCGTCCTGACTCCGATCAGGTTGAAATCCAGTGACGTGAATGTGCCGAGGAGATCTGACTGGCGGGCTATGGCAGGATTCCTGGCAATGATGCTATTTCCCAAAAACGCAGGTCCAACGCTCCAGATTCCCGCACCAGCCAGTGAACGGTTATTGGTGACGGTGCTATTGGTGAGTGTAAACGTCCCTCCATTCGACCGTGAATCGTTGAGTATTCCGCCACCGGTTCCGATGCCTCCACGACCAAACGACACGTTTCCGTCGATGGTACTGGATATCACGGACAAGCTCCTACCGGAGTGGTAAATTCCACCACCGCTTAACAGCCCGTTATTCTCGGAAATGGTACTGTTCCGGACAATGAGTACACCGTCAACGAAGTTCGCGATACCGCCGCCAAGGTCGGCCACATTTTTCTCTATGGTCACGGCATCAAGCGTCAAAGTGCCAGCATTGAGAATTCCACCACCAGGGTAGATGCTCGATATGGTTTCAACACTTCCGTTCGAGATCGTGATTCCGGAGATCTGCACGTTGGCCGAGGGAACAACTCGGAACACTGTGAATTGAGTCTCTGCGTTCCGATGAACGTCAAGCAGGTTCGCACCCGGGCCACGAATATCGATGTTGCTCGACAATGGGGGTAGCGCACTCGAAAGATTGATTGTTCCAGTCACGTTTGCCGCGAAGTTGATCGTGTCGTCCCCCGGTGTGGCATTGGCAAAGGTGATCGCTTCTCGCAATGACCATAGCCCGTTGTTGGGATTGCCATCGTCCACGTCGTCCGTCGTGGTGACGGTAATCGTCCGCGAGATGGGGCATTTGCCGGCGGACTGCGCGTTGTAAATCGACTGGATTTCGGAGGCCGACAAGGCTCGGTTGAACAGATCGACTTCGTCGATCAATCCATTGAAGTAGCGTCCGGGCGAAACCGCACTGGCTCCGATGGTCAACGCATTGGCATTCGTCAAACGACTGACACCGGGCAGAGACGTCGTATTCTCAAGCGTGCCATTCACGTAGATTTCCAGCCGGTTGGCGGCAAACACGCCTGCGACGTGATACCACTGGCCTACCTGGATCGTTGCGATGGAGGCCACTCGAAAACCAGAATTGGCGAGGAGAAAATGAAACCGGTTGTCCTGGTCCGCTTGGAGATCGAGGTTCGGGGACTTGCCGACAATCGTCATGGTGTGTCCCGCGACCGACGGCAATTGGTCGAAATACACCCAGGCGTCCAACGTCGCCGCCGTGATCGGGTCGAGATCAGAACTTGTGGGGATTTCGACGTAGTCGTTCTGTCCATCCAACCGAAACGCCGAGCCAACCTTACCCGTCGCGAACGTGGCCCCATTCTTGAGCGTCCCGGAATGACCACCCACGGAATCATTCGCCGTGTTCTCCCCCGTCCACCAGGCCACGAGTCCCGCCGGACACGAAGTGCAACTGACAGGTGGGTCATTGTCGTCTTCATTGGCGACTGAAACATCGGCCACATTGATGCCGTCGTACGCCGTATCACCCGACCTGGCCGTGGTCGTGATTGTGTAGTACTGCTTGCCATCTTGGACCGTGTCGTCCTGTCCCTTGACGTACACCGTTTGGCTGGAGTTCCAATTGACGGAAGTGAACACCAAAGACGCCGTCGCACCGTAAGTCAACGCGTCCTTGGAGACTTTCCCCTCCGTTGGACGGGAACTCGCCAGATCAATCGTGACGTCTCCCGTCGGTTGAGACCTGAGCACAACGGTGAACGTGGCCGTGCCGCCGGATTCGTTGGTTATGAGGCCCGCCGTCGGATTAACCACGACTCCCACCACATCATCATTCGTGACCAACAACTGGGCCGT
>JACRIH010000104.1 GCA_016235885.1 Planctomycetales bacterium | reverse complement strand
CTGCTTCCAGCCCTGCTGCTTCAGTTCCCAGGCGCGACGACGACGAACCTCACGCCAATCCTTGGCCTTGTGTTGATCCATACTCCGCTTGGTAACACGTTTCCCAATCCGCGCCTTTAGCAATTTCCACGCGGGTCAGTAGCACTACAGCGCACGATTGTTCGTAGTCCCGCCTTTAGGCGGAATCCGCGAGCCGGCTAAAGCCGGGACTACGAACAATCGTGCGCAGTAGTGTTAGAACCGTTCTCAAACTGGCGAAGGTCGGTGCGGCCATCGTGGCGTACATTCCGAGATTTTCCCACGTGTCGTTAACATTCAGTGTGGGCACGTCAGCCGCGCTGCGAACGTCGGGCGAGATGCGTTCGTGAGTCATCGGAATCCAGCGGATGGGGGGGCGCAGTTGCTGCGTCCCGAAGGGATTATCGAACTGTCCGGGTGCGTCGTGTCCGAGTAGCCATCGAACAACAGATCGACCTGACCGTCGCGGATGAGATCGGCCTTGGTAACAGTGCTGGATGCGGTTGGTCGCGTCTTGGCGCTCCTGGATCAGCCGGACGGCATCGTGCCAGGATTCGCTGTGGCCCGTCATCCTAAGCTTGGCTGGTCGCGCCAAAGAATTCGTCCCACCGAGGTATCGCGTGATTGCCGCGCGTGACGAGATACGGGATTCGAAGGTTATAATCCGCTCCCGAAACATTCACCGCGTTGACCTCGTTGCGGACCAGCAGCGTGCGAGCGCCCACTCATGTGGTCGTCGGCGTTGTTCCCTTAACAGCCCGTAGAAAGACGTGAGGCACATTTCCAACCTGCCCGTATTCCACGGAAAATGAGCACGATGAAATTGTGCTCCACGCGTATTCCAGCAGGCTGCCAACCGTCTCAATTCAGCGACCGACAAACTGCATGGCGTAGAGGTCCGCATCACGGAGGACAAATCGAATGCGAACAGTCTTTCCGGAGAGACGACTGACATCACTGCGGGTCTTCCAGGTGACCGAGCGGTTGAGCGTGTCTCCGAAAAGAGGCGAGCAGTCTTCCAGAGTGAAGCCGGGATGCGGATTGCCTGTCGCGTCTTGAAGCTCGACGCGGATGTCGCCGGCGGCGCTTGTCGCGAAGTTCAGCGTCAATTTGTCTCCGGTGAAGGTCAGCGGTTTCGTGATGAGTTCTCCGCCCGTCAACGGAGCGCTGACGGAAACGAAGCCGTCCAACCGCAGCGTGTAGCGGCGCAGCGAATTCCCCTTGCCGTGCCACGATCCCTCGGCCGCGTACAGCGACATCTCGTGCGGCGCTCCCGGCAGCGAAGACGCCGTTTCCACGGCGTGCGAAGCGATGAATTGATGCCCGTAAAGCCAAGTCTCCGGACGTTCGGGACCAGGTCGCAGAAAGGCTTCGTTCCAACGTTCGAAGTGGACTCCGTTGCGACTGGTCATGAGCAAGCCTTCGGTCAATGCGGTGCCGTATCTCAAGTGCGCCGCCGCGCGTTGCTCGCGCAGCTCAAGCTCCGGCAAGGCCCGCATCGAGTCGGACCAGCCTCGTTCGACGTACCGCGTCGGGAAGCCGATCAGCAGGTGCGGAGCGCGAAAGTACGGCGCGACCTGGTTCGTGTAGAGGTGCTCGACGGGCGAGTCCTTGTACGTGAGGTCGGCTTCGTGTTCCCACTTCAGAAAGTCGCGAGAGGTCGCCGTGCGGATCGCTCGAAAGCCTTCGGGCTTCCAAACCTTGCCGGTGGTGATGCCGCCGGTGAACGTGCGGAAGTATGCCCGATACACACCCGCCGTCGCGTCCCAAAAGGCAAGGTTCTGCGAATCGAACGCCCCTTCGGTGACGACCGGCGGCTCGCGCATCAACGACCAGTGAATGCCGTCGGCCGAATGAAAGGCGAACAGTCCGCCTTGATTCGCCGTTCCGCCCAGCGCCTTGTATCGCGACTCCTTCGGGCAGTCGGCTCGCGTATCGAGGAACGGAGCGAAGTTGTGCGTGCCGACTCCGGTCCAGATGACGTTGTTCTGCTTTGAGCCGTTAATGTCATGCAGTCCGAGTTCCGGCTTGGTGAATGTGATGCCGTCGCGACTCTCGGCGTAGCAGTAAACCTCGCGGCCCGACTTGAGCCGCCCGTTCTCAACGCCCAGCGCCGAACCTCGGTAATACAGCCGATACCGATCTCCGTCGTGAATGACCGAGTGATACCCGCTGCCCGCCCCTTCCCACGGAGCATCATGGACGATGGCCACTTCTCGCGGCGTCGGATGCTGAAGCTGCCGCCGGGCTTCTTTCAGCGACTCGATCAAGTGGCCGTCCACAAACAGCTCGCGCCGCGAGCCCATGTCGATCGGCGCATCCGCCGCCGCGAGATGTGACTCGGTCAAACCGACCAACAGCAGCATCGAGAGACCGATCAGCAGGCGCAGCATGGTGTGTCCTATCTGTGAGAACGGCGTGGTGGCGATGACGCAGCTATTTCGGCATCGTTCGACGAGCTCCCCGAAGGTCACGCACAACAGGGGCTGTTAATTCGGTGCGGCGCCCGCGACTCGCGTGCATCAGGTTGTAATCCACCATTCGATTTGAGACAACAGCCCGCACACGAGTCGCAGGTCCAAGTACGAAATGGCCATACTTCCTCCAGCCAACTGGGACTAAACATGAACCGTCTGAACGTCTTTCTGATCGCCTTGCTTTCGCTGCTTAGTTCAGTCACAGCTTTCGCCGCTGAAACCGCCAAGCCTGCGCGCCAGCCAAATATCATTTACATCCTGGCCGACGATCTCGGCTGGACTGACACGGCGACCTACGGTAGCCGTTATTACGAGACACCGAACATCGACCGGCTGGCAGCGCAGGGGTTGGAGCTGACGCGGTACCACAACTGCCAGAACTGCCAGCCGACACGAGCCGCATTGATGACCGGTCAATACGGAGCACGCACCGGCGTGTACACGGTGGGTGGCATCGAGCGATTCGATTGGCAGAGCCGCCCCCTCCGTCCGGTGGACAACGTCCAGCAACTGCCACTCGACCGCGTGACAATCGCACAACAGCTCAAGGCCGCGGGTTATTCCACGGCGATGTTCGGCAAATGGCATCTCGGACAGAACGGCGAGCATCATCCCGGCCGCCGCGGGTTCGACGAGGCGATCGTCACGATGGGCCAGCACTTTGGTTTCGCCACGCAGCCGAAGGTTGATGTTCCCAAGGGGGTGTACCTCGCCGATTGGCTGACCGACATGGCGGTGGACTTCATCCAACGCAAGAAAACCGGGCCGTTCTTTCTCTATCTGCCGCACTTCGGCGTGCATTCGCCGTACCAAGCGAAGCCGGAACTGATCGAGAAGTTCCAATCAAAGCCTGCCGTCGGCGGCCATCGCAGCGCGACGTATGCCGCGATGATTTACAGCATCGATGAAAGCGTCGGCCGGGTCATGCGAACTCTGGAAGAACTCGGCATCGCCGACAACACGGTCGTGGTTTTCTCCAGCGACAACGGCGGAGTCGGCGGCTACGCTCGCGAGGGGATCAAGAAGGCGGGCGACATCACTGACAACTCGCCGCTCCGCAGTGGCAAGGGAAGCCTCTACGAAGGGGGGATCCGCGATCCGTTCGTCGTCCGTTGGCCCGGCGTGACGAAAGCCGGATCGACGTGCGATGTGCCGACGATTCATGTCGATGTCTTTCCGACGCTGCTCGAAATCGCCGGCGCGAAGCAGCCCGAAAAACAGATTCTCGACGGCGAGAGCCTCGTGAAACTCTTCCGCGATCCGAATGCGTCGTTGCAGCGCACGGCGATCTATCAGCACTTTCCCGGCTACCTCGGCGCGGGAGACGGTCTATGGCGGACGACGCCTGTCGGACTCATCCAAGTCGGCGACTGGAAGCTGATGGAGTTCTTTGAGGACGGCCGCCTGGAACTCTACAACCTGCGTGACGACATCGGCGAATCGAAGAATCTCGCGGCCACGCTGCCCGACAAGACGAACGAACTGCACGCGAAGATGCTGGCCTGGCGCATAGCGATCAACGCTCCGCTGCCGACGCCGAACAAAAACGTCGCGCAGCCGCCGGCTCAAAAGAAGGCCAAGCGCAAGAAGAAGATGGAATGATTCCGGATCGCCTATCGTCGTCCGTTTTGAGACTCTACCTGAGCCCCACGATCTTCGTTCGTATGATCACCTCCATCCTGGCTGGTCGCTCATGTAGCTTCGTTCCAGGCTGAATTGCTGATACTCAATACCAACCCCAATCGTAAGGATTTTTGTTGCGCCGCCTTCTTGGACTTGGCTGAATTCGCGGGAATTCAGCCATTTCGGTTCGATTGCCGTATCTGAATTCTTGCGAATTCCGCTACAGATCAATGTGGTGGACTCTGCCGATCGCTGATCGACTACGGCCGTTCCCAAACCGCGGGCAGTGTCTTCGACGCCTCTCCGTAGGTTTGCGAGACCACGAAGCCGCTGGCCTGTGACATGTAAAAGATGCGGCCGTTGGAAACCACCGCGCCCAAACACTCGCGCGAATCGATCGCCGGGCCGGTTGAGACCAGCTTGCTGTCTTGTGACAAGTCGATCATGTCCATGTTCGCACCGAGGATGTACGGCTCAGAAAGCGTGAAGCGGCAGCAGGCGTAGTTGTGGCCCACGCCTCCGACGACCTTGCCGGTCTCGCGATCGAACACGTTGCCGCGACCTCGCAGGGCGTTCGAGAAGATGAACTGCTCCCCCACGCTGACGACATTCAGCGCCGATGTCACCGCCTCGGACTTCCAGATCAGCGACCCATCTTTGGCATCCAGACACCACACGAAGCGGTCCTTGGTGGTCTCGACAGCGGGGTTGTAGCCGCCGATGTAAATCCGGCCATCACGAGCGCTGAGCGTGCATTTGGCGGTCACGTAATACTTGGTCGAGAGCCAGTTGACCTTGCCGGTCGCGGGGTCCATGCAGGCAGTCAAGCCGTTGTTGTCCGGCGGCAGTCCGCGACGAACTCGCTGGCTGGCGGCGAAGCCGAAGAATGTCGAGTAGAACAGTTTTCCGTCCAGCAGGCAGATGCCACAGTCGTTGCCGCCGCGGCCGTACTCGGAGAAATCTTTTCCCCAGACCAGCTTGCCGGTGTCCAAGTCCCACGCCCACAGCAGCGGGTGATTGTCTTTCGGGTAGTAGGGATTGTCGTTGGAATAGATCCAACTCATGACCTCTGCGTTGTCGCGAGCCGCTTCGGGTGTCCCTTTGAACGTGAATGGTTTCTCGGTTCCCTGTGGAGCGTAACTGCCGGAGCCGGATGCGTAGATCGCGACGTTGCCATGCACAAGCGGTGGGAACTGACGGCTCCAACTGGGCGAACCGGTGAAGGGTGCTTCCCACAACAGCTTCCCTGTGGCCGCATCGAGACAGCGCATCAGCGAGCGTTTGATGCCCGCCTGCGGGATCAGCAATTTGCCATTCACGTACAGCGGCGAGGTGAATGACAAATAGACGTCGGGCCAATGCCGTCGCCACAGCAGTCGCCCGGTGTCTTGCTCGACCGCGATGATCTGCCCTTCCGCCGTGTGCGAATACACCCGACCGCCGCCGCAAACCGGCAGATGCTTCACGGTCCCTTCCAGCCGCCTTGCCCAACGCATCCGCAGCGGAGGTTTCAGTCCTTGCGCGTTGGAGTTCGTGCCGCCGAAGTCACCGTAGTTCGTGTACCAATCGAACTTCGCATCCGCGAGCGGCCCGGTCAGCGGACTGCGAACTTTCCAAACTTCCAAATCCTGTTTCGGCAGCGGAGCTTTGCCGTTGGGACCAAACACATAGAGGTAGCCATCTTCGCACCCGACATAGATCCGCCCGCCCGCCACCGCCACAGGAGCCGTGATCGGCGCGCCAAACGCCGTCGCGAATGAAAACGTTTCTCCACCGGTCAACGGGACGACGTACAACTTCCCATCCAGTCCGCCGTAGATCGCGTGGTCACGAGTCAGCGCGGGCGGACAAATCGAAGCCGCCGGGCAGAGCACCTCTGGCTTTTCTTCGCCGGCTTTGTGACGGCATAGTCCGAGTCCTTCTTCGGGTTTCACTCGATAGACGTCACTCCCGCGAATGCTCACCGATGCGAAACTCAGCAGGCCGGGTAAGTGAATCGCGGTTTGAGTCCCCTTCACAAAATCGGTTTCGATCGCGTCCTTGTTAAGTTTCAGGATCTCGACTCGGCCCGCATTGTCGCGCCGGTGCCATTGGACATACACGTTGCCGGCTTCGTCGGCGCTTTGACCGAAGGTGGCGGGAAACTCCGACCCATCGTAAGCCGGAATCTGACCGACCACGCGAAGCTGCGGATGATCGCCAGCATCGTCCAAGAATACCGTCCGCCCACCCGCCGGAACGACGACCGTCTTGCCGACTAGGCAAAGGTCTCGCGAGCAAACAAAGTGATCTCGCCATGTCACGCGATCCTTGCGCTGGGCGAGCCACTCCTCGCCGCTCCAGCGATTGCCATCGAACTTGACGACCTCCTTCACGAAGTCCCAAGTCCAGGCGACCGCGCCGTTGGGTTCCACCGCATAGACCTGTGCGCCGAGCGTTGCGAAATAGACTCGATCCACTCCGACAGCGGGCGAAGACAGAATCGGTTCGTGGCAGTCGATCTCGCGAACAATGGCTCCCGTCTCGCGATCGAGGACGTAATAAAAACCAGCCGCCGTGCCGACATGCAGATACTTCCCAACGACCGCCGGAGCCGCGACGTTGTTGCAGTTTCCCGCGCCGCCCCGCGTCGCGAACTTCCACTGCACCTTGAGCGTCCTTGCATCCAGCGCGAACACAACGCCCGATCCGTCGATGACAAACACTTGACCATCACTGACGACTGGCGAGGCGAAAACCCCGTCGGTCAACGGAACCGCGGCGATCAGACCCACGGGAGTCTGTACCGACGCGGCTGGTGCATTTCCTGACCGCAGTGCATCCCCTTGCAATTGCCCCCAATTGTCGGCGGCAGTGAGACCGCTCGCGGACAACACCAAGATCATAACCGCAGTGAGGACACGCATGGGATGTATCTCCGAAATCAATTGCCTGGAACTCGAAACCGATCGAATACGGCTGCACCGAACAGGCCGCAAATCCGGATGGCTGTTGCCGATGACTGAAAATGCGAACCTGTTCCGACAACGTTCAGCAAATCATTTGCGTAGAGCCGTTCGTAGTGTATCGCCCCGGCCATGAACGAGCACGGGACACGGGCGATGGCGGTGGCACGGAGAAAGTCATCCGCGGTCTGAAATGGGATGGCCGCCTCTTGTCGTTGTGCCTGTGACTCCCTGGCGTCAGTTGCGAGCGGGACAACGCCGGGAATCACGAACTGTATTTCGGCCAGCATAATCTGCCGGCGTTGTTGCAATTGGTCAACTCGATCCGTTACTTCGCTGTACTTGGTGCGGCAGTTGAGCGAACCGGATAAAACACAGACACCGATTGCCAACGCTCCACTCGACCTGCATCATTCGCCGTTTGTGGTGGTCAGCACGCATTCTGCCGACGGATGTTGTGATGCTTTGCCGCAGTATCCGACGTGAGGAAACCAAATCGCCACGAGTTTGACCGCTCCCCAATTCTGCTCCCCACTCAGGCCATGTCATCGAGACCGAACAGGCGAGTCCCGTTGCGGTGGAAGATGTCTTCGACCTGCGAATCGGTCAGTCTGAGAGACATGGCTGCGACCTTCAGCATGCGGAGCGATTCGTGGCCCACGAGGCTTAAGTCCAGCCGGGCATAAGGCACATTCAGGTCGGTGTTGTCGGACGAAATCCACAAGAAACTGTCTCCCAGCGCGACACATCGGCCGCGCAGATGCGAGACAGGGAAATCGGAACCGTACAGCACACGCTCGTGGCCGAGTGCGATGACGATCGCTTCGACCGCGCCGGAATCGGTGACGGCCGAGGTATCGAACCAGACGTTCTGCAATCCGCGCAACGAGTCGATTCCCAGAATCGTGTGATGCGGGTTGAAGCCTCGCGCCGCGTGGGCCAGGATCAGCCGCATGTTTGGATAACGCTCGCAGTAGCGACGGATCGTCTCCTGATTGGCCACATCGGCCAGCGCCCGTGCGCGGACCATGTGCAGCGTGATCGACAAACCCTCTTCATGAGCCACACGGACTTGCGATTCGGGGAGATACTCCTCGATCAGCGATTCAAACGTCGGGCGACGCGGCGAATAGACATGGTAACACTTGAGACCCACGAAACCGCATCGGCGCACCGTCTCGCGGATGAATTCTGGGTCCTGGCCCGGCGTGATCAGCATCTGCCCGCGTGAGCCGGGGCGGCTGAGCAATTGCTCGTGCAGGAACGCATTCTCCGCGTCGACGTCAACCCGAGCGTTGGGAAAGGGAAAGAACAATCCCTCCGTTTGGCGGTTCGGAATCAATTGGCCGATCGCGCCGTCAAACACTTTGCTCCCCGCGACGGCGGGGCCGGATTTGACGAGTCCCGGCATCGAGTCCTCCGGGAAATGATCGGCTCGATACCAGTGCGCATGCGCGTCGAAAACCGTGGGCGGAACGAAGCTGTCGAGTTCGCGGTCGAACAGTTCGCGGTCTTGGTCGGTGACGATCCAATCCTTCATCGCGGGTCCCTTTCATTGATGCGGACGCGTGCCCAATGCAGGCTCATGCAATCGGGGACACCGGCGTACCACGCCAGCAGCAGTCGGCCTTCGGAGAGAGACCGCAGTGCCGGATGCCCGAAGCTCCACTTGCCCATGTCTTCCCAATACTGCTTGAAGTCGATGTTCTCGCGGCCCTGAGTGATGGCCGCTCGCTCGTCGTGCGTGTACACGACGAGACGATCGGAGGCGGGCCAGGTCTCGCCACCATCGGGCGAGCACCACAGCGTCATCGTACCCGGTCGGCTGCGATCCACCACGAATGCCAGCAGTCGGCCATCGTCCAATCGCCACGGAGCGGCGATCTGCCCCGGGATCGGCGTTGTCTGGATGGGAGTGGTCGCGATCGCGTCGCCAGTGACGACCCCGTGCCGTAGATGCACGTCGAGGTCGCGTTTCTCGGCGAGATCGTGCGTCCAGAACAATGCGGTGAACGTGCCAGGCGTCGGACCGGGACAAAGCCGCTGGTCCCAGAAATAAACCTTGTGCTCCGGATGCTGTGCCACGAGCAGCGGCGGCGAAAACGATTCGCCGCCGTCGCGAGAGACGACGATCCACGCGGCGTGCCGCCCCGGTCGCAGATCGTCAAACTCCTTGAAGCTCTCGAATGCAATCGCAATCGAACCGTCGTTCCAACGGACAATTGGTCCGGTCAGCGCGCACCCCTTGAGGTCACCTGTCAAAAGTTCTCTCCAGTCGCTCCATGTCTGGCCATCGTCCGTCGACACGGACAGCAACATCTTCGACTTGAGGATGCCTTCGGTGACCGGATCGAACAGCGGCCGATCTGGATCGCTGCGATCGAACCACGTCGCGACCAGCAGCAGCCGCCCCGGCGCGACCTCGACGACTTCCGCTCCGGCCAGCGATCCGGGAACCCCGCCGATCCCCGTCTCGAACCGACACGCCAGCAACTCCCACGACCGCCCGCCATCCAACGAACGGCTCAGCCGAATGGAACTCTGGGGCGAATGCTTTCCTGGTCCATTCTGGCAACCGCACAGGATCGTGCCCGAGCGGAGCACACACAGCGAAGTGAAGTACGCGATGCGCCCCTCGATTGGTTGCTGCGTGGTGTCGAAAATCAGTCCCCGGTCTTCCATCGTGAACATGGTCGTCGGCTCCGTTATTGATCCTGATCGAACGAGTTTCCGCGTTTTGCGAGTCGGTCGTCCGCTTGCCCGGCCGCGTTACCTGGCACATAGAAACGAGATCAATTCCGCATCGGCCAGCGAGAGTCCAGGGATCGGCTTACCGGTCGCGTCTTGAATCTCGGGGCGGATAGTATTGGTTCGTGAATCCTGCGGTCCAGACTGCGGCGGCTTTCTCAGCAGCAGCATTCCGATGAATGCGACACACAAATCGGAAACACATTTGGGGGTCTCCGCCATTCCTGTTGAAAGTTGTGTGAAGTGAGCGGCAAGGCGCTAGCCGCCGGTCTTCCACAATTTACCGGCTGCTAGCGCCTTGCCGCTCACAAGTTTGTTCAACAGGAGTGGCGGAGAGCCACATTTTGAAGAGGATCGTCGAATCGCGTGACTGCCATGTCTGGGCGTTGCATGCTCAAGACGGTGAACCTACGATGAGTTTCGCCATCATCGCCCGCCCCAATCCCTCCTGAACTCGGTCATTCTGGAAATGCATTCACGCCGCTTCCCGCCACGCCGGTCGTTACCGCATTCGCCGTTCGGCGAAGCACTGGGCGACATCGCCCGGGTACGAAGTCGCCACGGATCGGTCAATTGGACCGTCGCCGTCATGTTGACGTCGCTCGTGCTCTTGGGGGTGCTGGCGGCGAACGTGATCCAGCGTGCGCCGCAGCCGGGTCAGACAGGCTCACTTGAGCCGCTGGTCATTTACTGTGCGGCCAGCAACAAAAGCGTCTTGGAAGCGATTCGCCGCGACTACGAGCGGGATTACAAAACGCCTTTGCAAATTCAGTATGGTCCGTCGCAGACGTTGCTCGCTGCGCTGGAGGTATCGCGCACGGGCGATCTCTACCTGCCGGCGGATGACAGCTATCTGGCGTTGGCTCGCGAGCGTAATTTGCTGGCCGGTGAGTCGTCCGTCTATCCATTGGCGAAGATGCAGGCGATGGTCGCGGTGGCGAAGGGGAATCCCAAACACATCGCCCGTCTCGACGATTTGTTGCAGGACGACGTACGGTTGGCTCAAGCCAGCGTGGAAGCGGCAGCAATCAGCAAGCTCACTCGCGACGTGCTCACGACCAGCGGTCAGTGGGAAAAGCTGCACGCTCGCACGACGGTCTACAAGACGACCGTCAACGAAGTGGCCAACGATGTGAAGGTCGGGGCCGTCGATGCCGGCATCGTGTTCGATGCCGTCTTGCATGACTATGACACACTCGAAGCGGTCGCGCTGCCGGAACTGGAATCGGTCACGGCGCACGTCGCTGTCGCCGTGCTGAAGTCGAGCGGTCAGCCGCGACAGGCGTTGCACTTTGCCCGCTACCTGGCAGCACGCGACAAGGGGCTGACGAAGTATCGCGAATTCGGCTTTCAGCCGGTGGACGGCGATGCGTGGAGCGAGCTGCCGGAGATCACGCTTTATTCCGGTTCGATGTTGCGGCCAGCGATCGAGGCGACCATCACCGACTTCGAGCAGCGTGAAGGGGTGCGAGTCACTCGCGTTTACAACGGCTGCGGCATCCTGGTCGCGCAGATGAAGGCGGGGCAGGTGCCGGACGCCTATTTCGCCTGCGACGTCGAGTTCATGAATCAGGTGCGCGGACTGTTTCCCGATTCCGACAATGTTTCGCAGAACGAGTTGGTCATCATCGTAAAGAAGGGGAACCCGCACGGCATCAAGTCGCTGCACGACCTCGGCAAGCCGGGACTGCGTGTCGGTGTCGGTCACGAGAAGCAGTGTGCGATGGGCTGGCTTACGCAGCGCACGTTCGACGAGGGTGGCGTGAAGGAAGAGGTGATGAAGAACGTGGCCGTGCAGACTCCGACGGGGGACATGCTGGTCAATCAGATGCGCTCCGGTTCGCTCGACGCAGCCGTGGCGTATCTCAGCAACGCCGCCGGGTCGGGAGACTTCCTGGACGCGATCCGCATCAAGGGCATCCCTTGTTCGGTCGCAACGCAGCCATTCGGAGTGGCGAAGGATTCTGCAAACAAGCAGCTTGCCGAACGACTGCGGCAGGCAATTCGAGCGGACTCTTCGAAGGAGCGGTTCACCAGCGAGGGATTCCAGTGGGTCGGCGAGAAATAGCATGTCAACCAGCGCGGGCGAGCCGGGCGGCATCAGCCCCCG
>JACRIH010000119.1 GCA_016235885.1 Planctomycetales bacterium | reverse complement strand
GCTCAGGCGTTCGCCAATCTTGGCAGCGAAGTGCTGCTGGTCGAAGTCATGCACGGCGTCCTGCCATTGGAAGATCGCGACGCTTCGGAAATCGTCCGCACGTCGCTCCAGCGCGACGGAGTGCGGCTGTTGTGTTGCGGCAAGGAATTCAAGTTGCGACGCGAGGCCGGACAAATCCGCATGTCAGTCGAATCGCACGGCCAGCAGTACGACGAAGCGGTGGACCAAGTGTTGGTCTCCGTGGGTCGAGCACCCAACGTGCTGAATCTCGTACTGGAAGCTGTGGGAGTCGAGTTTGATCCGCGTACCGGAGTCCGCGTCAACGACCGATTGCAAACCACGAACTCGAACATCTACGCGGCCGGAGATGTCTGCTCGAAATTCAAGTTCACGCACGCCGCCGATTTCATGGCTCGCATCGTCATTCAAAACGCTTTGTTCAAAGGCCGAGCGAAAGCCAGCGCGTTGACCATTCCGTGGTGTACTTACACGTCGCCGGAAATCGCTCACGTCGGACTCACGGAGAAAGAGATCACCGACCAGGGCCTGGAGATCGACACCTACCTCCAGGAATTCTCGGACATCGACCGAGCGATCCTGGCGGGCGAAGCGGAAGGCTTTGTGAAAGTGCAGACCAAAAAGGGGACCGATCAAATCGTGGCCGCCACCATCGTCGCGACTCACGCGGGCGACCTGATTTCCGAGATCACCCTGGCCATGACACACGGCCTGGGGCTCAAACAAATCGGCAGCACCATTCACCCGTATCCGACGCAGGCGGAAGCCATTCGCAAACTCGGCGATCAATTCAATCGCACGCGGTTGACGCCGTTCGTCAAAACCCTGTTCAACAAGTGGCTCGCGTGGACTCGTTAACAAAGACTTTCCGCGGCCAGCCAGCGCTTGATCTGTTCGTCGATTTGGTCGCGAATCTCGCGGAACTTCGCGAGTTGCTCGGATTCAGTCCCTTCCACGGCCGCCGTGTTTTCAAAAGGCCAGAAGAGTCGTTGCTTGGTGAAGGGCCAGATTTTCGGACACGCCTTCTCCGCCTGTTCGCAAACGACGATGGCGTAACGAACGGAAAGTTTTCCGAGGTAGTCGCCGACTGGTTTCGAGCGATGGCCGTCCAAACTGATTCCCACTTCGTTCATGACTTGGATTGTCAGCGGATGAATCCCGCATGGTTCCAGTCCGGCACTGTGGACTTCCAAGCGGTCTCCGGCGTACTTCTTCAAGAACGCTTCGGCCATTTGGCTGCGGGCGGAGTTGCCCGTGCAAAGGAACAAGACAACGGGACGGTCCATAATCATGGCTCCAACAAAGAGAACTTTCTCACCAAGGCATCACGATCAGTGACATTCGAGTGCGTCGCGGTTGGTCATCCGGCCCGCACTCGGACCGGACAATGACAATTTCGGACGGCTGCGTTTTTCTGAATTCGACCACAAGCTCGTCATCGACCGTCTTGTGAAACTCTGTTCCGAGCTTTGTGGCCAGCCAATCTGTGTACGCCTTCCATTCTCGCTGTGTTTCGAATTCCCACGTCGCCGTCGATTGCCATGTCTCCCGCGTCACGACCATCGTTTGCGCGACGGCTCCATCGTCGGGAAGCGAAAGTTTCACGAAGTCAGCGGCCACTTTCTCAAACGCCGTTGGTTTCTGTCGAGTCGGCCAAGCCATCCACGCGATTGCGCAGAGAACCGCGAGACCGATCGCCGTGACCAGAAATTTCTGCCCGCCGAACTGCATCCGTCACATCCTCATTGGTCATCGCCGGAACCCTGTCGCCGATTACCACGGAAGAGCACAAGACTCGTGAGCGTGAATCCACACGCAACAGCGGTGGCACCGACCGCCACGGGATGAGTTCCAAGATTCATCAAAAGGACAAACGCCATTGAGGACGTGAAAATCTGGAGCGATCCCAAGATCAAACGAACGACTGCCCACAACTTCTCAGGCCGCTTTGAGTGACACATCGGTTCATTCCGGTGACTTCGCAGGTGAGAGGCTTGAGGAAACGAGTTCGCCCAGCCGCGTCTCGACAAAGTTCCGAATTTCGTCGCGAACTCGGCGGTAATGGCCGAGTGCCTCTTCTTCGGTGGCGGCGGACTTCGCGAGTTTGGGCGGATCGTCGAACGCGACATGCACGACCTTCGTCCGCTGGTTGAAGGCCGGACAATGTTCGTCGGCATGACCACAGACCGTGATCACGAGATCGAGGGGCACGTCGGACAAACTGCTCACCAGCTTCGATGTTTGTGACGTGATGTCGATGCCCGCCTCGCGCATGACACGCACGGCATTCGGATTCAGACCGTGGGCCTCAATGCCCGCCGAGTACGGTTCGATCTGGTCGCCAAGCAGCGCTCGCGCCCAGCCTTCCGCCATTTGACTGCGGCACGAGTTTCCGGTGCAGAGGAACAAGACTTTCGGCTTCATGGTTCGTCATTCTCCCAAGTGATCTCAGATCGTTGGTGTCAGGTGCTCGGCGGACGACATCAACTCTTGCAGGTGCGTCACGCCGACGGGCGGCTCAGGTTGCCACGGCACGAGAACTGTCCGTGAGGAATGCTCCGTCTCGACCTCATGGATGAAGGCTCGTTCGTGTCGTTGTCGCGAGTTCAACAGCGGGTCGCGGATCGCCAGCGGAGTCAGACTTTGGTTGATGACCCAAGCGAATGGTTCGATCTCCGCCCGCCGCAAATCGCGTTGAAGCTGCGCGGCTTCATGGACCGGCGTGGCTTCGGGAAGCGTGACGATCAGCACTCGCGTCAGCGCGGGATCGCGAAGGCGGGGCAACAGTTGTTGAACGGATTCCGGCATTTGGCTCGACTGCCGCATGACCTCGCGGTGATACGCCAGAGCGGCATCGAGCAACAGAATCGTGTGCCCCGTCGGAGCCGTGTCGAGCACGACGAATTGATTCACTCCTGCCGCCACGGCGTCGGCGAATGCTCGAAACACCGCGATCTCTTCCGTGCAAGGGGACCGCAAATCTTCGGCGAGCAACGATCGGCCTTGCTCATCGAGTCCCGCTCCGGCCGTCTGCATGACTTCGGCGGTGTATTGCTGAGTCTCCGAATGCGGGTCAATGCGGCTGACTTGCAGAGTGGGCAGCGATTCTCCGGCGACGGCGGCGGCGACATGCGCGGCTGGGTCGGTCGTTGTCAGATGCACGCGATAGCCGCGCTGAGCCAACGCCACCGCGACGGCGGCGGCAATCGTCGTCTTCCCGACGCCCCCTTTGCCCATTGTCAGAATGACTCCGTGTCCCGGAGCGGCCAAATCATCCAGCAGGCTTCCCAGAGACGGCGGCCACTCGAATGACTCGGCGATTCGCTCTTCGTCGGGAGTGGACACCACATCCGCGCGAATCAACGCTCGCAAGGCTTCGATTCCCAGCACTCCGTTTGCGGACAGCGACACGATTGTCCGAGACAAGTTCACCAATTCCGTCGGCAGTGTCGCCAACGCCTGTTGACCACGCCGCTCCATCGCCACTGCGATCTGATCGTCGGAGTCGGTCGCCTGAAAGACTCCGTTGACGATCAAGTGCTGATTGCGAACTCCCAGATTGGAAAGCTCATGGCTGGTCCGAGCCGCTTCGCGAAACGCCGTGACATCCGGGCGAGTCACCAGCACCAAAGTCGTCGTGGCCGGATCGCACAGCGCCTTGACGGTGTCCTGATACAGCCGCTGCTGAGCTTCTAATCCGGCCAGCGGACCCAAACAGGATGTGCCGGTGGTGTTGTTCGCCATGAACCCCGACCAAGCCGAAGGGAGCGACAAGAGCCGCAACGTGTGTCCGGTCGGCGCGGTGTCGAAGAGGACGTGATCGAACTCCGCCGTCGCCTGCGGATCGCCCAACAACTGCGAGAACTCATCGAACGCGGCAATCTCCAACGTGCAGGAACCCGAGAACTGTTCTTCCATGCTCGCGATGGCGGCCGGAGGAAGCTGCTCGCGATACGGTCCCACCATGCGTTCTCGATACGCAGCGGCCGAGACTTCGGGATCAAGATTCATCGCCAGCAAACGAGGAGCGTGTGGAACCGGCGTTGGATGATTGGTGAGCTTCACGCCCAAGACTTCATCCAAGTTGGATGCCGGGTCCGTGGAGACCAACAGCACGCGCTGGCCGCCGTCCGCCAATGACACCGCGATCGCGCAGGCCAACGAGGTCTTGCCGACGCCACCCTTGCCCGTGAAAAACAAATTCCGCGTCGGATGCGAAAGGAACTCCATGATGCTCGTCTCTCAAAGTGCGTGCGTCGTTTGCGTTCAACAACGGCCAGTTTCGCAGCAGCCGGCTCGACTGTCGGAGATCACCGGCAGTTCCGCTCTCGCAGACGCGCCAGTCTCGGCCCATTCGCTCAGCAGTTCCCGCGAGGGATACTGCCCGCGACTGGCCACGCGCCCGTCCACCACGACCAGCGGCAGACAGTCCGTGCCTTCCGTCCTGAGCAGTTCGCGGACGTCGGCGTTCTGAGTGAACGCCGCCGGTTGGTGCGCGAGATTGAATCGCTCAACCTGCGCACCATGAGATTTCAGCCACTCCAAATCGGCCGCGAAACGGGGCAACACGGGATCAACTTGCGGTCCACAGACACCCGTGGAACAACACATCGGCTTGTCGAACACTTGAATCGTCTTCATGTCAGTTCTCCCCGCGCTTTCCCCAAAGATGCGAACACGTCCATCGTTCATCGTCGAACAACGATTGTTGAGTCAAAAAAAGAGATCACTTCAGCCCGGCAACCAACGTCTGCAACATCTTGAGCATTGGCTTGTTGACGCAGTAGCAAACCTTGGGGCCGTCAATGTCCCCCTGCACCAGCCCGGACTCCTTCAAGATTTTGAGATGCTGCGACACCGTGGACTGAGCGAGCGGCAGTTCGCCGACGATCTCCCCGCACACGCACGAGTCACGCTCAATCAGCATTCGCAAAATTGTCACGCGAGCCGGATGAGCCACCGCCTTCGCCAGCCGCGCGAGCAACTCACCATCGCTGACGCCGTCCAGGTTGAGTGGCGTCTCAGCGCAACATTTCGCTTTGGACTTCGATTTCGATTTGCGGGTAGCCATCGCGTCCTCTCATCGTTGATCGACGATGGACATTATCGGTGTCCGGAGACGCCGTCAATCATGGTTCTGACCGTTCGCTGTTACGAGTGGCTCCGCAGCGTTTCGATCACCGGGCAACGGCCCGCACGCGCCGACGTGCGACACTTGGTCAGCGCGGTTTGCAACACGCGCTGAACATGCCGCAGGTCTTTCAAGCGGCGGTCGATCTCGGCCAAGCGGTCTTCGATGAGCGGCTGGACATCGCAGCACGCGAGCGGTTTTCCGTTGTTGTCGTCCATGAGCCGCTTCACGTCGTCCAGCGTAAAGCCGATGGCTTGAGCGGCTCGGATGAATTTCAGCCGACGCAACGAGTCGTCCGAGTAGAGCCGGTAGTTTCCTTGGCTCCGATCTTCGGGATGCAGCAGCCCAGCCCGCTCGTAGTAGCGCAGCGTCGTCGTTGGAACGTCAACGGCCTGCGCCAACTGGCTGATCGTGTACCGCGCCATTTCGCACTCCTTTTTCATGCGATGAAAGCCCGCCGTTGCGCAGCTTTCACAAACTTTCAAAAGATCGCCACATCGGTCTTGACCTTATACTCAAGTGCAATGTCGATAATACCCGCAACGGGCTTGAGGAACAAATCGGAAGCCAGACTCTTGGTTCAGAAAGGACGACCATGACCACCACCACGACCGTGGAAAAACGATTGCTCTGCCCCTCCTGCGGACAGAAGGGGAAACGAGTCAGCACGGCGACGGTGCAAGCGCTGCTCAAAGACGAATATGTGAGTGAGGTGCTCAGCGGATCGCAGTTGATTTGTGAGCCGACCGCCAACGGCGATTCCGGCTGTACGCCGCTCACGAACGACACGGGTTGGCGATTCTGCGACTCGCCGGACTGCGACGTGGTGTATTTCGCGGAGGACAGCGGAACGATCTTCACCAGAACTCAACTGCGCGTGTCGGTGGGTGTGAAAGAGAAAACTGGTGAGCGGCCACTCTGCTACTGCTTCGGTCATACGATGGCCAGCATCAAGAAAAAGTTACTCACCACGGGCCGCTCCGACGCGCTGGAGGACATTCGCGCCAAGATGAAAGACCCCGGCTGCCACTGCGAAGTGACCAATCCCTCCGGTGCGTGTTGTCTTGGCAGCGTCGCCAAAGGAATCGAGACAGCGAAGGCCGAACTCAATAGCGCCGAGCCTTCCGCGCCAGCCGGGAACAAAGCCGAGACGATCACGAAGATCGGAACGGTCCTGTCGGCCGTCATGGCGTCAAGTTGCTGTTGGTTGCCGCTGGCTTTGCTCGCCTTCGGTGTTTCAGGAGCGGGCATCGCCGGGACAATGGAAACGTACCGGCCGCTGTTCATGGTGCTGACGTTCGGCTTCCTCGCGGCGGCATTCTATTTCACCTACCGGCCTCGAAAGTCACAGGCCAGCGAAGGAGACTGCTGCTCCACTGGTTCTGATTGTCGTGCCGTTTCAACCACGGGAACGCAGCGGCTGTTGAGCTTGATGACCTTGAACAAGGTCATGCTGTGGGGTGTGACGTTGTTGGCGGTGTTGTTCCTGTTCTTCCCGAACTACGTCGGCTTCTTCTTGGCGAGCCAAGCCGGAGAAAGCGAAACCACGACGACCAGCCGACTCGTCAGTAAGACGACCATCGCCATCGAAGGCATGACCTGCGAAGCGTGCTCGGTGACTCTGCAAAAAGCGATCAAGGACGTACCAGGCGTGCTCGGCGCGAAAGTGGATTTCAAGAAGGGCCAAGCGGTCGTGTCCACCGAAACCGGCCGCCCGTTTCCGAAGGACGAGATTCTTCATGCCGTGACCGATTCCGGCTATTCGGGAACCGTCGTCGAGTTGAAACCCTAGCACTCCGGTCGCGTGGCGGCTTGTTCGAGGATCGCCCATGAAATCCAAACTTCCGCTCAGCTTGGCCGTGATTCTTTCCGGAATGCTGTGCCTCGTCGGCGCAGTGGCTCTCGTGGCCTATCACAGAAGCATCGGGTTCAAAGGCTCAACGTCACTTGAGGAGCCCGGCTTCCTCGTCGGTGTTGGGTTGATTGCCGTTGGAATCGGAATCGCTATTTGGCGGCGTGGCCGGTAGCTGAGGCTCGACGCGCGAGACCAGCTTCCAACCTTTGATGTGCTCGTTGGTCTTCGCGAATTCATCGAGCGCGGCAGTGAGGTCGAGCGTCTTGTTCGCCAAACGGAATTTGCAGCGCTGAGTCCGCAGATCGGTCTCGATGTGAGACACGCCTTCGAGCTTCACCAGATCGCTTCGCACGGAAGCGGCACAGCCGCCTCAGGTCATTCCGGGAAGCTGCAACGTCACCAGCGAACTGTCGAGCGGTGCTTCGTCCGGCGTTTCAGAATTTCCCGATGCGGAAACGTCGTTGATTGCGACCGACGGTGGCGACGTGGCGGACGAACTCACTGGTGCTGGTGATTCGCCCGAACTGCAACCGGCCAGCGCGATCGCAACCAGACTCAGACAAACCGTCGAACTCATGCGCATGATTCATGCTCCGAACTGAGGACAAGGAAGGTCCGCCTCGCGCGACGTGCCGTTGGCGTGCGAGGATTCTTCCATGCGGAATTTTTCGCGTCCGTATGCCATTTCACAGTCGGCACAGACTTCCAGAAATAACATCCCGCCATGAATCGCGTGCGACGGCTGGCTGAATGCGACGTGTCTGCAAGCGGTTGGCCTGCCGCGCGACCACGATCAATCAAAACGCGGGACGCCGTTGACCGACTCACAACCGTTTGTTTTTAGGAGACTTTCCCATGCTGAACTTCACCGTGCATTCCGTTGATAAAGCTCCGGCCGCTTCGCAAGACCTTTTGCGCAGCGTGCAAGCCGCTTTTGGATTCGTTCCCAATTTGGCGTCCGTGATGGCCGAGTCGGCTCCGCTGCTGGATGCCTACCTCAAGGTCAGCCATCTCTTCAACCAAACGTCGTTGACGGAGATTGAACGCCAGATCGTGCTGCTCGCGGCGAGTCGCGAGAACACTTGCCACTATTGCATGGCCGCGCATTGCACCATCGCCAAGATGAGTGGCGTCCCTGCGGGAATCGTGGAAGCCATTCGCGTCGATCAGCCGCTCGACGACCCGCGCTTGGAAGCGTTGCGGGAATTCACTCGGTCGTTGGTCGCGACTCGCGGTTATCCATCGCCGGAAGTCATCCAACAATTCCAAGCCGCCGGCTTCACCGAGCGGAACGCTCTGGAAGTCGTCTTGGGTGTCGGACAGAAGACGCTTTCCAATTACACGAATCACCTCGCGCACACACCGGTCGATGCGGCCTTCGCAGCCAATGCGTAGTTCAGAAGTTCCGTTGCTCTCATTTCACTTTGGAGACATTGCCATGCTGGTTTTGACAAGGAAGTCGGGACAGGAAGTGATCGTCGCTGGCCAGATTCGGATTCGCGTGCTCGGTACGCGAACGGGATCAGTGCGGCTGGGCATCGAGGCCCCGGACGGTGTCGCCATTTTGCGAGGCGAACTGGATCTCGCGGGACGATTGCTTCCCCAAGATCAGACTTGCCCCACCCGCGTACCGAAGCGGCTGTCGCAGGTTCCCCGGTGAGCAGGTGACGATCCGTCGTCACCGGCGTTTTCTCGCGGCGAGATTGTCGAGTAGCCACGCTCGCCAAGAGCGCGGGCGATCGTGACGCGATTGCCGTTACCCCACGCTCTTGGCGAGCGTGGCGACAGGCCGTTTGGTCTTCCGCCGGCAAACTTTCCGCTGTGTGAGACACCGCACAGAAGCAAATCTCCGCGAGCCGTATTCTCCGCGTGCTTTGTCACGCCCGTTGCCGTGAAGTGTTCGCGGTGATGGTGCCAGTCCACTTTCTCAAGGAGAACCAACATGCAGAGCGAGACACGAACCAGCGAGACAGTCAAGCGGCGAGATTTTCACAAGCTGACGATGGCCGCCTTTGGTGGCCTGGTGGCGGGAACCGTGGCCAGTTCGGCTCAGGCCCAGAAGAAGGACGAGAAGCCGAAGATCAACGTCGATCCGTCGCTGCTGCTGGAAGAGCCGCACAGTTGCAAAGGTCTGAATACCTGCAAGGGAAAAGGCAAAGGCGAGAAGAATGCCTGCGCGGGACAAGGAGCTTGTGGGACGGCGAAGGCTCACGACTGCAAAGGCATGAATGACTGCAAAGGCCAAGGTGGCTGCGGCGGCTATCCCGGTCAGAACACCTGCAAGAGCAAAGGCCATTGTGCCACGCCGCTCAAGAAAGAAACTTGGACTCTCGCCCGCAAGCAGTTCGAGCAATTGATGGAAGACGCCGGCAAGAAGGTCGGGCCGGCTCCCAAATAGAACGTAGCCGGACTCGTGAGAGTTCGGACCGAAGTCTCACGACTTCGGCGACGGAAGTGATTGCCACGAATTGCGGTGTCTTTCCGAGTGTCGCGTCCCGGTGCTGATTTGATTCGCCCAATCTGTGGCACACGGGACGCGACTTCTCTTTGCCATGCTGCTGAGGTGCCGACACCATGCGATTGCCACGACTCGGCCACGCGAATCTCGGTTTGGGAGTCGGACTGCGAACCGTCCACTACCCGCACATCCTCGAAACGAAACCGAACGTCGATTGGTTCGAGATCATTTCTGAAAACTACATGGACTCGCACGGCCGACCACGTTCCGTGCTGGAGCAAGTCGCCGAGCGGTATCCGATCGTCATGCACGGCGTGTCGCTGTCGATCGGCAGCACCGATCCGTTGAACTTCGACTACTTGAGCCGGTTGAAGAAACTCGCCAAGACCGTGAATGCCCGCTGGGTATCGGATCATCTCTGCTGGACCGGCGTGGCCGGACGCAACTCGCACGACTTGCTTCCGGTGCCGTACAACGAAGCCACGCTGCGGCACGTCGTCGAACGAATTCGCATCGTCCAGGATTATCTGGAACGGCCGCTCGTGCTGGAAAACCCCAGCAGCTATGTGGCCTTCGCCGACTCGACGCTCACCGAATGGGAATTCATCACGCGCATGGCCGCCGAGGCGGACTGCGGGCTGCTGCTGGATGTCAACAACGTCTATGTCTCCAGCGTCAATCACGACTTTGATCCCGAAGAATACATCCGCTCGATTCCGCACGAGCGAGTCGTGCAATGCCACCTCGCCGGGCACACGAACCTCACGACGCACTGCATCGACACGCACGACAACCACGTCATCGACCGCGTGTGGGAGCTGTATCGCTTGGCCCATCGGCTGACTGGCGGCGTCTCGACGCTGCTGGAATGGGACGCTCGCATCCCGCCGTTCCCGGTCGTTCATGCGGAGGTGCTCAAGGCGCGGCACTACATGGGCAGCGACGACGATTCGGACGATGACACCGAAATCGAATTCGCCGAGCCTTTCGCGTTCGACACGCCCAGCGACTTTCGCGGCCGATCCAAAACCGTTCCGCAACCCGCGTTGTTCGTCACCGCCGAGGTCGAATAATGACACCACAAGCGACAAGACCGCTCGATCAAGTCCAGCGTTGGATGCTGTCGGTCATCACGCATCCCAACGGCATCGTCTCCGGCATCGAGTCGGATGAAGCCCAGGAGCAAGTCCCCGTCACGACCGAAGACATCGAACAAGTCATCACCCGCTCGCAACAATGCACGAGCATCGAACGTCTGCAAATTTATGGCAACGCCTACTACGCCCGCCTGATCGAATGCTTGCAGGACGAGTTTCCCGCGTCGCGTCACGCGCTCGGTGACGAAACCTTCGATGCGTTCGCGCTGGCTTATTTACAGGACTGTCCGTCGCGAAGTTACACGCTGTCGAAACTCGGCACCGAGTTCCCTCGCTTCCTGCGTGAAACCCGCCCGCTCGACATTCCACCGGAAAGCACTTGGCCGGAATTTCTGGTGGACCTCGCCACGCTGGAGCGCACCTACAGCGAAGTCTTCGACGCGCCGGGACCAGAGCGGCTGACGCTGTTGCGATCCGAAGATCTGCTCGCCATCCCGTCCGAGCGCTGGCCCGACGCGCGGCTGATTCCCGTCGAGTGCCTGCGCCTGTTGGAACTCCGCTTCCCCGTTCACGAGTACGCGACGGCCGTCCGCCACGGCGAGCATCCCACCGTCCCCGCCCCTTGTTCCACTTGGTTAGTGGTTTCTCGCGAGGACTTCATCGTCCGCCGCCGCCCCGTGACCCGCACCGCGTTTCAACTCCTCGCCAGCCTCACGAATCGCCGAACGATCGGCGACGCGATCGAGGACTGCGTCGAGTGTGGCCACGCGGACGTTGACGAACTCACCAGCAATCTGCGCTCGTGGTTTGAAACGTGGGCACAAGCCGGTTTCTTCCGCACCGTCGAGTGGTAGCGTTCCAATCATCCGACGGGACGTGACATGTCG
>JACRIH010000116.1 GCA_016235885.1 Planctomycetales bacterium | reverse complement strand
TCGGCGGCCTTCAACTCGACCTCTTGGAGCTTGCGTTGGATTTCGACCTGCACCTGTTCGAGCGGCGTTTTGCTGGCGGGCTTGCGGGCGATCACCTTGACGAGTTGGATCGACTTGTTGTTCTCGATCGGGAGGCTGATCTTCCCCACGCCCAATCCAAACAGGGCTTTTTCCACGGGCTTGTCCGCCAGACTGTCTTCGCGAGTCCAATCCCAGTCGCCACCCTGCGACGCCGTCGGCCCACCCGAGTACTTGCGGGCCACGTCGCCAAAGTCGGTTCCCTTGCGCAGCTCGGCAATCGCCTGATCCATGGCCTTCCTGGCTCCGTCCGGTCCGTCGTGCTTGCTGAACTGGATCAGGATTTGTTGCCACTTGACCTGTGCGGGAACGCTGTAGTCGGCGATGTGTTCGCGATAGTACGCGAGCAATTCCTGACGCGTCGGTTCTTTCTTGATCGCATCGCCGGTCTTCATGCGGATGTACTGGGTCGCCAATGCCCGGTTGCGAAAGTTCGTCCTGAACAGCTCAAACGACTCGCCACGCTTTTTCAATTCGATCGCGAACTCGGACCGTGTGCTGACTCCGTAGTCAGGCAGGATCTTTTGCACGTAGCGATCGAAATCGGCGTCCAGGTATTCGTCGAGATGCTTGCGCTGCTCGTCCTTGAGCTTGGAGGTCATGCCCTGCACCAGCAGTTCACGACGGACGTACGCCGGCAAGTCGCGGATAACCAGTTCCTCACGGAATCGGTCGAGTTCCTCGCGGCGCTTCTGGATTTCCTTGGACGGCAGCTTGGCCGTCTGTTCCTCAAGTTGCTGCTCGATTTTGACGAGGAGTTCCTTGTTCGCGTCCAGAAACTCGGCGACAAAGATCGGCCGGCCATTCACCGTCGCGGCCACATCGCTGCCAGAGAGCGATCGGAAACGCGGTCGCTTTGCGGTTTCGGTTGGCGTGTCCTCACTCGGAATCGCGTTGACCCAACGGTTGGAATTGCTCGAATCAACCGAGCCGGTCGCTTGAATCGGCTTGGACGAAGATTCCGATTCATCACCAATCGGTTTCACGTCGCGATCGCCCGACGCCAGCAAGTTGGCCACGCGCGGAGGCACTTCGCCGCCAACGGGATTCTTGGATTTCTTCGCCGTCTTCTGAAATCCGTTGCAACCGCAGAGCAGCATTAGCAGCGCGCACAGGCGGAGAGTTCGCGACATGATTGTGATCGACGGGAGAAGAGAAATGAGACCTCGGCACCGCCGGGGAGCGCAGCGGGGCGGGAATATACGATCAACTCTGTTCCAGCCGCAACAGCGATTTGAGCAGCCGCACCACCTCGATCGGCGACCTTTGCCGGTCGGAAATCGGCAGGTACGCCGTCTTCCCATCCACGATTCGCAGCCGGTTGCGTGAGGTCGCAGCGAGTTGTTTGATCCGCAACGGGTTGCGATAGCCCAGCACAGCGAAGCCCTCTTCCAAATGGATGTCGTCGATCTGCCACTGCGCTGCCAAGATTTGCAGATGTTTCAGCTCGATCAGCCGCTCGGATTCTTCCGGAAGCGGGCCGAAGCGGTCGCGGAGTTCGTCGCGGAGCGTCGTCAGATCTTCCTCGCACGTGACGCGCGACAGCTTGCGGTAGACGTCGATCTTGTGTCGACCCGGCGGTACATACGATCCGGGGAGGAACGCGGCCACGGGCAGGTCGATGGCGACGTGCCGCAACTCGCGGAGCGGTTCGTTCTTCAATTGCTTGACCGAGTTTTCGAGGAGCTGGCAGTACAACTCGTACCCAACCGATGCGATGTGTCCGCTCTGTTCGATGCCGAGGATGTTCCCCGCGCCGCGGATTTCCAGGTCGCGCATCGCGATCTTGAACCCCGCCCCCAGCTCGCTGAATTCCTCGATGGCCTTGAGCCGTTTCGCCGCGGTGCTGGTCAGCGTCTTCCCTTCTTCGAGTAGCAGGTAGCAATACGCCCGGTGCTTGTACCGGCCAACGCGACCGCGAAGCTGGTGCAGATCGGCCAGTCCGTAATTCTCGGCCTGGTGGATGAAAATGGTGTTGGCGTGCGGGATATCCAGCCCGCTCTCGATGATCGTCGTCGCGACGAGGACGTCCGTCTTCCCGTTCACGAACGCGACCATCGCCGCTTCCATGTCGTCTTCGTGCATCTGGCCGTGGACGATGCCAATCCGCGCCTCGGGCACGATGGATTGCAACCGGTCTGCGATCGATTCGATGTTGTAGACCCGGTTGTGAACGAAATAAATCTGCCCACCGCGATTCAGTTCGCGGACGATCGCGTGGCGAATCAGATCGCCGTCGAACCGGCAGATGCGCGTTTCGATGGCCAGCCGGTCGCGCGGCGGGGTCTGCAAGTTCGAGATGTCTCGAATGCCGATCAACGACATGTGCAGCGTGCGCGGGATCGGCGTGGCACTCATCGTGAGCACATCCAGCTCCAGCCGCAGCCGCTTCAAAAGTTCCTTCGCCGCGACGCCGAACCGTTGCTCCTCGTCGATGATCAGCAATCCGAGGTCGCTGAACTTCACGTCCGCAGAAATCAACCGGTGGGTGCCGATCACGAGGTCCACCGCTCCCGACTTCAACCCTTCGATGGTTTCCCGCTGTTCTTTCGGCGACTTGAAGCGCGACAGCGACTCGATGTGGAACGGGTACTCCGCCATTCGCTCGGAGAACGATCGGAAATGTTTTTCGGCCAGCACGGTGGTCGGCACGAGCACGGCAACCTGCTTGCCGGAATCGATCGCCTTGAACGCCGCCCGCATCGCGAGTTCCGTTTTGCCGTAGCCGACGTCGCCGCAGATCAGCCGATCCATCGACCGCGGGCGTTGCATGTCGCCGCGAATCGCGATCGTCGCCGTCGCTTGATCGGGCGTGTCGGTGTACGGAAACGACGCCTCGAACTCCTGCTGCCAGAGGCTGTCGGGCGGAAACGCGATCCCCGGTTTCGCTTCGCGAGCCGCTTGCAGTTGAATCATGTCCGCGGCCAGATCGTGAACCGCTTCGGCGACGGCGAGTTTTCGCCGCTCCCACGCTCCCGACCCGAGCTTTGACAAAGTGACCGAACCGCTCTTTGTCCCGCCGACGTATTTCTGCACGAGGTGGATCAGCGACACCGGCACAAACACTTTCGCGCCCTCTCGAAATTCGAGGATCAGGTGCTCTTCCACCTGCTCCCCCTTCGACATCAATTCCATGCCGCGAAATCGGGCGATCCCTTTCGTGAGATGCACGACGAGGTCGCCGGCACTGAGTTCCAGAAAGCTGTCGATCGCCCGGCTTTCGATCTTCGTCCGGCCGGGCGTGGCCGCATCGGTCGAGAGTTGCCGGATGTCGCGGCGATTAAACAGCTCGTGATCGGTCAGCACGATCAACCGCTCACCAACGAGCCGGAACCCCCGCACGAGATGCCCCTCGGTCAACGACACGCGGCCATCCGTGAGCAGTTGCGACCCCGCCAGCATTTCAGTCAGCCGTGTGATTTCCCCCGCGTTGTGACACGCGATCAGCACGCGCTCGTCCTGCCCCACGACTTTGTGCAACTCTTCGATCGCCTGCGCCGCCGGTGCTTCGAATCGTTCGATAGATTCGATCTGCAGATGACACGTCGTTTCAAAACTATCCGCCGCGAGACCCGCGAGCGCCACGGTCGGGAACGAGTTGCATTTGGCGAGCGCCGCCTCGACCGAATAAAATCCGCGCGGGTTGTCCAGCCGCCCAAGATAATGCCGCCCTTCCTCTACAAGTTCGTTGAGTTCCACAAACGCGATGCAACTCTGCGCCGGCAGAAAGTCGAGCAAGTGCGCAGTCGACAAACTCCCCTCGCCCCCGAAGGGGGAGAGGGGCTGGGGGTGAGGGGCGAATTGCTCTCGGCCACCGCTGCGAGAC
>JACRIH010000115.1 GCA_016235885.1 Planctomycetales bacterium | reverse complement strand
TGGTCGGTGTCGCGTGGGAAGCGACCGAGTCGGCCGACACACGTTGCTGGGGGCTGCTCCCCGACAAAATTCAGGTCTTGCGAATCGAATTGCCGGCGGGCCAACACCGCATCTCGCTGCAACCGCTCGGCCGGTCCGCGCCGCCGAACACATCGGTCACGCAGTCCGTCGAAATCACAGACGGCCGTAACACGTATCTCCTCGCAAGTTTTCCCGAAACGAAGCTCGTGGGCCAAGTCTTGGTGAGCCGGCCCTGATCTGCAACTCCTCCCCTCTCCCCTTTTGGGGGAGAGGGGTTGGGGGTGAGGGGCGGTCCGCGCGGAGCGTGTTGGAGTCCCGCCTTCAGGCGGTGCCGGCTGAAACCGGGACTCCAACATCGCCCTTCACTTCAGCCCCAACAGCTTCAGGCTGTCGCGGTGAATGACTGCGTCGATCGCGTCCATGTTCAACCGCGGCAGTGCGGTGCCGGCGAGCATGTCGTTCAGGTGATGCAGTCCATCAATCGACGCGTTGACCGTTGTGAACGGGTAATCGCTGCCGAACAGCAGTTTGTTCCAAACGCCGTATTCCTGAATCAGCATCAGGCTGTGATAGAACTGAAACGGTCGGTAGTGGAGCGCGCTCAGATCGCAGTACACGTTGGGATGCTTGCGGGCGACAACGACCGCTTCACCCTCGTACGGATGCCCGATGTGAGCCATGATGATCTTCACGTCGGGGAACCGCGCGGCGACCGGGTCGATGTGTCGCGGCAGCGTGCATTCGAGCGGCGCCTGCGAGACGAAATTCGTGCCGGTGTGCAGCAGCACGGGAAGCCGCTCGCGCGTCGCGTACTCCCACAGCGGGTCGAGCATCCGGTCGTCCGGCCGAAAGCCGGCGTACATCGGCAGGAGTTTGATGCCGCGCAGTTTCAGTTCTTGATGCCCGTGCCGCATTTCATCCTGCCAGCCGGGTTGAGTCGGGTCGACCGAGAGAAACCCAATCAGCCGGTCGGGGTGCGCGGCGACGTAGTCGGCGACGTATCGGTCATCGACCCACAGCCCGCTGAGCTTCCCCTTGCCGCCAAAAACGATCGTGATCGTGTCGTCCGTGGCGCCGGCTCGATAATCCTCGTAGCGTACCGTCAAATCCAATTCGACTCCGGCTTTCGCCCGCTTTGCCTGCTGACGAAAGTCGTCGGTGAAATGCTCAGGGTATTTCCAAGCGTGGCTGTGAACGTCAACGATCATGGCGTGCTCCGTGGTCCTGACCGATCATGCTTCAGACTGCCGAAGCGACTCGGTATGATGCCACGCAAGTTCTGTCAACCATCGCATCAAAATCCGTCGAGTGCGGCCCGGCCGCGAGGAGTTGATCCCGTGCATCGATTGCTGAGCGGATTGCTGGTCTGCGGCGTGATTGCCGCGACGGTCTTGCTGTATTCGTCAGCGGACGGTCAGACGTCGTCGAAAGGCTCGAAGAAATCTGGGTCGAAAAAGCCGGTGGCCAACACCGCCGGTCTTGACGGACGCGCCGAACGGTTACAAACCACCTTCGTGAAGGACGCCGAAGACCTCGCCAGCGAGTACTTCGATGCCGGCCAGTTGGAAAAGGCCAAGTTGTTGTTGAAGTCAGCGATCACTCTGATGCCAGACTCGCAGGGATTGAAGAAGAAGCTCGACGCAGTCGAGGAGGAGATGCTGTCGTCGAACGAAGTCACAGCGGAGTTGGACACGTCGGCGAGTTGGAAGCCGACCAAGGTGCTGGTCACCGAAGGGAAGCCGGTAAGAATTCAAGTCGTCGGGCAGGGACAGGCCGCACCCTCGTACCGGTTTTCGATTAGCGAAACGGTCGGACCGGCGGGTTTTCCAACGACGGACTCGAACAATCAGGACATGGTTGGCGGCATGCCGTGTGGTGCGTTGCTGGGGGCGATCCTCAAAAGCGACAACAAGCCTGGCCGGCCGTTTCTGATTGGCGAGAAGTTGGAGTTCACTCCCAAAGACAGCGGCTTGCTGTTCCTCCGCATCAACGCACCGGCCGGAAACAAGAACACCGGCAAGCTCAAACTCTCGGTCAGCGGCGCCGTCCTTGTTCCGTGATGATCGCGGTTGATACGGCGGACGCAAACGGGGTCGGGAGTCTTTTTCGTGTCGGCGGTGGGACTCTCTGCACAAGCATCGCCTCAATCGCCGCCACGAAAAAGACTCCCGACCCCATCGATCGCTCATCACTATGCCTCGACCGCCCGACTCGCTCGATCCCGTCCGTGTCGGCATCGTCGGTCTCGGGCGCGCTGGCCGGTATCATCTCGAACGGCTGAGCTTGCGGGATGATTTTCGAGTCGTCGCCCTGCACGATACGCATCCGACCGCGTTGCGGAACTGCGCCGAATTTCCGGCCCGGCCGCACAGTGACTGGAATTCGTTTCTCACCGACTCCGAGCTGGAAGCCGTGTTGATCGCGACTCCGCCGGCAACGCACTTTCAAGCTGCGGTCGATGTCATGCAGTCGGGCCACGACGTGCTGATCGAAACACCGCTCTGTTTGCGAGTCGCTGATGCTGACGAACTGCTGGAGGTTGCATTTCGCACCGGTCGGCGGCTCAGCGTGCTCCACACGCACCGTTGGGACGACGACTTCCGGACGGCGCAAGCGATGATCGCTGAGGGAAAGCTGGGCCAGGTGCTGGCGGCGAAATGGAATATCTGGCAATTCAATCCGCGTCCGGAATCGTTCGGCTGGCAGATGCGATCCACTTCGGACTGGCAACAAGATCCCGCAGCGGGAGGAGGCGTGTTGTGGGCGTTTGGCACCCACTACTTCGATCAACTTTTGCAACTCGTCGGCGCGGAACCAGTCACTGTATTCGCTCGTTGGCTGGGCGACCGCCGCCGGAAAGATGGCGACGATTCGTTCCTCGCTATCGTCACGTTCGCCAACGGTGCGGTGGGCGAGATCGAAGTTCATCACAGCAGCTTCGCCCCGTTGCGGACCGGTTGGATCGTGAACGGCACCGACGGAGCGTATTCGAACTTCACGCACTATTCCGCGACGCCCGAAGGAGAAATCGTGGACATCGGCGAACCTCCGCGGCCGACCGCCTGGGACGAATACTA
Source organism: Planctomycetales bacterium (assembly GCA_016235885.1). Lineage (GTDB taxonomy): Bacteria > Planctomycetota > Planctomycetia > Planctomycetales > Planctomycetaceae > JACRIH01. The sequence goes on along the minus strand of JACRIH010000115.1, from coordinate 3,924 downwards.
CGCGGCGGTCGCGAGGCATCTGCACGGCAGCGATTCCAACCCGGTGACCGGCGAACAGGCACGGCATGTCATCGCCCTCGTGGAAGCCACTCGGAGATCGGCCGAGACCGGTTGCTTGCAGGAAGTCTGAAGGGCGGCGTACAAATCCCACGCACGAAATCCAGGCAAGAGACATCCGACCATGCAGAACTTCGGAATGCACCAGCGAGAGCACGACTGCTCGATCAAACCAGAGGTAACAGGTAGCCGTGTTTCGCCAGAACGCGGGATGCCCGCACTCTGGCGAGTGCGGCTACGGTTCAATGCCGCTCTGTTGTTGATGATCTCTGCCTGCCTCACGTGCGTGATCACGCAGGCCGAAGATTGGCCTCGCTGGGGTGGCCCGCGGGGAGACGGCACGTGGCGCGGGCCGTCGGCCACACAAAAGCTGCCCGACAAATGGCCCGCCGCCGGACTGCCAGTCGTCTGGCGCAAAGAGATCGGTGGTGGCTTTGGCGGCATCGCGGTCGGTGACGGTCGTGCGATTGTGATGGATCGGCAAACGAAGCCGAACGAGCGAGAACGGACGTTGTGCCTCGATGCCGATTCGGGCAACATCGTGTGGACCGACGAGTACCCGGTTACCTACGGCAAGCTCGACTACGGCAACGGCCCGCGCGTGACGCCGACGATTCACGACGGGCGCGTCTACACACTCGGAGCGGTCGGGCATCTGCGATGCCTCGACGTGGCGACCGGCAAGTTGGTCTGGTCGCACGACTGCGTGGCCGAGTTCGACGCCACGATTCCCATGTGGGGCCTGGCTGCTTCGCCCGTGATCTGGCACGACCTCGTGATCGTCCATCCCGGCGCAAAGAATGGTTGTGTGATGGCGCTCGACCGCCTGACCGGCAAGGAACTGTGGCGAGTTTCCGACGATCCCGCCGGTTACTGCACGCCCATCGTCATCGCGTCGCCATCGGGACCGCAGGTTATCCAGTGGACACCCGAACACATTCTCGGCATCGACCCTAAGTCGGGCAAACAACTCTGGCGCGTGCCGTACAAGATCACGTACGGAGTCTCCATGGCCACGCCGATCTATCAGCGGGAGATCGTGTTCGTCGCCGGCTACTGGGACGGCTCGAAGGCGATCCAACTCGGCAAGTCAGCCACCGATGCGAAGTTGTTGTGGGAAGACAACCGCCACTTGCGCGGGATCATGTCGCAGCCGCTGTATCGCGACGGATACGTCTACCTGCTCGACAAGCAGTACGGCCTGACATGCTTTGAATTGCGAACCGGGAAAAAACTGTGGGACGACGACAACAAGGCCGCGCCTCGGGGAAGAAACCCGCAGGCGACGCTCGTCTGGTTGACGAACGAGCCCGATCGCGCACTGATCCTGAACTCTGACGGCGACCTGATCCTGGCCCGCATCAACCCCACCGGCTACCGCGAACAGTCGCGAACCCGGATTATTGATGTCACGGACACAAACGCCGTGTGGGCTCACCCCGCATACGCAGGTTCGCGCGTGTTCGCGCGAAACGACAAGGAGATAGTGTGCCGGTTGATGGTGAAGTACTGAGTACTCAGTACTCAGTACGGATCAGCCAACAACGAGGCGAACCAAAATGTCCAATGTCACACCTGCCAAGTCGCAAGATCAGCAGCACCTCGAATTGCTGGCGATCTTCCACTACATCTTTGGCGGATTGGGTGCCTTGTGCGCCTGCTTTCCGCTGATGTATCTCGGAATTGGTGTAGCCATGCTGACCGGAGCGTTCAAAGGCGGCAGCGATGGTCCGCCGGAAGAGATGGGCTGGATTTTCGTCGTGATTGGAGCGCTCCTCGCGCTACTCGGTTGGACAATGTCCGCTTGCATCATCCTCGCCGGTCGCAAGCTGACGCGTCACGAGTCGCCGACATTTTGCCTCGTGGTCGCCGCGCTGATGTGCCTGTCAATTCCGCTGGGGACAGCGCTGGGTGTCTTCACGATCATCGTGCTGATGCGGCCGAGCGTGAAGGAACTGTTTGAATCGCACCGCCGTTGAAATGGCGTCGTTCGGTGATTGCACTTGGGGGAGACGGGACGGGCCATGTCGAGCGGATCGCCACCGAAGTCGCAGGACGAGCAACATCTCGATCTGATCGTGATCCTGCATTACGTGGTGGCTGGGATGTTCGTGATGTCCGGATTGTCGCTGGTATTCGCGATCGGAATGATTAAACAACTCTTCTTGGTGATCCTGAAAGTTGGTTACGACATCGACGACCTACCACCGGAAGCCAACGAAGTGCTGGACCAGAAGATGCCGATCGTCGTGGGTTCGTTCGTGGCTTTGTGCTGGGTGCATGCCGGCGTGGTCGCTTGGTTCGGGAAAAAGATTGCCCGCCGACAGTACCGCCGGCTGTGCCTCGTCTTTGAGGTACTGCATTGCATCGCCATCCCGGTCGGCACGGCGCTCAGTATTCTGACCATCCTGGCCCTGCGACGCCCGAGCGTGAAAGCAATGTTTGAAACGGCGGCAAAGTCGCCAACGTAGCCGTCACGCTCCGCGTGACGAGCCGCATCACCCCGAGCGTGATCGCTACTGAAAGCACATGCAGAGAGAATTCCATTCACATCCCGTCCGGAGAAACCACCATGCCTGCCAACCTTGCCGACCTAACCGCGCGCCTCAAACCCTTCATCAACCGCGAACGGCTGGTCCAGACCGCGACGAGACTGGTCAGCCAGAAGAGCCGTACCGGAGAGGCCAAGCCCGCGTTGGACGAACTCGAAAAGATTCTGCGCGAGGACGGTTTTGCAAATGTCGAGCGACCGGCGGGCGGGCATCCGGTCGCTCCGGCTGTGGCCTTGCGGTTGGAGAGCGGTCGGGCCGGGAAGACGATGCAGTTCAACGGGCATCTCGACACCGTGCATTTGCCATTCGTGCCGCCGAGCGTTGATGGCGACCTCATCCGCGGCAGCGGCGCGTGTGACATGAAAGGGGGGACGGCGGCGGCGGTCGAAGCGTTCCAGGCCCTGCGCGACAGCGGATTGCTGACGGCGGGTTCGGTGTTGCTCACGGCTCACGATCTGCACGAGGCGCCGTGGGGATTCGGCGAGCAACTCGACCAGCTCATCCGCGACGGCTACGTGGGGAATGCCGTGCTGATCCCCGAGCCGCTCAGTTCGCACATTCCCGTCGTGGGCCGCGGCAACGCAACCTGGAAGGCGACGATCCGCCGACCCGGCCCGCCGGTACACGAAGTTCACCGCCCGCTCGACGAACCGAGTGTGATCGACGCCGGAGCCGAATTGGTCGCCCGACTGCGTCAAATGTCGCAGCACCTCGCCACGCGAATCGACCCGCAAGCGGGGAGCGAAGCGGTGTTCATCGGTCAGATTCACAGTGGCGAAATCTACAACCAGTTCCCTCAAACCTGCTGGCTGCAAGGGACCCGGCGCTGGCTCCCCGGCGTGAAACCAGCCGAAGTCGAACAGGAATTCCGCGGGCTGGTGTCGCAGGTCGAGAAGCGCACGCGCACGACGATCGACATCGAATACCAGGTCATCCGCGACGCCTTCCGCCTCGACACATCCGACCCGTTCGTGGACGTGTTCCGCGAAGCGTACACCGCGACGAGTGGCCATCCGATCGACTTTGGCCCCAAAGCGTTCGTGGACGACGGTTGCAGTTTCTGTTCGCTGGCCCAAGTCGCCGCGATCACCCACGGCCCGAAATCGGGCGGAGCACACACGGTCGAAGAATGGGTGTCCAGCGACGACCTCGTCCGCGTGGCGCTGCTGTACGCAGTCACGGCGGTGGCGTTCTGTCAGCCGTAGGGTGGGACCAGCGCAGCGCCGGCCCACCGTTTATCTCAGCCCATAGGTTCACTTCGGAATGAACCGAACCTCGTGCTTGATTAGCAATGGCTGTTTCGATTCTCGAATTT
>JACRIH010000114.1 GCA_016235885.1 Planctomycetales bacterium | reverse complement strand
GAGGATTCTGTCACGACCCTTGGCGAATCCGGCGAGCTTAATCTGTCCGACAGTGCGGTTCTGAAAAGCTCGATGACTCAGGAGATGACTGTCCCACCCGAAACGGCCACTCAAACGCAGACCGGCGTTTTCGGTGGGGACACCAAAGTGATCGGATCGCCGCAGCCGACAGCACCGCAGGGAGTTCCTGGGACACTACCGCAGTATGCACCCGCTCCGGGTTATGAATCTCAGCCGGGATATCCGCCGATGCAGCCGGGATATCAAATGCCGGCGGCCTACATGCAGCCGGGATATCCCCCACCGGGTTACCCGGCACCTGGGTATCCTGCTGGATACGGAATGCCGGCCTATCCGCAAATGGGTTATCCCGCTGCCCCCTATCCGATGCCGGGATACGGAGCCCCCGGGATGCCCATGCCGGCACCTGCCCCTGTACCGGCGGCTCCTGTTCAATCGACACAAGTTGCGGGACTGCCTGCCGTCACGCTTCCGCCCCCGGAAGAAACCGGAGCCAAGCCGGTCGTTCCCGCCGCCCCATCGCCGCCGCCCGAAGCGGGTGCTCCACCGGAACAGAAGAAGCCCTCGCAAATGGCGGCCGACATTATTCGTCAAGCACTGCAACGCCGCCCCGTGTAGGGCGAGCACTTTTTCGGGGAGACCCTCAACGTGTCCGAACCCGTATCGGCCGAAGTTCAGCAGCAGAACTACAAAGAATTCCTCGCCCTGCTCCCATTGACGCTATCGTTGGCGGGTTTGCCGACCAGTGCCAGCGGGCAATACTACACGGCGGACGCGATCGAAGCGCGGTCCTTCACGATTCGGAACGCATTCAAAACAGCTCGAGGACTGGTGCGGGAAGTCATTGCTCAGCGCTAATTGAACTCCGCATCCACGGCAACGAATGCCGCCTATTCCGCTGTTTTTTGCGATCAGTGACCGCCTCGCGGGGTTCCCCTTTCTACTGCCTCTCCACGCGGGCGGCATGACTTTTCCGCCGGCCGGTGTCTCTCTGTGAAACCGCATTCCCTCGTCGCCGGTACATCTCAACGGAAGGCAGGTTGACGAACGTGACTGATGACGACCGGGACCTCGTCCGAGGGTGTCTCGATGGTGACGCCGTCAGCCTGCGCACGTTGGTCGACCGGTATCAGGGGTTGCTGTTCGGCCTGTGTTATCGGATGGTCGGGCATCGGCAGGATGCGGAGGATCTCGTTCAGGATGTGTTCCTGCGGGCCTTTCGCAGCCTCCACCGGTGGGATGCCAGTCGACCGCTGAAACCGTGGCTGGCCAAGATTGCCGTCAACTGCTGTCGCACAGCATTGACGAATCGGTCTCGCAAGCCAGTCCCGACCGAGTTTCTGGATCAACTGTCTGACGATGGACCGCAGTCCCGGAACAAGCGTGGACCTGCGGAGGATTTCGCCGAAGACTTGCAACTGGCGCTGGAAACACTGCGGGAGGAATACCGGACCTGTTTCGTGATGTATCACCAACAGGAACTCAGTCTGGCGGAGATCAGCGAAGCGTTGGGTTGTCCCGAGGGGACCATCAAGACGTGGCTCTATCGAGCGCGGCGGGAATTGGCGGAACTACTTCAACAGCGCGGAGTCCAGTTGACGAGGTGAATCATGTCGTGCAGCCAGATTCAGAAGCAGATGCAGTCGCTGCTGTTCGAGCAGCGACGGATGAATTCCACCGATACCGAATTGAACGATCATCTGGCGGGCTGTTCGGAATGTCAGGCCGAATGGCAACGTTTGCAAACGCTGGCAGTTGCGATTCACGACTGGAGGGCCAGCGTTCCCGCGATCGACATCGCCGACCGCGTCGTCGCCGAAATCGTGAGGCATCAACCATTCGGCAACGACGCAGCCGCAAACCGCGAATTGCGACCGCTTCTTCGTGGCGGCTCTTTGCCTGTGTCGACCGGCTCGCACGCTGGTTTGAGCAGTTCGGGAGCGAGAACCAGCCGTCGAGCGCTGTTCGCAGCGCTGACCGGATTGGCTGCGCTGCTGGGAGTAACTGCCATGCTGGATCGACCGAGTCCGCCGCAACGACACCCGGATGTGCAGTCCGTCGCCAATTCGTCTCGCAGTGAACCACGCGCCGCGCTGGAGATCGCTCAAGGTCCGGACGTGCGGACGTTTGTGAGCGGCGTTGGCTCAGCGTACCTGGCGTTCGTGCAAGACACAGCCGGTGTGGTGAACTCGGCAACAACATTGGCTCTCCCCGACAGCTTGCGATCCACAGACGCAGCCTCGAATGACGCGTCGGCTCTGCCGTGGCTGGAAGGCGTCGGCCGGGGCTGGGAGCCAATTCAAAAGTCGGTCGGCACCATGATCGACACGTTCCTGAATCCGACTCCCGCGGACGATCCGTCAGCGACCTGAGACAGCCCGCCGGTTGAGTCTCATTGGCAGGCTTGTAGATTAACCGGCCGTTGAGATTCGTCGAATAGGCACTCTTACTCGTACGGCATTTGTCCTTTGCGAATCAATAATCGACGGTCGAGTAAGAGTGCTCATCCGACGACTTCTCGGTAGCAACTCCGCTGCGTCGTTCTGCAATCGAACGGCACCGTCCCTTAACTCACTCCCCCCTCGCCAAGCACCTCGCTACAATTCCCGTTCGTTACGCCGTTGCGCTTCGAGGGGCACCCCTCGCACGGCGGGAGAGTTTTTCGAATTGAGTCCGATTCAGAGAGAGAACAATGGCTGTCAATGTTGCAATTAACGGGTTCGGGCGGATTGGCCGGTTGGTGTTCCGCGCGATGGTTGAACAAGGGTTGGTCGGCAAAGAAGTGGCTGTCGTGGCCGTGGGCGATATTGTCCCCGCCGACAACCTGGCTTACCTGCTGAAGTACGATTCGATCCAGGGCCGGTTCAACGGAACCGTCGGGTCGAAGAAGTCGTCCGTCGACAAGGCCGAGGACGATATCCTCGTGGTCAATGGTCAGGACATTCGCGTTGTGAGTGCGAAGTCTCCCGCCGAATTGCCGTGGAAGGAATTGGGAGTCGATGTCGTCATCGAATCGACCGGCCTGTTCACCGAGGCAGCCAAGGCCCGCGGGCACATCACAGCCGGCGCGAAGAAGGTCATCATCTCGGCCCCGGCCAAAGAAGAAGACATCACAATTGTGATGGGGGTGAATCACGAGAAATACAACCCCGCCAAAGACCACATCATTTCCAACGCGTCCTGCACGACGAACTGCCTCGCACCGCTCGTCCACGTGCTGCTCAAGGAAGGCTTCGGGATCGAAGAGGGGCTGATGACCACCGTCCACTCGTACACGGCCACGCAAAAGACGGTCGATGGCCCGAGCAAGAAGGACTGGAAGGGTGGAAGAAGTGCGGCGATCAACATCATCCCGTCTGGCACCGGGGCCGCCCGCGCGGTTGGTCTCGTTTGTCCTGAAGTGAAGGGGAAGCTGACCGGCATGGCGTTCCGCGTCCCGACCCCCACCGTCTCAGTTGTGGACCTGACGGTCCGCACGGTCAAGGAGACCAGCTACGACGAAATCTGTGCCAAGATGAAGCTCGCCAGCGAGACGTATCTCAAGGGAATCCTCGAATACACCGAAGACGAAGTTGTCAGCAGTGACTTCATCCACTGCGCGTCGTCGTCGATTTTCGACAAAGGCTCGGGCATTGGCCTCAACAACCGGTTCGTCAAGCTGGTGAGCTGGTACGACAACGAATGGGGTTACAGCAACCGCGTCGGCGACCTGCTGAAATACATCATCAGCAAGGGACTGTAATCAACCAACGCAACAGCCCGGCTGCTTGAGAGCAGCCGGGCTGTTCCATTTCCATTTCATCAGCGTTGATCTAAATCAACTCGCGAATCGGTGCGCGATGATCGACCAGGTAATGCGGACGGCCGTTGAGGTCGGTCACGGTGGCGGTGTGGACGTCGATTCCCAGCCGGTGGTAGAGCGTGGCGTAGATTTCCTGGAAGTGGATGGGACGATCCAGCGCGTACGCCGCGTCGCGGTCAGTCGAACCGATGACTTGACCCGTCCGCATTCCGCCTCCGGCCAGCAAAGCACACGACACTGGCGGCCAGTGATCGCGCCCGCCATTCGCGTTGATTTTCGGTGTGCGGCCGAACTCACCCCAAATGAGGACCGACACATCCTTGTCCAAGCCGCGTTGATGCAGGTCTTCGACCAAGGCCGTGATCCCCTGATCGAGCATCGGCAGGTGTTCCCGGGCGTTTTCGAACGTGGTGCCGTGCGGCTTGCCGTGCCAGTCCCAACGACCGTACGCCAGCGACACGCATCGCGCGCCGGCCTCGACCAACCGCCGAGCCGTCAGAAAATACGTGTTGAGCAGCGGGCCGGCATCGCCGTACCCGGCGGGTTCGGGTGAACCGTAGCCGTAGCGGTCCTGAATCTCCTTCGGTTCGCGAGACAGATCGAGGGCCTCTGCCAGACGACTGGACGTGAGCACACCGAACGCCTGGCGTGTCGCCGCATCCAAACCTTCCATCTGCCCCGACGCATCGGCGTCGCGACGGAACCGGTCGACACTGGCTCGCAGCGCCTGTCGGTCGTGCAACCGGTCGAGCGTGATGCCGTTCAAAATCATGTCGGCTTTCCCTTCGGCCGTCGGTTTGAAGGGAGCATGCGCGAAGCCGAGGAACCCCGGCTGACCGGGATCGGCCCATGTGGACGTTTTCATTGCGGGGGACAACCCGACGAAAGCGGGAGCGTCGGGCGCGGTCGGTCCGAGCAGCTTCGAGATCGCCGACCCCATCGACGGCCAGCCACCTTGCGGCTGATTCGTAACGGGCCAACCGGTCATGCACTGGAACGCCGCGTGACGCCCTTCCGAACCGACAACCGAACGAATGACCGCGAACTTGTCCATCATCCGCGCCAACAGCGGCAGGTGCTCGCAGATGTCGATGCCGGGGACGTTGGTCGCGATGGGGTTGAATTCACCACGAATGTCGGACGGGGCGGTCGGCTTGAGGTCCACCATGTCTTGATGCGGCGGCCCGCCGGACAAAAAGATATTGATCACCGCCTTTTTTGACGAACCGATTCCCGCCTGTGTTTCGGCTCGAAAGATGTCGGCCATCGACAGGCCACCGAGAGCCAGCCCGCCAATTTTGAGGAAGCCGCGACGGGACAACCCATCGCAAAAGCGGTGTTGGGGACCGAGAATCGTCAGCATGCTTCGACCTCCGGAGTTTGCCGATCGCAGTCGGCTGGCACGAGCACGAGGTTCGTCAACGCACACGAATTCAAATGATCGGCAAAGTCTAACCGACCGGGAAAGCCAATCCAAGGTCAGGGTGGACAGCCGATCCACGTTACGTAGCCATCACGCTCCGCGTGATGAGCCGAATGGCAAACAGACGTTCAATCCCGATTCGGCTCGTCAAGCGGAACATGACGGCTACGTGGCCAGTGGCTCAGCCGCGCTACTTCTTTTCATCGACCTTTGCCGCGGATTTCTTGGCTTCTTCGGCGGCGGTCTTCAAATGATCCGCCATGCGCTGGTCGCCTTGGACGATCTCCAACCACATCGCGGCTTGCTGGGCCAGCATGGCCACGCGTGGGTCATCATTCCCAACCTGGAGCACGTGACCCAGTTTCGTGGTCGCAGTGGCGTAGTCGCGGCGGGCGTGTGCGATTCGGCCGTCGTAGAATTCGACCAGTAATGGGTCGCCCAGCGTGGCCTGATGTTTCTTGACCTGCGTCTCGGCAATGTCGGGCTGACCGGCTTCGAGTGGGAAGCCGATTGCCAGTTGAGCGAGCGCATATTTCTCGGCCTTGTCCGGCGTGCGACTGATCTCGCCGTCGATCTCGATCACCGCTTGATCGAGCCGCCCGGATCGCACCAAGTAGCCGCAGTACAACGTCAGCAGATCGCGATTGCCTGCGAAGCGGTGACGAAGCTGGAGCAGGATCTGGTCGCGGTCGGCGTTGGCGTCCGAACGCGAGAGGGCATTCGCATAGAATAGCGCTGCGTCCTGGCTCTGCTCTTCGGCGTAGATCGACTTGGCCAGCCGCACGGCTGCTTCGTTTTGTTTGAGCAGAATCAGCGTCGCGACGCGCTGCTTGGCAAGCAGCTTGTCGCCGGGTCCGAGCTTGTCGAGCTTGTCGAGAATTGTCTTTGCTTCGACGGGCAGTTTGGCGTGGAGCGAGTACGCGAGCATCTCGGGGAACATTTCTGGAATCGCATCGCTGAGCGCCACGGCCGTGCGGAACGCTTCCAGTGCCGACTTGGCGTTGCCTCGGCGGGCGTACGCGGTCGTGGCGAACAATGCCAACGCTGGTGACGCCT
>JACRIH010000110.1 GCA_016235885.1 Planctomycetales bacterium | reverse complement strand
TCAAGTATCTGGTCACTGAAATGGTCTGCTGGGCGACCGGCGGCCCGCAACAGTACTCGGGTCGGACCATGCGCGATTCGCACGAACACCTCGACATCACCGAGGGGGAATGGGTGTCGTTTCTGGACGACCTGCACCAGACGTTCAACGCGTTTCAGGTTCCCGAAGCGGAACGGCAGGAGTTGCTCGCCATCGTCAACAGCACGAAATCCGACATTGTGTTGGCACCGTCAACGTAGCCATCACCGCTCCGCGTGATGAGCCGAATGGCAAAGCCGCGTCGGTGAAATGGTCGGCTCGTCACGCGGAGCGATGACGGCTACGTAACGTGCGGCTTCGCCGCGTTCGGAACGGCTGAACGACGCGGTTCAGTTGCGGCGGTTCAGTTGCGGCGCGGCAACCGGTCGAGAGATTTCGTCAGTTCGTCTTCGGTCAGCTTGCCGTTGCCGTCGCGGTCCAGCCGATCGAACAGCTTGCGCAGGGCTTCAGGGACTTCCGACCGCTGGACGACGCCGTCCTTGTCCTTGTCGAATTGCTTCACGATTTGAAGCGCCCGCGACGCGGAAGTTTCCCCCTTGGCGAGCGGCGGCAATTCCGGAGACGGCTCGCTGCCGTCCGCGCTAATCGGCACGGCGAAGTCGAAATAGCCGATCAACATTTCCTCCCAAGTTTGATCGCCCCAGCGGACCGTCTTGGTCGGGTCGGGGTTGCTAAGATTGTTCTCGGAGTTGTCGTAATGAGCGACGACATGAATTCGCGTGCCCGCCACCAACCGTTTCGGTTCGGCAAGTCGGTACGCCGTCTGCCAGTTGAAATCGTAATGTGGAATGTCGATCAGCGTCTCCTTGGTCCCGTCGGGGTAAAGCGCCTCGTAGAAGAACGACTTGCCACGCAAGTGCATGTGCGGCATGAGACCCAGCAGCGATGAATCGCCAAGCTGGCGACGGTTGAATGCTTCTTCGCGATGGTTGTCCGCCTGCGGAGGGATGCGAATTCGCGGGTTCGCCGCGCTCGTCGTCTGCACTTCGTGCGTAAGATCCTTCGGATCGGCGAAGATCAGTCCCAGCTTGCTCTGGTCGAATTGCTCGCTGCCGACGGGTGTGTAATGAATCTGAAACAGAAGCTGCGAACCGGCGGGGATTTTCTTGGCCATCCCGGTGGGATACGGTTCGGCGCGCATGCCGGGAACGTAGCCAACCAGGAACCCCTGTGCTCCCCCCTCGTCCGTGTCCTGCCGTTGGCCGCGGGTCCGGGCGAACGCCAGAATGTGATGCACGACGGCTCGGTTGCCCGGCTGAATCTCGGCCGCCGCCAACCATTTGTCTTCCTTGAATCCCGGATCGGCGGTGAAGTATTGATAGCGCACTTCGCCGGTCGGCGGCACGCGGTACGGTTGCTTGTGAATCGGGATCACGACATCCGGTTCGCGCGGCAAAGTCCATCCGGCCGTGAATTGCCTCGGCGGCGGCGCTTGCTGCGGATCGCCTTGCGGAGCACCGGCGGCGACCCAATCGAACACGAGTTGTTTCTCGGTATCCGTCAGCAACCGGTCATTTTTGAAATGCCCGTGCTTCGGGTCCGCATGCCACGGCGGCATTCGTCCGTCGCGCACGACCTCGGCAATCATCTCGGCCCAGCCGGCCACTTCGTCGTACTCCGTAAGCGCGAATGGAGCGATCTCCCCCGCGCGATGACATTCGACGCAGCGCTGTTGCAGCAGCCGGGCGATCTGATTCGAGTACGTGACCGTCGCGTCCGGCTTGGGCGACTTTGCGCGGCCGATGTGGCAGCCGACCACTTCGGTCGTGGGTTGGCTCACCGGCTTCCCATCCAGCAGTTCGTCGAGCGCAACCGCGAGATCGCGACGCTTCGGTTCATTGCGAACAGAACCGATTCCGTACTGATCGTCGATTCGTCCGTGATAGCGCACGGTCCGGCCGGCGTCGATCACGAACACTTCCGGAGTCCGCTCCGCGCCGAACGCATCAGCCACCTTGTTGCCGGGATCTTTCAGCAACGGGAATTCGATCTTGTGCGTGCGGGCATACGCTGCGAGTTCGGTGACGGAGTCCTGCGAGTTCGCGTTGATCCCGACAAATGCCACGCCACGCGGTTCGTACTTCGCGGAGATTTCGACCAGCCGCGGGCCGTACAACTTCGCCAGCGGGCACTCGGTCCCGAGAAACGCCACGACGATCAGCCTGCGATCCTGCGCGTCGTCCAGCGACCATGCCTTGCCTCGGAAGTCTTGCAAGTTGAACCCATTCACCTTGCGACCGACGGCCGGAGCCTTTTCCGCCGCACCGACCACTCCCGCCGCGAGCAGACTGACCACCAGAACGCCGACTCTCCCGAAAAATCGCATATTCAAAATCTCCTTCACCGCGCAGGGTCATGACGTGTCAACTGGCCGATGGGCAATATAACCAGTGATCCGGTCGTTTGGTTTCGTTCGGAGAGGTCTGTTTCGCAGAATTCCCAGGTCAGAGTCAAGCCGGAGCGTCGCGGCTCGCTGCTTCGTCCGTTACGATTCCGTCCATTGAAATGTTCGGTGGCATAGGCTTCCAGCCTGTGAATTCCTGCTGACAACGACAGGCTGGAAGCCTATCCCACGGCATTCCAACAGACTCTTTTGCGAGGTGCTGATCGTGGTGACTGTTCGAATCGAACCGGCTTTTGCGCGGGATTACCTGGGGATCGCGGCGCTCGACCGCCTGGCGTGGCCGGTCGCGCCCGACACGTTCATTCCCGACGGCGAACATATCTGGCGCGTGTGGAGCGACACGGCCACGCTGCTGGTAGCCCGCGTGGTGGACGATCAACGACGGTTGTCCCAGTCGCACGATATTGCCGGCGCGCTCGTGATGTTTCCGACGCAGCAGGGGGAATTGTTCCTGCACAAAATCATGGTCCACCCCGACTGCCGAGGCAGTGGCATCGGAACGCAGCTCATGCAGGCCGCTTTGAATCTCGCGGCGACCCCCGTGTTGTTGACCGTCGATCCGGCCAACCACGGCGCGGTCACCCTGTACCAGAAGCTCGGCTTCGCAGTTCGCGAACACATCCGCGGCTTCTACCGTCCCCACGAGGACCGGTATCTGATGGTGCATCCCGGTTCGCCCGGTTGAGTCATCGGCGCTGGACGACGATCAACCATTCGTCTTCAGCAACTGGTTGATGATCATCAGCGCTGCCGGTCCCACCAGCACCACGAAGATGCCGGGGAAGATGAACAGCACGAGCGGGAAGATCAGTTTCACCGCCGTCTTTTGTGCCATTTCCTCAGCCATTTGCGACCGCTTGATGCGCATCGAATCGGACTGCACGCGGAGCGCTTGAGCGATGCTCGACCCGAACCGGTCGGCCTGGATCAGGATCGCAGCCAGAGCCTTCAGGTCGTCCACGCCCGATCGCACGCCGAGGTCGTGCAGCACTTCGCGCCGCTGGCGGCCCATTTGCAATTGAAAGTTGCACAACCCGAATTCCGTGGTCAGGTCCGGTGCCGTGTCTTTCAGTTCGTCCGTGACCCGGCGCAGTCCCGCATCCAATCCCAAGCCGGCTTCGACACAGACGACGAGCAGGTCCAGCGCGTCCGGCAGCGTCAAGAAAATGCGTTTGACCCGGGCACTCCGGAGGAAGCCCAGGATCACAACGGGCAGGTAGAACCCGGTCCCACCACCAAGGATCACGCCGTACAGCGATTTGGACTGCACACCATATTTCGCGAGGCCAATCCCAGCACCGGCCATGCAACCGATGATCAGGCAGATGAATTGGATGGCGAGGTAGACGGACGGGGCATGCGACGAATTGAAGCCGGCGTTTGCGAGCCGGATCTTCATCGCATTCTGTTCGAGTTCGGTCTTCGGTTGCAGCGCCTTCGACAACGCCGGCGCCGCCTTCTCGAAGGCGTCGGTGACACTGTTCCCCGAACCGGTGCGTACGAGTGCCGATTCTTTTTGACGCAGGCGCGGATCGCGAATCTCATCCAGCCGCTCGCTGGCGCGAGTGGTCCTGGACGCAAAAATGTTGATGACGAACCAGGCGATGCACGCGAACGCACCGAACACCGCCCACGGCAGGATTTGAATCAGGGTCATTCTGTCTTGCTCCGGGTTTCGCCGTCCGACCGTCACGATTTCGGTCGGTGACGTGGTTCTCCGGTACGGTGCGGATCAAACCTTGATGTTGACGATCTTCTTGATGGCGAACGCCCCAAGGAGTTGCAGAAAGATGGCTCCGGCCACCAATTTCTTGCCAAGTGGATCGGTGAACAGAATCATCACGTAGTTCGGGTTCAAATAGTAAACCGCAAAGAACAGCGCGATCGGCAGTCCCATCAGCACGACGCCGCTGATGCGGCCTTCGCCGGTGAGAGCCTGCACCTGCCCGAGGATTTTGAAACGGTCACGGACGATGCGGCCGATCTTTTCGAGGATCTCAGCCAAGTTGCCGCCCGTCTGCCGCTGGATGACCACGGCGGTGATGAAGAACTTGAGGTCCAGATTGGGCATCCGCTTCAGCATGTCGCGCAGTGCCTGATCCAGCGAGACACCGAGGTTTTGTGTTTCGTAGACCGCGTTGAATTCGGTGGAGATCGGGGCGGGCATTTCCTCCGACACGACTTTCATCCCCGATGCCAGACTGTGCCCCGATCGCAGCGCCCGGGCGATCAGTTCCAAGGCATCCGGCAACTGTCTCGCAAATTTCTTGAACCGCGTGCGACGTTTGAACAGCAGAAACATCAGTGGGATGACGCCCGTGCAAATGGCTGCGACGGGGTACAGAGGAACCGGAGCCCGCGCGATCGCGGCCCCT
>JACRIH010000109.1 GCA_016235885.1 Planctomycetales bacterium | reverse complement strand
GGATCAACTGTGTTCGGATTCGGATTCGAGTGGGGCCGAGGGGGACTTGGACCCGGCGACCATCACGGGAGTCAAGTCTCTCCAACGGTTGTTTCCGTTGCTGCAGCGTCTGGCTCCTGCGGGGACCGAGCGCGATGTCGCGGGTAATCGGCAGTTGCTGTTCAGTCAGTATGCGGGGTTGGTGTTGTTGGGGATGTTCAATCCCACGTTGCAATCGTTGCGGGGGTTGTCCGAGATGTCCCGGCTGCGCAAGGTGCAGAAAGCTCTGGGAGGACCGCGGGCCTCGCTGGGGTCGTTGTCGGAGTCGGTGCGCGTCTTTGATCCCGAGTTGCTCGAACCGATCTTTCGCGAACTGTTCGCCCAGCTTCCCGCGAAGGCTCCGCGGGCGACGGGGAACATTCCGCTGGAGTTGGTTCGGCGGCTGACGGCCGTGGATGGTTCGGCGTTGCGAGCCCTGCCGCAGATCGTGGCGGCGGTCGGTTCCGAGCGGGGCGCGAAGTGGCGGTTGCATCTGCAATTCGAGGTCCATCGCGAAATTCCCGAACACGCCGCGCTGACCCCCGACGAAACCGGCGGTGACGACGACGAACGCAGCGTGCTGTCTCGAAATCTGCGGGCGGGCCGGGCCTATCTGCTGGATCGAGGCTACGAACGCTACCGGCTGTTCAACGACATCGTCGCGGCCCGGTCGGACTATGTCTGCCGGGTGCAGCACCGCACGCTGGTCGTCGTCGAAACGCGCGAACTCTCGTCCGCGGCCCGTGACGCCCGCGTGATCTCCGACGAGGTCGTGACCCTCCCCGGCGCGACGCATCCCGTCCGCCGGGTCATCCTCCAGAAGGCCGCACAGGGACGCCGCCGCACCGACAAATCCAACTCGGACAAGATCGTCCTGCTGACGAATCTGTGCGACGTGCCGGCTGAAATCATCGCCGCCCTGTACGAGCTGCGCTGGTCGATCGAACTGTTCTTCCGCTTCTTCAAACATGTGTTGGGCTGCCGTCATCTGCTGAGCCACAAACCCGAAGGAGTGATGATCCAAGTGTATTGTGCCTTGATCGCCGCGTTGTTGCTGAGCCTGACCCTCGACGACAACGTCGGCCGTCGCGGGTTTGAATTGATCTGTCTCTACCTGCAAGGCTGGGCCGAGGAAGACGAACTCCTGGACGGCCTGCGCCGACTCACCGCGAAACAAAACCCGCCGAACTGACCACGCCGCTCGCGGAGCCCATCCTCCCGCCTGAGCCCCTTCACGCTGCGCGTCGCCAACGTCCACACCTCGCGCCCATCGTTCGAACAGCACTGATCGAGCGCCCTCTCCACACCACACCGCAACCGCCAACCCACTTGACGCCCTCTCCCTTCAACCCGCATCATTCGTGCCGAACGAGATTGGGCTGACGCCGCCCCGCTCGCCGACGCTTTCTCGCAACCTCCGTCTCCATCACGGATCGAGCGGGAAGATTGGTCGGCGGACGTGGCGGAACGGAAATCGTTCGAGCCGACTTGAACACGGGCCGGGAGTGTCAACGGTGATGTGCTGGCTGGCGATCCGGTCGTAAACGCGACGGTGCGCCACGGCCGCTTTCACGCCGATCGCGAACAGTTTTTCCGGCTCGATCCCCTGACTTCGCCACTGGCCGAGATCGAATGGCGGCGTTTTGCGACTGGTGAGCAGGATCGTCACCTCGCCGTGACGAACCACGGCACACGGTCCCATGTCGAAATAACTGCCGCACATCGACGCGAGGTGACTCTGTTTGTCTTCCAATTCAAACTGCCCATCCGATCGCGACACGAATTCGACCTCCAACCGCACTGGCCCACTGCTGAGCGGACTGCCTCGGCCACCGATCTCCAGCGTGACACGTCCTCCCGTCGCGACATCACGCAGCGCCGCCACCGCTGCGGGATCGTTGATCGCCACGGCGCAGTTTGGGATCGCGTGTTCGACAAACGCCCGCAGCAACGCCGTTCCATCCCCCGGTGCCCCGCCGCCAATGTTGTCGGACGGTTCGGCAATCACGATGGGGCCACGTTGAGTCGTGGACGGTGAGTCGTCTCGTTTCAAAGTTGCGATCACGCTCTCCAACGTCTCCTCCCGCACCAACCCGCGCTCGCGAAGTTGCCAGGCGAGGTCGCTCAGTCGGCGCAGTTCGCGGCATGCAACTTCGGGATCTCCCACGGTCGTCGCGGTGAAGCTGACGCCGGTGTCGGGCGTGTCGGCAAACGAAAAGCCGCCGAAGACGTTGACGGCCAGGATGTCGCGGTGCGCCCGTTCGATTTCTCGCGCCGCGGCTTCCAACGACCGCATCGGCTCAAACGCCGTCCCCGTTCCCGGTGGAGGCCACATCAGCGGCGGATGCTCCCACACCGTGACCGGTCGCTCTCCGGTTCGCAGCAACCGGTCGAGCAGCAGCGCTCCGTCTTTCGCCGCCTGGCAGGCGTCGGCATGCGGATTCTCGCGGTACGCGACGAACCCGTGACTGAATTGTGCGGTGCGTTCGCTGATGTTCCCGTGCAGATCGAGAACTCCGCAAACCGGGATCGATTCTCCCAGCAGTTGCCGAATCCGTTCGAGCAATTCTCCCTCGACGTCGAGGCACGACTCCGAAACCATCGCTCCATGCAAAACGAGGTACACACCGTCAATGCCCCGCGCTCGTTCGCGATCCACGGCGGCGACGAATTCTTGCCAGAACCGTTCGACGACCTCATCGGCCACCGTCGGCCCCGGCGTCGCCCGCAGATCGATCACAGGGATCACTTCCCAGCCCGCGTCGCAAGCCACCGACAGTACACCGGCCAGCGGCGAACCATCTCCTTCGGCAGTCAACAACTCGCCGCCGACTCGGATTTCAAATTCAGAAAGCCCCATGCGCCCGGAAAGAAACGTGTGCGTTTCGTGAAACAACCCGGCGAGTAAAACACGCTTGGCCATGATGTCGTTGCGGCTCCTTTCTGTCTTATGTAACCGTCATCGCTCCGCGTGACGAGCCGAGTGGTCACAGCGGTTGCGAATCTGTTCGAATCGAGGGAATGTTCAACTTTCGGCTCGTCACGCGGCGCGATGACGGCTACGTACCTGCAGCTTCGCCCCCCTGCCTTTTTCCCTGGCCTCTTCTGTTTCCTTTGTTTGCTTCTGTTCAATTCCCGTCAGCCATCCGGCTAAACACATCTCCCGCGACCGAGATGGCATGATCCACATCCGCCTCGGTGTGCGCCGCCGAGATATACCACAGACCGCGGCCGATGAGACGGATGCCACGTTCTTGCATCGCGGCAACGAAGCGGGCGTAGCGCGGCTTGTCGTAGCGCAGCGTGTCGCGGTAGTCGCGGGCTTTTTCGAGCGGCGTGAATCCCGCGTGGAACATTGGACCTGGACCCTGCAAAAGAATTGGCACGGGTTCAAGGGTCACGGGATCACATGCGACATTTCGCAGTCCCCACATCAGGCGTTGTCCCAGTGCGAACAACCGCTCATGCACGCGGTCGCGCTCGAGCACGTTCAGCGTCGCCAATGCGGCGGCCACGCTTGGCTGGCCGGAGTTCATTGTGCCGGCGTGGATCACCGTGCCGTCCGCGATCGGCTGCATGAACCGCTTGCGGCCGCACAGCACGCTGATCGGATAGCCGCTCGCCATCGCCTTTCCGAAGACGGCCAAGTCTGGCGTCACGCCGTAGTATTCTTGGGCTCCACCCAGCGCGAGGCGGAAGCCTGTGATGACTTCGTCGAAGATGAGCGCGATGTCATATCGGTCACAGATTTCACGCAATCCGCGGAGGAAGGCGGATGGCGCATCGGGCGGGATGCAGCCGCTGTTGCACATCACAGGCTCGGTGATGATCGCCGCCAGTTCGTGCGCGTGCTGTTGCACGGTCGCTTCAACCAAGCCGAGATCATTCCAAGGCAGAAGCAGACAGTTCCGGTCATTCCCAGCCGGCAACCCCTTCGTCCACGAGATGACGTTCGGCCGTTCTCGCGGACCAAGCAATTCGGCAGCGCCGCCGATTCCTTGAGCCATCTCGTCCAGCCAGCCGTGGTAGTGTCCTTCGAACCGCAGAAACTTGTCGCGCCCGGTGACCGCGCGGGCCACGCGAATCGCCGCGTGATCCGCTTCGGAACCCGATAAACTGAACCGCATCAACTCGGCACACGGGATGATCCGATTCAATCGCTCGGCCAACTCCAATTCGAGCAGATGCTGGCCGGCAAACAATTGTCCGTCGGCACTGGCCTTCGCGACGGCCGCGAGCACTTCCGGATGCGAATGCCCGAGGATCAGCGGTCCCTGGCTGAGCGTGAAGTCGAGGAACTCGTTGCCGTCCACATCGACGATGCGGTTTCCCTGCCCCTTCGCGTAGAAGAGCGGATGCGGCGTGCTGAACCGCCGGAACTCGCTCGACACGCCCCCCGCCAACACGCGGCTGGCTCGTTCGTGCAACTCTTTCGACTTCTCGTAGCTCGGCATGTTGTTCCTCGATGTCACGCGATTGCGAATTGCACGGCCGCTTGAATTGCCTGCCGTTGCCGGGCGAATTCCTTGTCTGAGACCACGGGCATCAACCCAGCCGTGGACAGTGGAGGTTCGCTTGGCAGATCAATCCAGGTCCGGCACCCGGCAAAGTGCGGTGAGTCCGGAATCACAATCGGATTCGGCAGACGATACATTCTGACGGTCAGCACAAATAGTCCCGGCCGACGGTAATGAAATCGTTCCGACAGAGTTCGGTGCGACCAAACATGCAGCCCGGTCAGTCGCGTTAGCAGAGACTCATCGGTCACGGAAACGACATCCTCGACGACCGCGTACAAACCGAGATGCACTGCACCCGCCGCGGGCTGCTCCCCCTGAACTCGATCCAGCAGCGGCCGTGATTCGTCGGCCAGCGCTTCCGGTTTTTGATGCAGGTACGTCGGGAAGAGCCAGAATTCGCGGTGTTCGACCCGAAACCCTGACGGCCCCTCCTGTATGCCTCCTTTGCGCACGATCAAACTCTGCCGCCCATCGGCCAGCGCGGCGCAGATGACGGCCCACTCTTTGAATGCGATGCAATTGGCTGGCAGCATGTCCGTAGAACGGAGTTTATTCCGTTCTCAAATAGCGAACGATGATAGTTTCACGGGCGGAACGGAATGAATTCCGTTCTACGAATCTCTTTGCGAACTCGGCGGGCATTGTAACAATCTCTCGCAGTGAAGCTGCTCTCCCGAATGAGCGAACAGGAACCTGCCATGCCCACCTTTCGAGCCACCGACGAACAGATCTCGCGATTTCACGCCGACGGATATTTCGCAGTCGATAGGTTCTTCACCGACGAGGAAACCGACTTGCTGCGGAAGATCGCTCGAGCGGATCATCAGCTCGAACAGCAAGCGGCCAGCCGTGGCGATGGCGAAGGAGGCGCGATCAAACTCGTCGTCAGCAACGACGTCGATGACGATATTTACGGAGCCATCGTTCGCAGCCGCCGCGTCGTCGACACGATGGAAAAAATGCTCGGCGGTGAAGTCTACCATTACCATCACAAGATGATCCTCAAGGAACCGTTCGTTGGCGGCGCGTGGGCTTGGCATCAAGATTATGGCTACTGGTACAACAACGGGTGCCTGTTCCCACTGCTGGCGAGCTGCATGATCGCCGTCGACAAGGCCACACTGGCGAATGGCTGTTTGCAGGTGTTGAAGGGTTCACACCTGATGGGGCGCATCGACCACGGCAAAGTCGGCGACCAGACCGGAGCGGACTTGGAACGAGTCCATGTCGCTCTCGAACGGCTGGAGCTGGCGTACTGGGAAGCCGAGCCCGGCTCAGCCCTCTTCTTTCACTCAAACCTGCTGCACCGGTCGGATCAGAACAAAAGCCCCGATCCGCGCTGGGCGTTCATCTGCTGCTACAACGCGGCCCGGAACAATCCGTACAAGGAATCTCGGCACCCGCAGTATTCAAAGTTGGAGAAGTGGGACGATTCACGAATCGCCGAGGTGGGTCGGAAACAGTGGCAAGAAATGCAGTCGTCTCTTTCGGCGGCAGCGAGTTCGTGAGCCACCTTGCGGTTGGAAGCAGCCCGGCTTTTTCAAAAGGCCGGGCTGCTTTGCCCACGATCAGTTCGCGAAGATCCCCGTGCCGTACCAGTTGCCGCTTGCTGCACGGACCATGTCGTATCCGTAGGTCGCTTGCGGGCTGACGATCATCCCCCAGTGGGTCCCTGACCCGGCCCAGTTGTTGACGATCTCTTGCGCCGCCTCGACCAACGTCTGCGCACCCCAGCTCGAGGCAGCGACTTCGCTGGCGGACATTCCGGTCGCGGCAGAGATTTCGTTGTACCGAGTTCCCCAGTCGTGGTGGCCGACTGATTCGTACTGCGCCTGCAACTGCGAATGGTGATGTGACTGACGCAGCAGAACGTCGTGGCATTTGCCAGTCGTGCTGAGCGGTCCCGCCGGATGTTCGCGAACGGCCCAAACCAGCGTGCGCTGCGTGATCGTGCCACGCGGCAGACCGAGCACCGACTGGGTGCCGTGAACGGTGTAATACTTTCCGTTCGTGAATGGGTGTGCCGACACCAACTGGCCGAACAGCGGCGAGTGGCGATCGGTCAGGTCCAACATCGCCAGCCCCTGCCGATGGTACATGAAGGCGAAAGCGGAGTGGTCGAGCAACTTGCCGACTTCCTTTTCGAGCGGCTTGCCGGGAGTCGCCACGTCGAGCGGCAGGACGGCGCGTGTGACGCGTTTCAACGGCTCCAACAATTCGGCGTGTGCCAGCACATCGTGCTCGTAGCTGTTGGCGACGTGCGGCCGGCTTTCGTCACGGAAGAAAATGAACAGCATCTTCTTTTCATGCCGGGCTTCCTCGTAAGCAGCAGAATAGTCGGTGTGCCAGGTGAGTTCGCCAATTTTTCGTTCCGTTTCTCCCGAGACGGCGACTCGGCCGGCGGGAGGCACTTGGTCGGGAGAGTTTTTGGCAAGCGAGCGTGATTCCGGTTCGACACCGAAAATCGCACGGCCAACGAAAGAAAGCGCGAGCAGACAGCCGCACAGAGAAAGAGTGAATCGCTTCATCAGGGCACCTCGGGGTTGCGGGTTCAAAAGATGGAACACCTTGATGGCGAAGCTGTCGGCCGAACGAATCGGCCTCCGCTGCCACCCGCGCTCGTTTCGAGCGCTCCCCAGCCTGACGAAGCTCCTCTAATTTTGAGAGACAACCGGACGGCAGCGATCTCCCCAGACCAATGCCAACCAGTGCGAGGCACGATTGTGGGCACATCGCACAGGCTTTTCAAGCCAGAGGAGACGCGAATTCTGGATTGAGTTTGAAGAACTGCGCAGACTTTGACGGCTCGCACGGTCGAATGAATCTGTTGTGTTGACGGAAATCAACGCGGCAGTTCAGAACAACCGTTGGAGGTTGGCTCGGCAAGTTCGCTCACCAAACTCTCACGTTGGTATTGCGGCGGGATGCCACCGAGGTTTCGGTCGGCGATCAATTCGGCCACGATGCTGATCGCGATCTCGGGGACGGTTTGCGAACCGATGTCAAACCCGAGCGGTGCGTGGACGCGGGACAACGATTCAGTCGAGATGCCTTCAGAGATCAGGTCGTCGAAAATGAGTTTGATCTTCCGCCGGCTGCCGATCATGCCGACGTATGCCGCGGACGTGTCCGCCAGATGGTACAGCGCTTCCTCGTCATGGTTGTGGCCGCGGGTGACGATGAGGCAGTATGTGTGGGGATCGACCTCCAGTCCGCTGAGCGCCGAATCAATGGGGGCGACAATCAGCCGCTTCGCACGCGGGAACCGATCTGCGTTGCAGTACTCTTCGCGGTCATCGACGACCCATACGTCGAAATCGACATCGGCGGCGAGTTGAGCCACCATCTGCCCGACGTGTCCGGCACCGACAATCAACAACCGGCAGCGCGGCAGCACGGGGAGATAAGAAACGCCGTGCTCGACGTAAGGCCGCGGCCGCCGTTTCAGCGGCCGCAGATGCTCGGCGAGGGAACTCGGAAGGATGTCAGGTTGGATCGCCGTTGGATTCGCAGGTTCGCGTGAAGCTTGTCGAGACGTGATGACTTTTCCGTCCGCATCCAACAGAAACCGGTCTGCGACGTGACCGCCGCCAGACTTTTCCGCGTCAATCACGATCGCTTCCGTACAGCCGGCTCCGGTGGAGACGTGGTCGATGAGCCGTCGGAAGTACGCGACATCGTCACCGGGGCGGACGGGATCGACGAGCATCTTCATGCGCCCGCCGCAAATCAGACCGTCGTCCCAGCCGTAGTTGCTGTCGAGTTGAAACGTCATCAACTCTGTCTCGCCCTGGTCGAGCAGTCGCAGCGCCCGCCGTTTCACCTCGGCTTCCACACAGCCGCCGCCGAGGGTGCCCGACTGCGATCCATCGGGATACACGAGCATGGTCGCGCCCGCCTTCTGCGGTGTGGAACCTCGCGTTTCCACCAGCGCGGTGTAACACACCGGCTGGCCGGTCTGAATCGCTTCGTGCAGGTTTTGAAGAAGCTTTTGCATGGCGTTAGCCTTGGTGTGAATCCGGAGGACGGCGAGTCAAATGGCAACGGTCGCGAGTATACGTGGCACGAGACGCAGACGAAACCGAATCGAGGACGCGGAGACGAGAGCACGCAACTCGCCGAATTGCCGAATTGCCGAATGTCAACTCAACGCTTCCGGAGGCTGGATGGCTTCCGGCTTTTCACCACGAGCCACGCACGTCGCCACGACGAGGTCACCGGTCACGTTCAGCACGGTGCGGCACATGTCGAGCAGCCGGTCCACGCCGAGAATCACACCGATCCCCGAGCCGGGGACGCCGACGGATTGGAGCAGCACGACGATCAGTGGCAGCGAACCTCCCGGCACGCCGGCGGTGCCGACTCCGGCGAGGACCGACATCAACACGACAGTAATCTGCTGCGGTAGATTCAATTCGACTCCAAACAGTTGGGCGAGAAACAGCACGACCACCCCTTCGTACAACGCCGTGCCATTCTGATTGCCGGTTGCGCCGACGGTCAGCACGAAGTTGGACACCTCGCGCGGCAACTTGAGTTCGTCCTGTGCCACGCGGAGCGCCGTCGGCAGCGAGGCATTTGACGACGACGTGCCGAAGGCGGTCAGCATGGCTTCGGTCACGGCGCGGAAGAATGATCTGGGCGACATGCCGCCGAACAGTCGGATCACGATCGAGTACACGACAGTTTGGTGAAGCGTCAGCCCGAGCAGCACGGTGAGCACAAACCAGAACAGCGTGGTCAAAATGTCGAACCCCAGCCGCGCCGTCAGCGAGAACACAAGGCACCCGGCACCATACGGAGCCAGTCGCATTGCAAATCCGATCACCACCATCGACGCCGCGTACAACCCCTCCAGCCAGCCGACGAGGGTCGCGCACGCCTCGGGAGCCGCATTGATCGCCATGCCAAACGCCAGCGAGAAAAACATCACCGCCAGCATGCCGTTCCCCGGTGAACTGCCGTCGATGGCCCCGACCATTTCCTGCAACGGGTTTTTGGGAATGATGTCCAGCAGCGTGTCACGCAGCGACTTGGCCTTCTTGGCATTCGCCAGCGTGGTGGCCGTGGCCTTGTCGAGTTTGTCTTCGGCTCCCGAACCAAATTTCTCACGCAGCGTCGTCTGTTTTTCTTTCGTCAGCGAATGGCCGGGGCGCAAGACATTGACCAGCCCGATCCCAATCACCACGGCCGTCACCGACAGCATCCCGGTGAACGCCAGGGTTCGCAGGCCGATCCGACCCAGCCGCTGGACATCGCCGAGATTGACCACCGCCAGCGACAACGCCGAGAACACCAGCGGCACCACGACCATGAACATCAACCGCAGAAACACCTGTCCGACCGAATCGGCGATGTTGGTCGCGACCCATTCCAGCCGGTCGTCGATCCCGTCGGCATTCGCATCCCGGGAACTGGCAACTCCATCCACGACCGGCGTCTGCGCCAGCCAGTTGCACGCCAACCCCAACACGACGCCGATCACCAGGCCGACGAGGATGCGGCGGTGCAAATTGGGGGACGCATTCGCTGACATTCGAGATCTCTCCAGGTTGATGGGCAGCGGCAGAAGACAATACACCGCCGAAGTCTGAGCGTAACGCGGACACTGGAGGGCGACAATTCACCGCCTCTGCGTCACGCCGCTGGCCTGGCGTATTTCAGCACGCTGTCTTGCGAGCCGTCGATCCGAGAAAGCCCATCGTCTTTGACGTCCGGACATTTCGTGTCTTTCGCGTGTTTCGCGGGAAACCTCGTTTCCAGTTCATTCCGTCGTGGGACGATCCATCAGTGTGACCAGCAATTTGTCCACGCGTTGATCATCGAGATCCACGACCTCCATTTGCAGTCGGTCGAATCGAGTTTTCTCACCCACCCTGGGAAGTCGGCCGATTTTGGCGATCACCAATCCGGCCACAGTCGTCACGTTGCGAGGTGGTGCGAGTTCGAGTTCCGCGAGTTGCAAGGTATCGAGCAATTCATCGAGCGGCACGGTGCCATCGACCAGCCAGCTCGATGGAGATCGCTGGACGATGCGATCGACGGGGCGCGGCGTTTCGCCGGCCAGAAAGTCGCCTGCCATGGCAGTGACGACATTGTCGAGCGTTACCAATCCCTTGGTCGCGCCGAACTCATCCACCACGAGCGCCATCTGGCTGTGTTCCTTTTGCAACGCGACCAGCAGTTGATCGAGTGGTTTGGTGTCTGGGACAAACAGCGGTTTGTGACACAGCTTCCGGAGATTGATCGGCCAGCCCAGGTAATGCTGTCGCAGCACGTCCTTCAGATGGACGATGCCGATCACGTGGTCGAGATCCCCTTCGTACACCGGCAGGCGCGTGAACCCGGACATCGCCACCACGCCCACGATTTCATCTGCCGGAGTTTCGATGTCGACCGCGTCGATGTCGATTCGCGGATGCATGATCTGCCGCACGTCGCGATCCCCGAGCCGCAAGGCCCCCACCGCCAGCCTCTGCTCGACTGGTTCGAGGACACCTTCCGCCGTTCCCAGTTCGATCAGATGTTGGATCTCGTCCAGTGTGACCGACGGCGCCTTCGCACCACTCTTCCCGAGCACGAACAGCACCGCCTCGGTTGCCACATTCATGGTCCAGACAACCGGGCGACCGATTCGCGACAGGAATTGCACGGGCACTGCCGCCAACCGCGCCAGCCCCGTCGTGTTCAGCAGGGCCAGTCGTTTCGGAACGAGTTCCCCCAGCACAACCGAGACGAACGTCAGTCCGACAACCACGATGCCCAGCGACACCTCCTGGCTGTAGTCTTGCAGAATCTGCAACGGAATCCGGTCGAAGCTGTCGGACAGGTAGAACACGAGCGTGGCACCGCTGAACGTGGACGCGAACGTGCTGACGAGTGTCACTCCCACCTGCACGGTGGGCAGAAACTGATCCGGCTGTTTGAGCAAATCGAGAGCCACCTGCGCCGGTCGGTCGCCAGCCTGGGCTTGCTTGCGAAGCTGCCCACGCCCCGCGGCGATGATGGCGATCTCAGCCCCGGCGAAAAAGCCGTTCGCCACGATCAACAACAAAATGACTCCGATCTCGATCCAAACTGCCGATTGCATAGCCGCACCTTCTTTGCTGGCCGCGTTGCCGCGAAATTTCCGGCCGATCCGTCACCGGAATTTGGTCGAACACTAGCCCGCCGCGCCAGCGAGGGTCAAGGTCGTGCCCATGACTCGCTGTAGCCCGAGCCCTTGTGTCTCGGTCGATCTTTGCGGCGGACGCAATCGTCCAAGCCACAAGGGCCTTGGCTACCGGTCATCAGATCAACGCGGTCGCATCCCGGGCGGATATTTCAGCGGCTCGGGGTCGGCGGGGGGGAGCGACAGTTTGCGAGCCAGCTTGTCGTCGATGAAGACAGCGCCAGCCGCGTCGGCGAACACCAGCCGCCAGCCTGGCGTGTTCAACAGTCCGGTGAGCTGCGCTCGCGAATACCGGCTGTCGAGGATCACCGTTGGCAACACGCCATCGGAATCGCGGAGCATTTCCTGCCAGCGAAAGTCACCGGCAGCCATTGCCGCGAGGACCGTGTTGTAGACCTTCCACGTTTCGCGCGAACTGACTTCCAGTCGTCCGTCGAGGAACACCAGTCGCTCTGGCCCGTTGTGATAGAGGTACGCCGCCGCCTGTCCGTTGTTCGCGACGAAGGCTCGATCAGGGAATCCTGGTTGCCCGGCGAACTTGGCAGCACCATGAATGAACCACGCCTCCTGTTCGCCCAGTCCGAACGATTTGTTCTCTATCGCGAACCGGTGCCACACCCCGGTCACCACCGCCACGCTGAACGCACACCACACGAGCAGCATCGTCGCGGTGACAAATCTTCCACTTCCATTCCGAGCTTCGCGGGACGGTGTTGTGGTGGTAGACCCCGTGTCTCCGGCATCTCGCTGGAAAGTCGTCGAAGCCCATCCGGAGAAAAGTTCGTCCAAATTTGCCAGTGTCACCACCACAGTTACGATGGAGAAAATGTTCGTGTTGCGTGACGCCTTCCACGCCAGGTGAGAAAATGCGACGAACAGCAGCAGCCGAAAGGGACTCCAACGTTGTCGTCGTGCCAGGGCCACGAAGGTAACTGCCGCGACGCTCCACGTGCCGACTTCCGCCAGCAGAAACACGTTGCCGAAACCGTATCGCCGCACAAATTCGATCGGCTGCTGGAATTCGCCGATCGATGCGTAAAGCTGTTGGTCCGTGGTGAACTTCCGAAACACTTCGAGCGGGAACATCGCTCCCTCTTCAAAATATGGGTTGGCGAAACTGGCCACGACGGCGGCAAGGACAGCAAGTTGGATGACCAGCGGTTCCGGTTCCTGCTCCGGCGGCGTAAGACCGAGGCGGCCGTTGGCCCACGTGCGCAGTAGTCGATCCACCACCCAACATGCGCCGACCACGAGACCCAGCACGAACAACGAGTGGCAATTCACCCACGCGATTTGCAGCGGCGGCAGCCACCAGATCAATCGGGGTCGGTTCGGCAGGCGGTGGATGATCCACAGCCACGTCGCGAGGAATAGTTGCGTGAGGATTTCAGGGCGCTCGAACGCCCGGCCGGAGATCGCGATCGCGGGAAACAACCACACGGCCGCTTTGACCCACGCGGGAAGGCGGTGTCCCGCGGCGTTCCACGAAACCGCCACCGCGAGTGTGATCACCGCCGCCTTGAACAGGATGATGGCATTGGTTCCCCCCGCGCGGTGCAACAATGCGACCAGCACTTGAAAACCCCAATGCAGATCAATCCACGAACGTTCGGCATCCGTGAATGTGAACCAGTCGGAGTACGGCACCCCACCCCGTTCGAGGATCAATTCCCCCGTGCGCAAGTGCCACCAGATATCCGTGTCCACGAGCGGGAACATACACGCAAGGAACATCCAGCCGAGCACCGCCACGAACAGCAATCGGTCCTGCCACAGCCGGGCTGGTGTGTCGTGTTCCTTGGCCGACGCCGTCATGGCTTCGACTCCGGGGCAGCCGCAGTTCGGTGGATCACGCCATTGATTTGGCCTCCGAGCAGCAATATTGAACCGGTCAGGTCCAGCCACACCACCAGCACGATCACGCCGCCCAACGCGCCGTAGGTTTCGTTGTAGCGCCCGAAGTTCTCGACGTAGAGCCGGAAGCCCTGACTGACCACCACCCAACCGACTGTGGCGAACACGCTTCCCGGTGAAAGAATATCCCACCGCAATCGCACGCTCGGCACGAGGCGGTAGATCGCCGAACTGCACACCAGCAGGCAACCGCATACGACCGCCCAGCGTGCTCCTTTGAACAGCAGGAATGACGCGAACGGCACATTGATCCTTCGCGATTCGAGCCAGTGTGAAATCGACGGGCCGACGACCAGCAGCACCATCGCGATCAGCAGCAGCAGGAAAATGAGGATCGTCAGCAACAGCGCGGTCCCGTGAACCTGCCACAACCGCCGCTCCTCCTTCACGCCAAACGCGAGATTCAGCCCAGCGGCCAGCGTCAGAAACACCTGCGACCCCGCCATTCCCAGCAGAAACAGACTGCCGAGGATCAAGCTGACGGACGAGTGCGCCTGAATATCGAGGATCTGTTGCTTGACGACCTCGTATGCATTGTCGGGCAGTCCGCGATCGGCGACATCGATCAAGTTTTTCACGACGACGTCTTCCAACGGATTGTCCACCGGACTGTTATCTGCAACGTCCGTCGAATTCGGAGCGTCGGCCTTGTTCGCGACGACGACTTCGCGAGTCAAGAATCCTCGTTTCTCCAACACTTCCGCCGACGGCAGGTGGGCGACCGCCGCGATCAGCAGGATCAGCAAGGGGGCCAGCGCCAGCAAAGAATAGTAAGCGAACTGCGCACTCCGCGCATCATTCTGACTCTCGCGATAACCCTTGATCGCCAGAAACAGAAGCCGCCACGGAGACAAACCTCCGAATCTCCACAATCGAATCTCGCGGCCGATCTCGGCCAACGCTTTCGCGGCGGGGTTGGGGAGGTTGCTCATACAAAGTGCTGAGTGGCAAGTGCTGATCGATGAACACTGTACTGAGTACTGAGTACTCCGAACTCAGCACTTTGTCATGGTGTGAAGTCAGTAGTCTGATCCACCGACAGGCAAAACATTGCAATCAGCTTGGCGGCGTTTTCCAAATCCGTCAGCGAGACCACTTCGACCGGGCTGTGCATGTACCGATTTGGGATGGCGACGATTCCCGTCGCCACGCCGCCTCGGCTGACCTGCATCGCGTTCGCGTCGTTGCTGGCGGCTCGCGACAGCCCGCCATTTTGCACGGGGATATTGTGCTGCGTCGCCAGTTCCATCAGCCGGCGATGCACGATCGGGTTGACGTTGGGACCTCGGTACAACACCGGACCCAGCCCGAGTTTGATCTCGCCATGTTGCTTGTTGTCCAGCGTCGGGCAATCGGTCGCGTGCGTGACATCCACCGCGATCCCAATCTGCGCGTCGATCGAAAACGAACTCGTTTGCGCCCCGCGCAGGCCGATCTCTTCCTGCACGGTCGAAACCGCAAACACACCCGCCTTCGGTTTTGAGGCCGCTGCCGCGACCTGTTGCAACGCCGACATCACCACCCAAGCCCCGACTTTGTTGTCCATCCCCGGTGCGGCGGCGAGGTTGTTACGCAGTTCGCGGAAACCGAGATCAAACGTCACAGGGTCTCCCACCGCGATGATTTCCTTGGCCTCGTCCCGGTTCTTCACCCCGATGTCGATCCACAAATCTTTGAGCTCCGGCACCTTCTTGCGATCGTCCGGCGACAGCAAATGGATCGCCTTGCGGGCGATGACACCGTTGACCGGTCCCAGCCGGCCCCAGATCATCAAGTTCTGACCGATCAGCATCTGGATATCCCAGCCGCCAATCGAATCGACCCACACAAACCCCTGTTCGTCGACGTACTTGACCATCAGCCCAATCTGATCGCAGTGCCCCGCCAGCATGATCCGCGGCGACCCGTCCGGGTTGACGGCGGCGATGACGTTGCCGTGCCAGTCGGTCGAAACTCGATCCGCGAATGAGCCCACATGCTCGCGAACCACGGCCTGCACCGGTTGCTCATATCCCGATGGGCTGGGAGCGGTTAGCAACCCCTTCAAAAACTGAAGCGACGCTCCGTCCATATTCGATCGACCCCGAAATGAAATCTGTAACGATCACGAAGGCGGCGGGATTATAGCCAAAATGTGAGGCAGGCCAAGCACCTGTCGGGGCTGTGTTTTTCTCGGAGACCGCCGAGGTTTCACGAGATTCTGTTTGACGATCCAAAAACCCGTGGGTAGAGTAGCCGCCGATTCAACGGTTGGTATCCGCACTTCGCTAGGGATGGTGACCACCGACTGTGGAGAAGGTTGTGAATCCAAAAAGGATTTTAAGATCGCTTCAGGGAGGAAGTATTCCAGCGATGTTCCGCAGCGGATGAGTTTCGTGTAACGAACCTCATGTCCTCTACGATTTCACATCGCCAGTAGTTTCGAGACGACCAGGAGGGCCGTCCCGGCCAATTCCAAACAGAACTCCAGCGCGACGTAGTGTCGCGTGTTTGACTGATTTCAAAACTGAGACGTTGCGAGATCCGCCGAACTCGGGAGTTTTGGTCTGTCACGGAGGAAAAAAGATGGAACTGCAAGTGATCTCCGAAAGTACTGAAACCTTGGTGGACCGCATTGAACGGCTGGTCCGCCTCCGAACGAGTGGTCAAGTCCGCGGCCTGCGCGTGGAAATCCTCCCCGGCGAACCGGGCGAGATCGTGATCTCCGGCCGGACGTCCACGTACTACGCGAAACAACTGGCCACCCATGCGGCACTCGACGTCAGCAGCAATCTTCCGTTGACGAATGAAATCGAAGTGTACTGAGCTTCAGACGCTTTCGTCCGGCTGGTTCGCACTCACTGGCCAACTTCTGTCGCGGGCGGTGTCGTGTTCGATGGATCACCACCGCTGCGGAAGCGTGGTTCCTCTCCGTGCATCAGTCGCCGGATATTGGTCCGATGTCGAATGATGATCAGCAGCGGCACGGCGAGGCTGAACGCGGTCAGACTCCATTTCGATCCGGAGAACGGGTCTGGCCAAAGCAATGTCAGTTCCGCTGCGGTAAACGCCAGCACGGCGATGATCGAACTAAGCGACACGATCCGCCACACTGCAAACGTGATCGCGAACGATCCGGCGGAGATCAGGCTCGCCCACGGAGCGAGGAACAGAACGACTCCCAAGGCTGTCGCGACTCCCTTCCCGCCGCGAAAGCCCAGCCAGCACGGGGCCATGTGGCCGACGATCGTCGCCACGCCGACCGCCACCGCTGCATGTGTTCCCCAGGTGGCTGGATTGGCGAACAGCAATGTGGGGAGCAGCCACACTGGTAGCAGACCTTTCAGCAGGTCGAGCACCAGGACAAAGATTCCCCACCGGCTGCCCAGTACCCTGCCGACATTGGTCGCACCGATGTTTCCGCTGCCGTGCTGACGAATGTCGATTCCGCGAACGACTCGCGCGGTTAAGTAACCAAACGGGACCGAACCCACCAGGTAGGCCAGTCCCACCGCCAGCAGCCCCGACGTCCAGGCATTCATACGCTAGTCCTCAAGCGAGCAAGCGAATTGGTTGACGCACCACCGGAGCAAGCCCGGGATCGCTTGGTTTGGAGTCTTCGGCTTGATTTGTGGCCGGGTCACTCCGTGACCCGGCCGCCGAGTCGCGGAGCGACTCGGCCACATTACGGCAACGCCGTGTTGAGGTTAATCCAGTTGAAACTTCTTCAGATATTCATCCGTCTGCAACGCCGACTTGGGCTGATCTTCCCGCCGCATCACACACCGTTCGACAACGAGCACGTCCATGTTGGTGTTCAGGAAGCAGCGGTAGGCGTCTTCCGGAGTGCAGACGATCGGTTCGCCGCGCACGTTGAAACTTGTGTTGATCACCACCGGGCAGCCGGTCTGTTCGTTGAATTTCTTGAGCAACCGATAATATCGACCATGCCTGTCGGCATCGACGGTCTGGATGCGAGCCGAGTAGTCCACATGTGTCACCGCCGGGATGACCGATCTCCGCAGCTTCAGTTTGTCGATCCCCTGCAGCGCTGGAGTCCCGGCTTCAGCCGGCGGGTTCCCGTCCCCATTTTCGTTCACACGCTGGTCCGGATGCACCGGGGCGACGAGCAACATGTACGGACTTTGCTCGCATGGGCGAGTCTCGAAGAACTCGTGGACCCGTTCCTCTAAAACTGAAGGAGCAAACGGCCGGAACGACTCGCGGAACTTGATCTTCAAATTCATCACCGATTGCATCTGGCTGCTGCGTGCGTCTCCCAAAATCGACCGGCTGCCGAGTGCTCGCGGGCCGAACTCCATCCGCCCCTGCACCCAGCCGACGACCTTGTCGCTCGCAATGAGTTCGGCCACGTGGGTGCAGAGCGAATCGTCGTCGTCAAATCGCGTGAACACGGCCCCGATCCGACGCAGAGTCGCCTCGACGTCGGAGTCGGAGAATCGCGGACCCAGCAGCGAACCGTGCTGGCTGTCGCGTGACGAGACGGTTCGCGGGTTGTTCAGCAACTGATGCCAAATGAACAGCGCTGTGCCGAGCGCTCCCCCGGCGTCACCGGCTGCCGGCTGAATCCACACGTCGTCGAATGGGCCATCGCGCAGGATTCTTCCATTGCCGACGCAGTTGAGCGCCACTCCGCCGGCCAGACACAACTTCTTCAGGCCTGTCACCGCATGAACGTGCCGCGCCATCCGCAGCATGATTTCTTCGGTCACCACTTGGATTGACGCGGCGATGTCCATCTCACGCGGCGTCAACGGCGACTCCGGCGAACGCGGCGGACCACCGAACAACCGGTCGAACTTGGGAGACGTCATCGTCAACCCGGCACAGTAATCGAAGTACGACAGGTCCATCCGGAACGAACCATCGTCGCGCAGATCGATCAAATTGTCACGAATGAGGTCCACGTATTTCGGCTCGCCGTACGGAGCCAGCCCCATCAGTTTGTACTCGCCCGAGTTGACCCGGAACCCACAGAAATACGTGAACGCCGAGTACAACAAGCCGAGCGAATGCGGGAAGTGCAGCTCGTGGCTGATCTCGATTCGGTTCCCGCGCCCGACACCAAAACTCGCCGTGGCCCATTCCCCCACGCCGTCCATCGTGAGAATCGCCGCCTCGTCGAACGGCGACGGAAAGAACGCACTCGCCGCGTGCGATTCGTGGTGCTCGGTGAACACGACTCGCTTGCGATACGCCCCGCGCAGCCCGTTTTTGATCTCGCGCGGCAGGTACAGCTTCTGCTTCAACCACAGCGGCATCGCCCGCAGAAACGACCGAAAGCCGCGCGGAGCAAACGCGAGATACGTTTCGAGCAGCCGTTCAAACTTCAGCAGCGGCTTGTCATAGAACCCGACGAAATCAAGCTGTTCCGGATCGAGTTGCGCCTCGGCAAGACAGTATTCGATCGCCATCAGCGGGAAGTTGTGATCGTGCTTCTTCCGCGAGAACCGCTCTTCCTGAGCCGCGGCGACGATCTCTCCATCGACGACGAGTGCCGCCGCCGAATCGTGATAGAACGCGGAAATGCCGAGGATCGCGGTCATTAGACGTGCGAGGAATTGAATTTGAGTCTCCCCTCTCCGCCGGTGGGAGAGGGAGTTTCGCGCGGGCGAAGTATAGCAACCACTCCGATTGCGTCCCACAGGTGCCGGTCGTGCGTGTTGCCCTCGGCCACCGATCGAGATTCCGCGACGTGCCAGTTTTGCTCCCGTGTCAGAGGCACTAAACTCGCCGCTCCGTGTCCGTGAACAACCCCGGGAATATTGCCATGACTCGTCACATTGCCTTCTGCTTGACCATCGCGGCGTCCGCGTGCAGCCAACTTGGAGCCGCCGAGACGCGACCGCCAAACCTGATTCTCATCATGGCGGATGACTTTGGTTTTGAGTGCGTGACGGCCAACGGCGGTCAGTCGTATCAAACGCCGAATCTCGACAAGCTGGCGGCCACCGGAATGCGATTCGAGCACTGCTACGTGCAGCCGCTTTGCACGCCGACCCGAGTGCAATTGATGACCGGCTTGTACAACGTCCGCAACTACATCGAGTTTGGTCTGCTCGATCCGCAGGCCACGACGTTTGCTCAGCAACTCAAACGAGCCGGCTACGCGACCGGCATCACCGGCAAGTGGCAACTTGGTCGCGGCAAAGAATTGCCACGGCACTTTGGTTTCGACGAATCGTTTCTCTGGCAGCACACGCGCCGGCCTCCGCGGTACGCGAATCCGGGACTGGAGCTGAACGGCGAAGAAAAGAACTTCGACAACGGTGAGTACGGTCCCAAGCTGGTCAACGACTTCGCTCTTGACTTCGTCACCCGGCCCAAGGAGCGGCCGTTTTTTCTTTACTACCCGCTGATGCTTACTCACGACCCGTTCCAACCCACGCCAGACAGTGTCGACTGGGCTCCACAGGCTCGGGGCGAGAACGTCAACAGAAACGTGAAGCACTTCGCCGACATGACGGTGTACATGGACAGGATGATCGGCCAACTGCTGGCGAAACTCGATGAGTTGCGACTTCGCGAAAACACACTGGTGATCTTTTTGGGCGACAACGGCACGTCTCCCAGCGTCACCTCGCGGTTCAAAGGCGAGCCGTATCAAGGGGGCAAGGGATCGGGCACGGCGCGTGGCACACACGTCCCCTTGATCGCCAATTGGGCGGGGCGAATTCCCGCCGGTCGGGTCAACTCCGATCTGATCGCCAGCACCGACTTTTTGCCCACGCTGTGCGAAGCCGCCGGAGCGACGATTCCCGAATCGCTGCCGCTCGACGGCCGCAGTTTCCTGCCCCAGTTGCTCGGACAGAAGGGACAGTCGCGCGAGTGGCTCTATTGTTGGTACGCCCGAAACGGTGGACCGCAGGCGAGCATTGAATTTGCCATGAGCACGTCACACAAACTCCATCGCGACGGCCGGTTCTTTGACCTCCGAGCCGATCCGTTCGAGAAGCAGGCACACCCGGTCACGAAACTCACGGGAGCGGACGCCGAGGCGGCCCGAAAACTGCAAGTCGCGCTCGACCAATTCACGAACGCCCGCCCGGTCCGCCTGCTCAAACCAGCCGGAGACGAGGCACAGCCAGATAACCACCCAGCCGACTGATTTGAACAGAAGGCAACGAAGCAAACGAAAATGAGGAACGGGAAAATGAGGAACGGGAAAATGAGATTGTCACGACGTCACTTGGCTCTCCAATTGTGCATCGCTGTGTGGTCCTGCTGCGGGTTGTTGCTCGCGTTAATCAGGGTGGCTCAGGCGGACGAGCCGGCCAAGCTGACGATTGCACAGCCGGTGCCGTATCAGGTTGTCCAACGGACGGGGTTTCGACCGCGGCTGGCTCACGAGCATGAGCCGGGTGGTCCCAAGTTGGGATCGGCCAACGTTGCTGTGTCTGGCGAAACGGCAGTGCCTGCCGACGCGGTGTTCGAGTTCCGCGTGGTCGTTCTCGACGGGGGATATGGTGCTGCGACGGAGTGGCGTCGCCTGACGGTGGCTCGCGAGGGGGCGAAATGGACCGGCCGGGCTGACGTCGCGGCCGGTGGTTGGTATCGGCTGGAGATTCGGGTGCGTGCGGGAGGAAAGATTGTCGTAGCGGGGCAGGTCGAACCGTTCGGTGTTGGCGAAGTGTTCGTCATCGCCGGGCAGTCGTATGCCGAGGGAGCCAATGACGAACGGCTCAAAGTGGAAGAGACGCGCGGGCGCGTGGTGGC
Source organism: Planctomycetales bacterium (assembly GCA_016235885.1). Taxonomy (GTDB): domain Bacteria; phylum Planctomycetota; class Planctomycetia; order Planctomycetales; family Planctomycetaceae; genus JACRIH01. The sequence continues at coordinate 3,457 of JACRIH010000109.1, read as the reverse complement.
GTTCGACTCGGTGAAGAAAGTGTGGCGGGTTGCGCATGATCCGCAGCCGAACATGGCCGATGGCGGGACAATTTGGCCCGCGCTGGGGGATTTGCTCGTCCCGCTGGCTCGCGTGCCGATTGGGTTTGTGAACGTGGCGGTCGGCGGCACGGCGTCGCGTCAGTGGCTCCCGGGAACGCCTCTCTACCAGCGGCTGTCGGAGGCAGGCCAAACGGTCGGCCGGTTTCGCGCCGTGCTGTGGCAGCAAGGGGAATCTGACGTGATCGAAAAGGTCGAGTCGGATGTCTACGTCCGCAACGTGACGTCGATCCGGCAATCGCTCGCGAACGAGTGGGGCTTCGAGCCACCGTGGCTACCGGCGAAATCGACGCTGCACCCCACGGTCTACAACAACCCCGTCGGCGAAGGCAAAATTCGAACGGCGATCGACACGCTCTGGAAGACTCCCGGGTTCCGTCCCGGTCCCGATACCGACACACTCGGCGGCGAAAATCGCGGCGGCCCGAAGTCGCGTCGCCATTTCACAGGCATCGGCCAACGCCGCGCGGCGCTGTTGTGGTTCTCCGCCGTGTGGAACGAACTGCAGCGCGAGGAATGACCAGCCGATTCCATCCAGTGGCTGACTTCTGACGGGGATGATTCACGCTGTTTCCCGCGAAACACGCGAAACACACAAAAACGAAATGAGTAGTGGTGACCTAATGAACTTGTGTTTTCAGCACTCGGCTGTGAGCGCCATCGATCTGGAAATACTGAACGCCCTTGTCTCGCCGGACATTTCGTGTCTTTCGTGTGTTTCGCGGGAAATAATCCGGGCTACACCGCGCCGCGAGACACCGCCGGACCACGTTCGGCGAGGGCGGTGTTGATACTGGTCAATTGATCGGTCGTGAGTTCCCAGCCCATGCCACCGGCGTTTTCGATGATCTGTTGCGGCCGCTTCGCGCCGCACAGCGCGGCGGTGATCCCCGGTTGGTGGATCGTCCAGTTGAGGACGAGTTGCGACACCGTTCGGCCCGCTTCGGCAGCGATCGGGCGCAGCCGGTCGAGGAAATCCTGATTCTTCTGCCATTCCTCGCCGTGAAACATCGGGTACTTGCGGCGCCCATCTTTCGCGTCGAAGACATAGTCTCGTGGCAAATGTCCTGCGAGCAGCCCTTTCATCAGCGGCCAGTACACGAACACCGACACGTTGTGTTCGATGCACCACGGCAATTGGCTGGTTTCGATCTCGCGTTGCAGCATGTTGAAGTGCGGTTGGTACGCCGCCAACGGACAGACGGCGGCGAATTCGGCGAGTTGTTCGGTCGTAGCATTCGACAATCCCACACTGCGAGTTTTCCCCGCTTCCAGCAATTCGCGCAGACCGGCTGCTGATTCGGTCACCGGCACGTTCGGGTCTGGTGCATGCAGGTAGAGCAGGTCCACGCGGTCGGTGCCGAGCCGCCGCAGACTCTCGTCACATTCCTGATGCAGCCGCGCTGCCGAACCGTCTCGCACCTGCTTGCCGTCCACCCAGTGAATGCCACACTTCGTGGCAATCACGATCCGCTCGCGATGCGGACTCAGCACGTGACCGACCATCCGTTCGCTCTCGCCACTGAAACCGTAGCAGTACGCCGTGTCAAAGAAGTTGATCCCGGAATCATAAGCCGCCGCGATCGTCGCCAGACTGTCCGCTTCATTCACGTCGATGCTGGTGATCCCGGTTATCGGCCAGCATCCCATCGCGATCGGGGTGACGAAGAGGTCGGTGAGGCCAATACGGCGGTGATGGCTGGTACTCATTCCGAAATCCTCGGACTCTGGTTGTGATTCTCCCCTCGCCCCCGGAGGGGGAGAGGGGTCGGGGGTGAGGGGCGAGCGTCCCTGGGTTCGATTCGCGAGTGAACCTCCAAGACGAGTCGCCCCTCACCCCAGCCCTCTCCCCCCAAAGGGGAGAGGGAGTACGGTTTTCTTCACGTCAGCCCGTACCGTCGCAGCTTCTGTCGCAGCGTCGCACGATGCACTCCCAACAATTCGGCGGCGGCGGCGCGGTTGTGATCGCAGCGGTTGAGAATCGCCTCCAGCAGCGGCGGTTCGACCAATTGCAGAAACTGTTCGTACAGCCGCGAGTCGGTTGGATCGACTCCCGCGTCGCGCAGGCGGCCCGCGGATTGTTCGGCCCAGTGGGTGATTTGCCGTGCGAGTTCGTCGGCCGGCGGCGCAGTTCCTGCGGCGGCCAGCGGTGACGGGATGGGAGCCGGCGTCGGCAGGTGTTCAGGAAGAATCTCTCCCTGACGAGCGACAATGGCGGCGTGTTCGACCGCGTTCCGCAACTCGCGAACGTTCCCGAACCAATCTCGATTCCCAAGCTCGGCGACTGCCGCGTCGGACAGGTGGCATCGCACCGGTTCGCTGCCGAGCCGCGTTTGCGACAGAAAGAATTCGGCCAGTTCGCGGATGTCGTCGCGCCGTTCGCGGAGCGGCGGGAGATGGATGTGAAACACGCTCAGTCGAAAATACAGGTCGCTCCGAAAACTGCCGTCGGCGATGCGAGCGGACAATTCGCGATTCGTCGCCGCCAGCACGCGAATGTCCGCCGGGCGCGGCCGCGCATCGCCAACCGGAGTGATCTCGCGGTGCTCGATCGCCCGCAGCAACTTCACCTGCAATTCCGTCGATGCCTCGGCGATTTCGTCGAGCCGCACCGTGCCGCCAGCCGCCTGTTCCAGCAACCCGGCGCGATCGGTTGTCGCGCCCGTGAACGCTCCGCGGACGTGGCCGAATAATTCGCTTTCGACCAGACTCGGATTGAGCGCAGCGAGGTGAATCGGCAGGTACGGCCCGTCCCGTCGCACGCTGTGCCGATGAATCGCCCGCGCCACCAGTTCCTTCCCCGTGCCGCTTTCCCCCGTGATCAGCACCGACACGTCCGACCCTGCCACGAGTGCGATTTGTTTGAACACCTGCTGCATCGCAGCCGACGAACCGATCAGCGTGTGATTCGGTTCGTCGATCGAAACGCCGCGCGCGACCGCGGGTTCGGCGGCGACCGCGACGGCTCGGCGCACGATCTGGAGCACCTGATCGAGATCGAACGGCTTGATGAGGTAGTCGAACGCTCCCTGTTCGACGGCGCGCACGGCCGTGTCCAGGTTGCCAAACGCGGTCATTACGATAATCGGCGCGGACCCGATTCGCTCGCGAAACGAACGAATGGCCGACAAGCCATCCTGCCCAGGCAACCGCACGTCAAGCAGCATCGCATCCGGCCGGCTTCGCGAGGCGGCGATCAAGCCCTCTTCTGCCGACGCGGCCAATTCCACGGCGAAGCCTTCGTCGGTGAGTGCTTCACGCAGTGCCCAACAGATCGTCGGTTCGTCGTCAACGATGAGGATGCGGGGCATGATGTGTGTTGAGTTGGAATTCAAGAATTCCCCCTCTCTCCCGGAGGGGGAGAGGGGGTTAGGGGGTG
>JACRIH010000108.1 GCA_016235885.1 Planctomycetales bacterium | reverse complement strand
TCGCCAAACAACACGTGAAGGGAGTCGATACCACAAGCAACGCCACGATCACTTCGGAAGCGATCGTGAACGCAACGGCGAAGGCGTTGGCGGGAGAGAAAAAATAATGCGGCGAAGCCGCATCAACCTCCCCCTCGCCCCCGAAAGGGGAGAGGGGGCCGGGGGGTGAGGGGCGTGCGATCACAGACTCTGTTCATGATTGAAGTCCAGAGACGCTCGCCCCTCACCCCCGACCCCTCTCCCCGTTCCGGGGAGAGGGGAGAGTGACAGCAGGAAAGCAACAATGCGACTCGACATCTTCCTGCCGTTCGTCAAAAAGTCGCAGGCGGGCAAACTGCATCGCTGGCTGAAACGAATCGGCCCGACATGGCTTTCGTCCCCCGTGCGGCGAGTCGTGCAGGCTATCTGTTTCGTCGCCTTCCTCGTCCTGTTCTTCTACGTCTGCTGGCCGTACACGGCGCGGCCCGATGATGCGGCTTCCGGTTGGCCGTCGCACTACGCGGATGACCTCGCGCGGAAAGAGCACGTGTCGGCGGAATTCTTCCTGGTGATCGACCCGCTGGTCAGCCTGTCCACGGCCATCGCGGCGCGATCGTGGGTCTGGTCGCTGGCGTGTGCGGGGGTGATCCTGCTCGTGTGCGTGGTGATTCCGCGCGGGTTCTGTGGCTGGCTCTGTCCGCTCGGGACGCTAATCGACCTGTTCGATTGGGCCATCGGTTCGCGAGTGACAAAACTTCGCGTCGGCGACAACGGTTGGTGGGTTCACATCAAATACTACGTGCTGTTGGCAACGCTGGTGGCTGCCGCTTGCGGAGTCCTCGTCTCGGGCTTCGTCGCGGCGATCCCGGTGATCACGCGCGGGTTGCTGTTCACTCTCGCGCCGCTCCAGACTGGAATTGGACGTGGCTGGCATCAGGTGCCGCCGCTGAACGCGGGGCATTTCGTGTCGCTCGGCCTGTTCGCCGCCGTGCTGGGGCTCGGGTTGTTCAAGCCGCGATTCTGGTGTCGATACGTTTGCCCGAGCGGAGCTGTGTTCTCGCTGGGCAATTTGTTTCGTGTCACCGAACGCAAGGTGGAAGACACCTGCATCAACTGCAACAAGTGCGTCGAAATCTGTCCGTTCGATGCCATCAAACCCGACTTCACGACGCGCAACACCGACTGCACGCAGTGTCAAACGTGCGGCGGCGTGTGCCCGACGCACGCGATCAAGTTTGTCGAACGGTGGAACTTGGTGCAGCTCAAGGTCGAAAACGACCCGCCGAATCACGAAACTCCGCTTGGCCGTCGCGGGTTTCTCGCGGCAGGCGTGGGGCTGGCGACGGGAATCGCGAGCGGCCTCGGCGTCGCCGGTGTCGCAAAATCGTGGGGAGCCAACCTCGACGATCCGCTGGCGTGGCGTCCCATCCGTCCACCGGGCAGCGTGCCCGAAGCAGAATTCTTGCAGATGTGCATCCGCTGCGGCGAGTGCTTCAAGGCGTGTCCGAACGACGTGCTGCATCCGATCGGATTCCAACAAGGTTTCGACGGCCTGTGGACACCGCAGGTCGCGGCCGATTGGGCCGGGTGCGAATCGAGCTGCAATGCGTGCGGGCAGGTGTGTCCGACCGGTGCGATCCGCGCTTTGCCGCTCGATGAAAAGCGAGTCTGTCGGATCGGCCTCGCGGAACTCAACCTGACCACGTGCCTCCCGCATGCGGGGCGCGAAGCATGTCAACTTTGCGTGGATGAATGCGTTCACGCCGGTTACAACGCGATCGAATTCACCCGCGTGCGGACCGAAGTCGATACCTCCGGCAACCCGGTCGAGGATTCGGGCTTTCTGGCCCCGGTCGTGATCGCCGACAAGTGCGTCGGCTGCGGCCTGTGTCAAACGCGATGCTACGGAATCAACGTGGCCGACAAGAGGTTGCTCACGGAATCCGCGATCGTGATCTCCGCCGGATCTGGTAAGGAAGACCGGATGATGGACGGTTCGTACCAACTGTTGCGTGCGTCCGAGAACATCGATCGTCTGGTCGAACAACAGAAACGACAACCGTCCGAAGGCAATGACAGCTACCTCCCGGATTTTTTGAAATGAATTCGAAAGTGGCGAGCCGGAGGGCATCAGCCTTCGGACCAATTCCCACGAGCATCCGGGGGCTAACGCCCTCCGGCTCGCCTGACACAAATGTTGAGGTCGCCATGCGTCGTTATCGAACCGCCATTGTCGTTCTTTCGTTCATCTCTGCCTTCACGACAGCGTCACTGTTCGCCGCCGAGCGGCCGCCGAACTTGCTGCTAATCATGACCGACGATCAGGGGTACGGTGATTTCAGTCTGCACGGCAACCCGCATTTGAGCACGCCGCACATCGACCGGCTGGGGCGGAGCAGCGTGCGGTTCGACCGGTTCTTCGTGAACTCGTTTTGCGCTCCCACGCGAGCCGCTCTGCTGACCGGTCGGTATCCGCTCCGCTGCGGCGTGTGGGGCGTCACGCACAACAAGGAAGCGATGCGCCTGAGCGAGACCACGCTCGCCGAAGCCTTGTCCGCCGCCGGCTATCGCACCGGCTGCTTTGGCAAATGGCACAACGGCGAACAGTTCCCGTACACGGCGACAGGTCAGGGTTTTCAGGAGTTCTTCGGCTTCCACAACGGGCACATCAACAATTATTTCGACACGGTGCTGCTGCGCGGAGCCACGCCTGAGCCGACTCGCGGCTTCATCACGGACGTGCTGATCGACGAAGCGATTCGGTTCGTCCGATCCGCCTCGAAGCCAGCAGGCGAAACAACTGCTGCACAACCTTTCTTCTGCTACCTCGCGTTTAACGCGCCACACTCGCCGTTTCAGGTTCCCGACCGATACTTCGACAAGTTCAAGGCGATGCGGTTCGACGAGAAAGTTGCGGCGTTCTACGGCATGTGCGAGAACATCGACGACAACGTCGGCCGGTTGCTCGGTGTGCTGGACGAGCTGCGTCTGACCGAAAACACGATCGTGGTGTTCCTCACCGACAACGGCGGTACGGCGGGGGTGAAGACTTTCAACGCGGGGATGCGCGGCGGGAAAACCAGTGTCCACGAGGGAGGCACTCGCGTGCCGCTGTTCATCCGGTGGCCCGCGAAGATTCGTGAACCAAAGGTCGTGACGCAGATCGCCGCGCATATCGACTTGTTCCCCACACTGCTCGACCTGTGCGGCGTGAAGCCACCGACGGGGCCGAAGCTGGACGGCGTGAGCCTGCGACCGTTGCTCGAAGGAAAATCTTCCAACTGGCCTGACCGTGTGCTGTTCACACACAACCCGACCTCCGAAACCAACCACTACCCCGGAGCCGTCCGCACGCAGCGGCATCGCCTGGTGCGCGAGATCAAAGGACCGGGTGGCGGGTCGCGAGCCAACGCCGCCGATACGACCGCTTTGCCGTGGCAACTGTACGACATGCAGGCCGACCCGGGTGAAGAACGCGATCTCGCCGCAAAGCAACCGGGCGAAGTCGAACGGCTCTCGCGGCTGTACGAACAGTGGTTTGACGACGTGTCGTCCGCGGGTCTGCGTCGGTTTCCAATCCCGATCGGCCACGCGGAAGAAAATCCCGTGACACTCCACGCCCCGCAGGCGTTCTTCGACGGCGGGCTGAAATTCTTCGCCGGCCCCGGCTTCGCCCACGACTGGTTGACCGGCTGGACCAGCCTCGACGGCCGGATCTGGTTCGATGTCGAAGTGGCCACGGCCGGCGAATACGAAGTCACGCTGAACCATCTCTGCCCGCCTGCCGACGCCGGCTCGAAGATTGTGCTGACTGCGGGCGATTCGCGGCTGGAGGCGATGGTCCCCGGCACCGAGATCGTCACGACTCCACTGCCGCATCGCGACGGCGGATCAAACAACTACGTCAACCGAGCCTGGGCCACCTTGCCGATCGGCAACGTGCGATTGTCGCAGGGCCAGACCAAATTGACGCTGCACGCCATCGACAAACCAGGCGGACAAGTGCTGGATTTCAAGGGACTGACATTGCGACTTCGGTGACAAACGGGAATCGGCGTAGCCACGTTTCGCCAGAACGTGGGCCGCGAGCGACGGAACCCACGCTCTGGCGAGGCGTGGCTACGCTTATTTTTTGAGCGAGTTTTCGCCAGTTAATACTGCTTGGCGACAACGGTTCGTCACACGATTTCGAACTTTCGCTCCTTTGATCCTGGAGACGGTTGCATGTCCGATCAGAATCACGACCAAGAGATCATCCCCTCGCTCGCCGAGGTGGACTCCACACCACGTCCGCAACTGCCGAAAAATGTCGTCGACTGGTTTCGGTTGTGGTTTGGGTTGCGGGATGATGTTGGTCGAGTGGCGTTTGCGATCAGCGGGTTTGGGTTGATGCTGTTCAAGTACGCGGGCGAGGCGTTTGTCATCCACCAATTCACCGGACGGACGATGAATGCGCTGGAGTTTCTGGCTCCGGTTTACTCACTGCGCGCCGCGCTGCTTGCCGGTGCTCCGGAGTGGCTCGGTCCAGCGATGCTCGTGTGGACGCTGCCGTTTCTGTGGATTTCGATCAGCATGAGCATCCGTCGCGCGGCGAACGCGGGATTCTCGCCGTGGCTGGGGTTTCTCGTGATGGTGCCGCTGGCGAACATGCTGTGGATGATCGGGGCGTGCGTGCTGCCAACGTCGCCGTGGGGGCACTGGGAATTGAGAAAGCCGAGACTGGGTTCGGCACTCGCCGAACAGCGAGCCGGCGTGAACGCACTTCTCGTCGGACTGCTGGCCACGTTTGCGATGGTGATCCTGAGCGTGTTCGTGGCGGGAAGTTACGGAGCCACACTGTTCTTCGCATCGCCGCTGCTGGTGAGCGCAGTGACGGCGTTCGCTTACAACCGTCCGGTGCCACGCAGTCTGGCGCAGACCTTCGGCCTCGCTCAATTGTCGATCGTCCTCGTGGGAGCCGGCCTGCTGCTGTTCGCGCTCGAGGGAGTGATCTGCATCGCGATGGCGTATCCGCTGGCAGCCGTGGCCGGCGCGTTCGGGTGCCTCGTCGGTAAGGCCATCGCCGACTTCACCCCGCACCAGAAACAAATGCAACCGCTCGGGGCCTTGCTCTGTCTGCCTGTGCTCGCGATGGCCGAACCGCATCTCCAGCCGCTGCCGGTCCGCGAGATCGTGACGGTCGTCGAAATTGCCGCGCCGCCGGAGATCGTCTGGAACAACGTCGTCGCCTTCCCCGACCTGCCCGATGGCCGCGACTGGTACTTCCGCCTCGGCATCGCCTGCCCCGAACGAGCCACGATCGACGGTGAAGGCGTGGGAGCCACGCGGTACTGCATCTTTTCGACCGGCACATTTGTCGAACCGATCACCGTTTGGGACAAACCGAGGCGGCTCGCGTTTGACGTCACCGACCAACCGCACACGATGAAGGAGCTCAGCCCGTATCGCCACGTCCATGCTCCGCATCTCAATGGCACCCTCCGCAGCCGTCGTGGCGAATTCCGCCTGATCGAACTCCCCGGCGGACGAACGCGCCTCGAAGGTCGCACATGGTACGAGTTCGGCATGTACCCCCAGCCGTACTGGACCGCGTGGTCCGACTCGATCATCCACGCGATCCACCTGCGAGTGCTCGATCACATCCGAGCATTGTCCGAGGCAAGTGCTATCGACGCCCACGGTGGACACCTATAATTCGCCCCATGCCCACCGCCGAACAGTATCTCAAGCCCGAAGTCATCCAAACGGTGAGTCGCCTCGACCTGCGAGCGCGGTTCATCGTCGAGGGCTTTCTGTCGGGGTTGCACGCCAGTCCGTTTCACGGGTTCAGCGTGGAATTCAGCGAGCATCGGCGGTACTCGCAGGGGGATGATCTGAAGGATCTCGACTGGTTGGTGTACGCCAAGACCGATCGGTACTACGTCAAGAAGTATCAGGCGGAAACGAACATCACCGGGTATCTGGTGATGGACCTGTCGTCGAGCATGGCGTACACGTACCGGCAGGAGCTGACGAAGTTCGACTATTCGATCTGCCTGGCCGCCGCACTCAGCTACCTGATGATCCATCAGCAGGACCCGGTGGGGCTGTTCACGTTCGACGAGAAAATCCGGCACAGCCTGCCGGCCAAGAGCAAGCGAACGCAGCTCGGCAACATCCTGGCGCTCCTCTCCAAGCTGCAGCCGGCGGGGCCGACGGAGATCGCCCGCAATTTGAAGAGCATCGCCGCGATGACCCGGCACCGCAGCCTGTTCATGCTCTTCTCCGACCTGCTCGCCGACCCCGACCCGATTCTCGACAGCCTGCACGCGCTGCGGCATCGCGGTCACGACGTGATCGTGTTCCACGTCCTCGACGAAGCCGAAGTTCACTTCCCCTTCGAAGGGATGGTGGACCTCCGCGAACCCGAAACCAACGAGAACCTGGTGCTCGACGCGGACGGCATCCGCCAAGACTACCTCGAAGCGCTGCAAGAACTGCGCGAACGCTACCGCAAGGAATGTTTCGCCGCGAGCGTCGACTACGTCCCGCTCAACACAAGCATGCCCTTCGACAAAGCCCTGCTGGAATACCTGTCGCAACGCAAGGCGCGGTTTTGACAATCCTCCCCTCGCCCCTTGGGGTGAGAGGGGCCGCGGGTGAGAGGGCAGAACGTCGCAGAGTTTCGTCCATTGGATGCAGTTCCCACTGGCAGCGGGTCTGCTGGTGCGAGGGCTGGATATCGGCGTCCACAAGAATTCTGAGGGAACGACTCCAGTCTCACGCACTGACTCGACGCAACGTCCGGGGAAAGTCGCTCTGGCAGGCAAGCTACCAGCGACACCAAGCGCTCACCGAAAGTGCTGGGATTCATGACTGTGCAGAGTTCTCTCCGCGTTTGCCATTGCCAGATTCCCACTGGACTTGGGGTATGCGCCAACCACCTCAAAGTCGAGTTGACAACGCCACGCAATCCACCCACACTTCCCGTCTTTTCTCACCGGCCAAGTGTGTTGGAATTCCCCCAGATATGGCCACGGGGACTCAGGACGACCAAAACCATGTCTAAAAAGCGATCAGTGCTTCTGGTCTTCGACGACCATTTGCACCCACGAGTTGTGGGCGACGGAGTGCCTCTTCCAGACAAGCATGAGAACCCGTCAACACTGAAGCTCATGATGGAATTGGCGCGTCGAGCTCTCCCTCAATACTACTGGCAGGTCTCCGGATTCGATTCTTACAAGGCCGCTCTCGATAAATTCGACACCGAAAAAGACGTGGCATTGGTCGTCGCGGACTTGTGGGCAATCCGAGAAAAAGGTGGAACCCCAGTGCGGGACAAGACTGACAATGCAAGAAACTTTGCAACATTCGTCAAATCGAAGGCAAAGGGTAAGTTCGCAAAGGAAGAAAGGGAAACGATTCGATGCGTAATCGTTTCAACACTTCCCGAAGACAATCCACATTATCTTCGTCGTGGGATGCCTAATCCTGGCGATGCTGGCAGCCAAGGAATCGACGAGTTTTGGTCACTCGCGCATTTCGATGTCAGTCCCTGGGACGAACTCTACAACGTCCTCGTGAATAATGCCTGCCGCATTCTTTTTGATGAGCATCGTGCCCATCTCAAGGGGAATCATGGGTTTAAACAAACCGAGAAGGCGGCGATTGCAAATGGATCGCTGGAATCTGTCAAAAAGACGGCGAAGCAACCGGTATCCATCAATGATGAACTCATCAAGAAACCATCACCGAAGGGGATGACTATCAAGAATTGTTGCTTTGGAAGCACGTTCTTGCTCGAACACACAGAGTTCGATCGATTGACGATCGAGGACTGTACGTTTGAGGGACCTGTTCTTATTCGTTCCAACGAATTCCGTGGTCCCCTTCAGATCAGTCGTTGCCGGTTCTTTGGTCCAGTGTTTGTTCTGAACAATCAATGCCACGACGACACGCTCGTGATTTACAACGACTTCGCCCCCAGTCTGAAGCCTTTTCCCGAAGAAGCTACGGAGTCACGAGTGACGGCCTACGGTGACGAGGTCAAAGTAGACTTTACGAAACACGCGATGCCCTGGTTCAGCAAGAATCGCTTCTACCGACGGTTCTCCTTCTCGGGGAATTATGGAGTTCCATCGTATCTTCCAATCGACTTACCCGAGACCGGGTTTGCCCGCACGTTGATGTTCAATCGGTGCCGGTTTGAGGGTCGTGTGCGGATTGATTCATGTGCCGAACGAACAAAACTCACGTTCTACGCCTGCGGCTTTAAGTCAGGTCGGTACTTTGAAATCAATTTCCCATTCATTTCGAAGGATGATCGATTTCCCGAGGACGTGCCGTCACTGCCAAATGACCCCGAAGTCGCGGACGAAACCCCATATCAGCGGCCATCCGACATCCCGTGGCGTCAGAACGACAAGAATTGCGACAAAATCTCCGCGCTCCGACCTTCGGCATTCCGATTCAGGGGGCCAGATTTTCCACCGGATGGAGGAGTACCGGATCGAAGAGACGTTGACCTCCGACTCACTCAATGTGATCTCGCCGGACGAATCGTGATCCGCGAATACCCTTGGAGAACGGAATTGTACGATCCGCGGTTTGGACTGGCGATCAACCTGACCGGAAGCACGTTGACCGGAACCATCAATCTGAGAAACATTCGGGTACGCTGGCTGAATCTCGATCGAGCGTCGGTGCTTGGCGGGGCAGTATTCGCATCAAAAGTGTTGTTCAATAGTTTCGTTGAACTGAATCAACTCTCGGATAATCCGTCCAAGTCTACAAGTAGAACTGCTCGCTTCGTCTTGATATGCCGGTCACTTCTTAAGAAGGTATTTGTTAATCCATTTCAACATCTGCTAAACGTACCACCCTCGTATGGCGGCCCCGTGTTTGCTGAACGCGAATTTGAAGGCCACGAACAAACCCGCTTTTCAAGTTACGTGTGGCAGGCAAATGACCTCATCGAGTTCAAGGGGGCCGATAAGATCCTGGACGTCGATGTCCTTCGGGCGGACGTCTGTCGTCGCATTGCTCAACAGTATGACGACCTCCGGAAGGCATTTGCAAATGCACCCAATTCATATTGGAATGACGATTTCTGCCATTACAAATCAATGTACTTCTCTTGGTTGCGCGAATGCTATCTCGATCGTCGCGGAGGACTTCGTACCTTTGTCGTGAATAGGATGATTCGCCAATCTGTTGTCTCGCTCGGAATTCTATGGGGCCTTGCATTCTGTTTCTTGCTCGTATTTGCCCGGTACTTTCCTGCAAATGGGACGGCGGCTGCCTGGCACTCGCGGCATCTCATGGTGCCAGTCATAGTGTTGCCAATTGTTTTAGTGCTGTTTGGCAGAGAAGCAATACGACGCTTCACTCGGCGAGTGGTGTATTTGGCTTTTCGACTATTCCTTGGCTTTGGAGTATATCCCCAAAGAATCGTGATCTCGTCGATCTTCATGATCTTGTTTTATGGAGTGTTGTATTGGGCCGCATCCGGGATAGCGGATCCCTACGACAAGGAATGGTTGGGATCGATTCAGATTCCAAGCGACCTTTCCGGGGAATGGATTAGCCAATCGTATGGGTCCCTTTGGTATTGCATTTATTTCAGCATGGTGACATTTGCGACACTGGGATACGGGGATTTCACTACCAGAGGAGCGCTCTCTTGGATTGCAGCCGGAGAGGCATTGATCGGAGGCTTCATGATGTCGATGATCGCGCTGGGTGTGGCGGGACGGTTTTTAAGACGTTAACGTCGGACACTTGGCTTGGAGGTGTGGCCTGCTCGAACACGGCCTGAAGCGTGGCGACGTGGGTACGGCCGTGCTCGTACATGTCCAGGGTGAAGCGTTCGAGGTCGAATTTGTGGACTACGACGGGCAGACCGTCGCGCTGCTCACGTTGGAACTCGCTCAACTCCGCCCGCTGCGCGCCGGCGACATTCCTCATGCCCGTGAACTGGCCTTGGCATGAACGGCCGGCAAGCGAGCCGCCTTTCGCCGCGCGTCCAATTCTCCACCTTCGTCTTGTGTACGCCGACCACGCCAATCGGTCCCCCATATTGACGCAACGGGGACGGTGGGGGTATAAACCGACCCTGCCAATGGATGGCCCGATAATCCCCGTTCGAGGGGACGTGCCAGCCGG
>JACRIH010000101.1 GCA_016235885.1 Planctomycetales bacterium | reverse complement strand
TGCCGGGGTCGATCTTCACACCGGGCTTCACAAACGTGAGGGCCGCGTGCAGCGAGCGAGTCGCTGCGTCGTCGCCGCGAAGTCGGTCCCGTAACGACTTGGCCAAGTGGGCGGATCGAACCGACACCGCCGCTGGCCGCGGCTTCTGACTCTTATCAGTCTCGCCCCGCGCGGGCTGGTCCCCGAATAGATACTTGACCCATTCCGACCAGTTTCCTGCCTCGCCGCCATCCAGTCCGAAGGCCAGCCGCTCGGCGGCATCGCGCCACATTCCGGTCAGCGTCTTCGCCGGCACGTAGGGCAGACCATCCGCATCCCGGAGCACCAATCGGTCCACGCTTCCCGGCCGGCCTGTACCAGACCCCACGTGCCAATCGGAGAGCATCTTCAGCCGGAATGTAAACCATTCTGGCAGTCGAGGCAGATCAATGGCCATTGGCGTTCTCCCGTTTCCAGCGTTCGGCGTCGGCCCAGAACTCCGCCAAGTCCATCGCGTCCAGTAGGGCAGTGGCTCGCTTGCCGTCTTCCTGCCAGAACAGTGTGTCGGCTCCGTCTGGCGATGGAGGAATCAGTTCGCCGAAGAGTTCTCGGCGGTGCCGGCCGCGTGCGAGCCGCAATCTTGCGTCAGCCACGGAGTAGCCATCGAACAGCCCTTCGCGAAGATCATGCAGCAGGCTGTTGGGCAGCCGGTGCCGCCCGTCATCGTCCCGAGCTTGAACCGCAGCGATGCGATCGAGCAGCCGATCAACATGCCGCTTCTCAGCCCATGCCTTGCCGGCCACCGACGCTCCTGCGAGAGCTGACATGGAAGTGACAACATACGGCCGGCCGGTAAGATAGGTTGCACCTTGATCCTTGGTCCACTCCGCGCGGATGCGATCCAAGTCCGCACCGCTGGCATCGTAAAGAATGTGGAAATCAAACCCCGAGCAGGGTCGGTCTGGGACACGAGACTTGACGATCTTCGCCGAGTCGAGCAACTGCTTGGCCAGCCCATACGCCGCATAGAACGGGAAGTGTGGTTTGACAACCACGACTCCCGCACACGCTGCCAGCCGTCGCACAGGCATGTTCGGTCGTCTCGCAGCCAGGTCGCCCACGATGTCCAGCTCGGTTTGTCTCTCGAACTCCTGGAGAAACGCCACGGTAAACGGCACAGCCAGCCGACCATCGCACACCACAGTCAGGTCGTCGCCGCCGAGAACGAGCGGGACTAGAGGGAGGAAGTCCGTGGGGAGGATTCGACGGCGGAGTCGTCTTTGCCACAACGGCCACACTTTTCGAACCGCGAACCGAAACGCATTCTTCGTACACTGGTCGAGCGCCTTCGAGAATCCCCCGAGCGCGTCGGCATAGGCCGCGTTGCCGTTTCCATCGAGGAGTTGGTTAAAATCGAGGAACATCTGACCCAGCCCGTTGCCATCCGCATGGACGACGGCAAGCCAGTCCACCTCTTCCAACCGGTCCAGATCTTCGACCGAGCGGGCCAGCACGATGTCACCCGCCGCTTCGCCCATACGAGTCAAGCCCGCCTTGGTCGCGCGTCGCTTGGCGAGTGAGACCGCCGAGCGTTCTTTGCGCTCATCCGGCGAGCTGGCGTCATACGCGGCCGCGGGAAGTCCACTCGTTGCACACTCCGCCACCACCGGCAGACGCAAGAATCGCTCCAGTGGGCTTGGGACAATGCCGCGCAGTCGCTCATACTTTTTATGCACCGCTTTCACAGTCGCATGGATATCCCCGCGTTCAAAGTCGAACTCCACGATCGCGCCACGCACGTCGATTTCCGGCGACTCTTTCAGGGTCCGCCGGGTCACGGCACGCACGATTGCCTGCGCCGTACCGCGTTCTTCCGCCAGAATGATCGCTTTGCCCGAGGTCGCAACGACTACCCTGGCTCGCGACCCCGGCCCCCGCTCGACCTGTTCACTGACCGCATCCTGAGCCGACTCGCCAAGTCGGTGAGTGAGTTCGGATGCACCGATGTTCTCCGGCCCGTGCTCGGCGGCCTGTTTTGCAAACTCACCCACTCGCCGGATCAACTCCGATGCTCCCACATTCTCGCGGAGTTTGTTCGTCGCGAAGATGTAGTCCTGGTTTCCGGATGTTTCGATCAACACCAGATGCATGGCGTCTCCATCAGGTTGCCTTCTTGGCATCAGATTCTGATTCGAGAAGTCTACATCTCCTGCACCTGACCTTCCACCAACTCTCACTTCCACCTCCAAAGTCTCGTGAGAGGCACGTCTCAAATTTCGACGGACCGACCGACAGATTTTCGCCCCTTCCAATACAACAGGAACTGACCACTCGTCCGCCGAGAACCTTCAGTCTCCAGGACTTTTGTCTCGGTCAGCCTCTTCGCAGCATCAACTTACAAGCACCCTCCTCGGCGATACCACGGCTAATCACACTGATCGATTCAGTTCGCGGAGCGGTTGAATTAGTTCCCGCTGGACGGCTGTGGCGATTTCTTGCGGAGATTGCATCCGTGCGCGTGGTCGACTGAATTCTGTCACAAACGTGGTGCCGAGTTCGTATCCGTTGTAGAGCGACGTACACGTAACTGATTAACGAAAGTCAGACGTGGACCTCAAGTCGTTTCATTTGGGCAACGTTTCGAACAGAAAGGGTCGAACGATGAAAACACAACACCTCCCAAGTCCTCTTTCGACAGGCATGACGACAGCACTCCCCGATAGCCACAACGTTTCTCTCTACAAAGTGCCGCTGTTCCCTGAATTTGAGCGATACGTGGTTCCTGTGGACCGCACGTCAACCGTGACCTGTACTCGCCGTCAAGCTCTCCGGTTGGGAGTTTGGTCGGCTGGCACACTGTTCCTTTCGGTTGGTTCGTCAAGTTTGCAGCGGGCAGCCAATGCGGACTCCTTCTTTGATCGCTACCCGTGGCTCGCGAAGAAGGAATTCGCGAATAACTTGGCTTGGTATTGCGACGAAACGGTTGGAAAGGAAATTCCGGCAGATCCCGATGAACTCGGATTGGAGAAAGTGGCCGATCCGTGCCCAAGCAAGAGCAAGTTCCACAACTCGCACGCAGAGCCGCTCATCGTGGGGAAGGAGCGTCATCATTTTCCGAGCCTCTTTGGCGAAAACTGTCGGTTCCATGTCAGCATCCATCAGCACCTGCGGGCTGACGTCCCACGCGAGATCCCGGACTTCAAAGACTTGGCCAGCCATGAACTGCGGCGGATTCGCCATGAGGCGAAAATTTTCTCCGCTGTGTTGTACCCCTGTGGAGAACGTGCCTGTCCCGCAGTGGGTGACCGCACCTCCTTCCACCGGGCGTGCGATGAGTACGGCGTCGATCCAGACCGGCTGAAGCTCGACTACGTGCGGCCGTTCAACGACGGACGCAAAGCCCATCTCGGGTTCGGAGTACGGTCGCAAAAAAGTGGTGAGAAGGATCTGCTGATTCTCTAACCGCGTCACCGCTCGGTGTTCCACTTCCCGTTTTTCTTGATTAACCCCAGCGTGAGACGCGAGTCGATGTGGCTCGCTCCCCGCACGCTACGGAGAAGGTCTGCCCTTTCCTGTGTTCGTTCTTCAATCCAATTCCAAGGAGCCTGCCATGACAATCCGCTTCACACTTCCCACTGCCATCCTCACGTGCGTTCTATCACTCGGCCTCGCGCTCACGCTTCCGGCCGGTGATCCCTCGGACCTCGACCTCGAAAAATATGCGGAGGAGTTGCAAGGTATCGGCAAGCGCGAACCCAAGTGCCTCGTGGACGCACATGGTCTGCCACAGCGTGTGATCATCACCCGCAACGGCACGGTGATGTTCGAGCAGCCGAAGGACGGAGCCAAGCCACTCAAGACACTGGCACTCTACGAACGGCTGTTCTTGTACGTCGAGGACACGGGGACCGGCTTCCTGCGGTTGGGAACCGATCCGTTCGGCGAAGGCCCCACCGGTTGGGTGCCGGAGGCATTCTGTCTCCAGTGGAATCACGACGAAATGTTGTTCCTCAACGATGCGTCTGTTCCCGACGAAGTACGTCGCATCCACGTCTGGAGAACGCACGAAGACGCTCTCAAAGGTGATCCCAGCACAGCGATCTATTCGGAGAATATCGAACCTGGCCGAGGAAACGTGAGCGATCTGTTCTTTCCCGTCCTGGAGAAGGATCGGACCGGGACGCTCTACAAGATCGGATTTCTGTTCGGCGGCGATGGTGGTAATCGCAACGAATATGGTCAGAAACTCACCCCAAGAGAAATAAACGAGATTGCCCACAATCTGCACATCGTCAATGTCCAGTTGGTAATGGACGCGACCGGGTCGATGGCGGCTCACATTGCCGAAGCCAAACGGCGAGCCACGGAAGTCGTCGATGCCTTGGAACGAGATCTGGTCCTCCAATCCCTCACGACGGAAGGGAAGCGAATCGACCTCACTGTGAATTTCGGGTTGCTCGCTTTTCGTGATCGCGGGGACGAGTTCGAGATCAAGACATTCGTCCCGCTCACGAACGATCGGGAGCGAATCAAAACACAGATCGCCTCGCTCGAAGCGGCGGGAGGTGGGGATGAGCCGGAATTGGTTGTTCCGGCTTTGCAGGCGGCCCTCGCGACGGAGGGACTTGTTCGAGGAGCACTCAACGTCATCGTGCTCATTGGAGACGCGCCACCCCACGAACAGGAGGAGTCCATCCTTACGGAATTGGGCCACTCGATCAAGGCGAAATACTGCTCGGTGCAGGCTCTCGTGTGCGGTGAAAGCGCGGTCACCAGTGCGACGTTTGAAACGATTGCCACCGCCAGCGGCGGCAAGACTCACAAAATCGCGGACGCGAAGGAGGCCATTGACCAGATTCTGACTGAGCTCAAAACACGGCTCAGTGGTCTGCCCATTGAAGAGGCGCTCGTCGAAGGCACCGTGCAAGACGGCCAGTCGTTCCGCAAGGCAGGCCAGAGTTTGGGCCTCTCGGCACGCGAGACACGGATGTTGGGGAAATTCCTCGTCGCACGAGGGGCGGATGTGGCCCCTGCTGAATCAGAGTTCCGTTCGGGTTGGATCAAGGTGCGTCCCGGAACGCAGACCCGCTTGAAGCTGCATGTCTACACGCCTCGTTGGAAGCTCGCCCAGACACTGGCCAGCATGCTCGGCATCTCGCAGCGGATTACCTTGCGAAAAAATCTCGCGAAAGACGCACCGGCGCTCGTGAAGTCGTTCCTCGGACTGCAAGCGGGAGGCGCGAGCTCAGCCGTTGGTCTCGACAAGTCAGGCCAGAGTGTCGCCGACCGGGCGCAAGGTCTCCCCGAAACCACTCCCGGTGTCGAGCGGGGGGAGCGAGCAGCAGTCCAGTTCAACCAGCAGAACCGCGCCAAGATTCTCAAGCTGATCGAGTACTGGCGCAACGTCTCGCTCTGGGAGCATGAGTTTTGTTGGATACCGGTGGAACTGCTCCCGTAAACCCCATCACTCAATCCCCAACCTTGGAGGTTCCCTTCATGTCACACAGCACACTACGAACACCACAACTTCATTGTGCAGTCACCCTGACCGTCGCTTTCACCAGCCTGCTCACCACGCTCGGCTGTGACAAGGGAACAGGTTTATCGGGAAGCACTGGGTACGCAGCACCGCCCGCGGCGGCGGACAGGACGCCTGCGGAGACTTCATCCAGCACGACGATCGCCAGCGCTCGCATTTCCACAGCGGTCGCCCATGCACCGACGGCAAGTCTCGACTATTTCAGTGCTCGCGATTCCGCTGCGAAAGACGAATCCCGCCTCACGAAACTGCCCTACTCACGCCGTGTCGGTGAACGCGGTTTCGGGAAGGTGCTCACGACGGGCCTTGTGCCGCGGAAGATCCTCGCCAGCCATCCCAAAGCGTATGTCTGTGATGAGGATGGCTCGCCTGTGCAGCCGCTCAGAGACGGCCTGCCCTACTTCGTCTTCGACGAACGGGAGGGCAGGTTCTTCGTGGGACAGTTGCAAGATGTGGACCTCGCTCAAGGGTGGGTCCAACTGGACGACTGCTACCCTTGGTTCAACCGCCGGCTGTGCTACCCCAAGCGAGCGGGCGAGGTCTCCCTGACTCTCGCGTCACCGAGCGGTGATTACGTTGAGTTGTCTGGAACGCTGCCGTCATTCGATCCGACCTCCAGCATGCCCTGGCCGGTGCTGGCCACAGCGGACGACGACAAGTCTTTGGTGGTCCTGGCGGATCTGCGACCGCTGGGCGGTGGCCAAGCCATCCCGATTCGATTCCAAGACGCCGCAGACCTCGAGCTGTACGTCTTGTTCTCGCAGCGGGAGATCGACGAAGCCCTTCAGAACCTCACGCGACTGGCGGGCATCCTCCCCAAACTACCCGTGGGTGATATTCCGCGAGTCTTTGGCAGTTTTCTCACCCAGAATCAGGTGGATTTCGTGGACCTCGGCGAGCTGCAAACAACGCTCGATGCGTTTCCGGGCAAGGCTCCTGATTTCCTCATGAAGCGTGAATTGGGCGAGCGATTGAAGCATGTCGAACACGCTCTTGGCAAACAAGTCGAACAACTTCTCAGAGTGGCTGAGAGCACCGACCATTTCAATGCCGCGCATTACACGTATGTCGTCCCACTCAATCACCTGCACTAAATCCGGAGAGCCTCATGTCACACGACACCGCCTTGCTGTACGAATTGCGACAGGTGACGAAGACGTATTTGCCCCGCGGCACTCATGGCGTGGCGGTCCAAGTCACGCCCTTCGACAACGTCTCACTGACCATTGCCGAACAGGAGTTCGTCGCCGTTGTTGGTCCATCCGGCAGCGGCAAATCCACTCTCCTCAACCTGCTGGCGGGGATGGATGAGCCAACGCACGGCTCGGTACTGTATCGCGCTCAGTCACTGCCGCGGAAGGAACTGGACTGCTTCCGCCGCAAGCAAGTCGGCATCGTGTTCCAGCAGTTTCACCTGCTGCCCACACTCACGGCCGTCGAGAACGTCGCCTTGGGACTGACCATGACCGGAGCACCGCGACGACAGGCACTGGCCGAAGCTCACCGGTGGCTCAAACGGTTGGGCATCGCTGATCGTGCGGATCACCGCCCCAATGAGCTATCCGGTGGCCAGCAGCAGCGGGTGGCCACTGCCCGGGCGATGGTCAAACGGCCCGACGTGCTGCTCGCCGATGAACCGACCGGCAATCTCGATAAGCAGAGCCGCCTCGAAGTGCTGGAACTTCTGCGTGAATTGCACCACGAATCCCAGACCACCGTGGTTCTCGTGACACACAATCTAACCGACGCCGAGCAGTACGCCGACCGCATCCTGTTACTCGACGGTGGGACCATCCTGCGCGAATGGCGACCCGAGAAGCCCACCTTGTCCAACTGACAACCCTAGGAGCACATCATGTCCCTTCGAGATCAACTTCGTCTTGCCCTCCAAGATCTGCATTCGTCCCGATTTTCGCTGACGAGCAACTTGCTCGCCGTCGGCATCGGAGTCGGCTTCCTCGGGATGCTTCTGTCACTCGCGCTGGGTGTCGCGGCTTTCGTCGAGAGTTACTACACACGGACAATCTCGCTCACGACGCTCCTCGCGTTCTACACCCCCGAGACGGGCGACGCCCTTCCTTTCGACGAAGCTCGGCGGCGCGACATCGCCGACCAGCCGGGGGTCGAGCAGGTTCTCTAGCACGACATCGACTTCGCGAGCCTGGAAGTCTCGCCGGGCCGGAGCGTCACGGCCGCCGTGCGTTCGGCGATTGCCAACGATCCTGAGATTGAACGGTTGGAGCTGGTTGCCGGTGGAAATCTGCCGCCGCTCGACGATCCTGCACGACCCGCTGTGGTCATCTCACTCGCCCGCGCGATGCGGCTCACAGAACTGCCTCCAGAACAACTCATCGGGCAGGAGGTCGCCCTCACGTTCTCCCGCAGTTTGAAGTTCGAAGACGACCCCGAACAGGAATCAGTCTACGCCACGGTTGTCGGTGTGGCACAGGAAACGCCCGACGAATCGGTGTACGTCCACTACTCCCTCTTGGCCACCGCTCAGGTCTGGCAGCACCGAACTACCACGGCATTAAACGATTCGTACAACGCCGAATCCACAGAGACCGCCGTGCCATCCGAGGAAGCCATGCCCGAGGACGATGTGGATACGGCTCCCATTCGATTGGTCCGGGCCGAACGAGCGAGCGAGAAACGATTCACGTTCTCCCATATTCCGGAAGCATACGCTGATCTCCGGCAGTCCCTCGCCGACGATGTTCTCGTCTACCCGAACCTGCGAATTCACTGCCGCGACGTCGACTCGCTGATCCAATTGCGTGCGAAGTTCCGGTCACAGAACATTCCAACCAGCGCGGTTCTTGATGACATCGCCGCGATCCGAGAACTACGGCAGTACGCCTTGTTCGTGTTCGGTCTGATCGGCGGAATCACATTACTCGCTGCCGTGTGCGGCATCTTCAACACGCTGCTTGCCGCCGTCGAACGCCGCACCAAGGAGATCGGCATCCTGCGAGCACTGGGAGCATCGTCCTCCGGTGTGCTCGGCGTCTTCCTATTGCAGGCGGCGGCCATCGGCTTCTTGGGCAGCCTGCTGTCCATCGGAGCGATCCGGTTGCTCACCAGCACATTGAACCAGTGGATACTCACCCGCTTAACGTCGAGTCCCGACTTCCAGCGGCTCGCGGAACTGCATCCGACACTCTTCGCGCATCCGTCTTGGTTGCCCGTGGCCGTGGTCGGCGTAGGCATCGCCGCCTCACTCGGCGCGGCGGTCATCCCTGCGGTCAAAGCCTGTCGAATCCTGCCGAGCGAAGCCCTGCGACATACCAGATGGTTCGACTCGGACGTCCAGTCCCCTTCCGACCTCAACGCTGAACCAGGAGATCTCAACAATGCGCCATCCTTCGCTGCATCCATTGCCAAAGCCTCATACCGTCGCTTTGGGCATTCTTGTCTCACTCTGTCCCACACTGTTGCACGCCCAGAGCAGCGACCGTTTGCTGAAGAGAACTCTGGAAGCGACTGTCCGCATTTCCGACTACTCGCCTACCCACTTGGCGACCGGCTCGGGAGCCATTGTTGGAGTGGACTACCGCGGTGCGTATCTCATCACTGCCAACCATGTCATTGACCCCGGTCAAACGCTCCTCATCGAAGTCTTTCGTACGGACGAACGAAGAGGGACGCCCATTCCGGGCACGATCGAGATTCTCGGCCGTTCCCGCGACGCAGACCTTGCTGTGCTGCGAATCGATCGCGCACCGTGGCTCCCACAAGCTCTCCAGATCAGACCATCCGAAGATCCCGTACCAATTGAAGGAAAAGCCTTTGTGGTGGGCTGCGCGAACGGGAAAACTCCCAGGCTCGCCCAGGCGAACATGACCGGCCAAG
>JACRIH010000100.1 GCA_016235885.1 Planctomycetales bacterium | reverse complement strand
TTGACGTTTCCGAGTTTGCCGCGAGAACGCAGACCACTGGCGACCGCTTCGTCGCCGGCGCTCCGGACTGCGGTGTCCTCCTTCACCGGCAGAAGGGAGTGAGCACGATGTCGAACTTCGAGCAGGTGGCCGAGCGGCTCAGCGAATCGAATTTCCTCCACAGCCTCGCGCCGCCGATTCAAATGGCGTTGATGTTGGGAAGTCTGGTGCTGCTGCCCGCGGCACTCGCCAGCCTGACGTGCTTCTCCCGCATTTCCATCGTGTTGTCATTCGTGCGCCGCGGGATGTCCACCCAGGAGATCCCGCCCAACTCCGTCTTGATGGGTCTGGCATTGTTTCTGACGTTCTTCATCATGGAACCGACGTGGAGCAAGCTGAATCAGCAGGCGGTCCTGCCGTATCTCAATGGAGACATCTCGGGACTGGATGCGTTTCGCCGGGGAACCGACGTGCAGAAGGAGTTCATGCTGCGGCAGACTCGCAAACACGACCTGGCCCTGTTCCTCCACATGTCGAACGCTGGTCCGATTCAGGAGCCGCGTGAGACGCCCATCTCGGCCCTTGTACCGGCGTTCATCATCAGCGAACTGAAGACTGCTTTTCTAATGGGTTTCTGCATTTACATTCCGTTCCTGCTCGTGGACATCGTCGTCTCCACGGTCCTCATGGCGATGGGCATGATGATGATGCCGCCGGTCATCATCTCGACTCCGTTCAAAGTGTTGCTGTTCGTGCTGGCGGACGGTTGGCACCTTGTTTCACTGGCGCTCAATCACAGTTTCGGATGAAGGAGTCGGGCCATGACAGAATTGGAAGTGGTCGCCATTGGTCGCGACTTTCTGTACCACGCCACGCTGCTCACCCTGCCAACATTGGCCATCAGCCTGATTGTCGGATTAATCATCAGCATTTTTCAGGCGGTGACGAACATTCAGGAGCAAACGCTGAGCTTTGCTCCACGCATCCTCGCTCTGGCCGGGATGTTCGTCCTGCTGATGCCGTGGCTGTTGCAGTTGTCGATTTTCTTTACGACACAAATGCTGGCGCGAGCCGCCCAAGTGGCACACTGAGACGGAACATGACCAAGTTCCAAATCCCAATGACCAAGGAATGCCCAAGGTCCAAGTAGCCACGCTCGCCAAGGCGTGGGCGAATGGCTGCGAAACCCACGTTCGGGCGAACGTGGCTACGACTGACACCGGCTTTGAACCTGCTTCTACGATGAACGCTCTTCTCGAAACTTGGTTCGTCACGTTCGGGCTGATCATGGTCCGTGTGTCAGCGTTCGTCGCCACGATTCCGTACCTCGGCGGCAGGTTTGTGCCGCGACCGGTGAAGGTCGGGCTGGCACTTGCGCTGTCGGGTTTTTGGTTCATCGGGTCGGGCGCGGGCGCAGCCAATGCAGCCGTGTCGATCAATGCGTCACCGTGGCTGGTCCTGGCGATGGCTGCCGGGCGCGAAGCGGTCGTGGGGGCCGTGCTGGGTTTTGCGTTCGGACTGTTCCTGGTGCCGTTCCGTATCGCGGGAGAGTACATCAGTCAGGAAATGGGACTGACGCTCGGTTCCATCACGGACCCGACTCGCCCGCAGATTTCGACCGTGATGGGGGAGGTGTTCGAGATCTTCGGCGTGCTGCTGTTCTTCACGCAAGACATGCATCACGTGTTTCTGGCGGCGCTGCACAGTTCATTCGCCCGGCAACCGATCGGCGGCTCGATTCTGCCGGTGCCGGTCGCGATGCAACTCAGCGCGATGTCGTCCGCCACGGAGTGGGGTTTGCTGCTGGCCGCGCCCGTGGGGTGTTGCCTGTTTGTGACGTCGCTGATTCTCGCCCTCATGGCTCGGGCGGCACCGCAGCTCAACCTGATGTCGATCGGCTTCGCCCTGCGAGTGCTCGTGGGTTTGCTGGCGACTCTGATTCTCTGGCCCGATCTCGCACCACAGATGAGCTGCGTCCTGAACCGGTACTCGGCGATGTTGCTCAGAGGATGAATCATGGCCGAGCACGAACAGGGTTTCGAACCAACCGAACTGCCCACGCAGCGTCGTCGCGACGAGGCCCGCGAACAGGGACAGTTCGCGTTCAGTCACGAACTGGTCACAGCCCTCGTGCTGCTGGCCGGCGCGTTCTCGCTCTGGTGGGGTGGCCAGACCCTGGTTCACAGCCTGCATCGCGATTTGAACTGGCAACTCTCGATGTGTCGGCTGGACCTCAGTGTGTCCGATGCCCAATCGCTTTTCTCGGGATTGCTGGGTCGCGGATTGGAACTGATCGGAGCCGTCGTGGCCGGGCTGTTCGTCGTCGGCCTGGGTGCGAATCTGGCACAAGCCGGGTTCCACATCACTCCCGAATCGCTCGGTCCGAAATGGGAAAAGCTCAATCCGGTTTCGGGCTGGGGGCGGATTGCTTCGACGGAGGGTCTGGCTCGCGGGATGTTCGCAGTTGCGAAGGTCGGCCTCATCGCGGCCGTGGTGTGGTGGGTACTGAGAGGTCGCGGCGGCCGAATCGCTACTTTGGCCGAAGGAGATCTCGGGCAGAGCGTGACTGCGGCTTGGGACTTGTGCATCCGGCTGATCTTGA
This sequence comes from Planctomycetales bacterium, assembly GCA_016235885.1. GTDB lineage: Bacteria > Planctomycetota > Planctomycetia > Planctomycetales > Planctomycetaceae > JACRIH01. Next base: position 1,378 of record JACRIH010000100.1, on the reverse strand, counting down.
CCATTGCCGTGTCGCTGGTGACCGTGGGTGTCGCGGACTACGGAGTCCACTGGTTCCGCAACGAGCGTGCGATGCTGATGACGCGGCAAGAATTGAAACAAGAGAACAAGGAAGACGCCGGTGATCCGCTGCTGCGGAGCCGACGCCGTCAGCGTGCTCGTGAGATCGCCAACCAGCGGCGTCTGATCGAAGCGGTGACGAAGGCGACCGTGGTGATCACCAATCCGACGCATCTGGCGGTCGCACTGCGATACGAACAGGGTGTCACATCGGCTCCGGTGGTCGTGGCCAAGGGGCGCGATCAGTTTGCGTTTCAGATCGCGGTCAAGGCACGTCGGCACGGCATCCCGGTTGTCGAACGCAAACCGGTGGCTCAAGCGTTGTACAAATCGGTCAAAGTGGGACAAGAAATCCCCGCCGGGTTGTATTACGCGGTCAGCGAAGTGTTGGCCTACATCTACCGCCTGCGTGGCACAGCCGCCTGATGCGAGGCTTCGCCCCGGCCATTCGATTCAAAGAGAAATCAGCCACTGGCCGCCAGATGCGGTGCCTTCGCAGTTCGCCCAGATGCGACCCGACCTGGGATGATAGAACCAGCCGGCCTTTTGGCCGTTCTGGACGCTGACGCGGGCGCTTTCGTCTGCCACGACCTCAGCCGGATCGAGGACGAAGCGAATCCCAGAGGCATTTGTGTAGGGATTGCGGGGAATGGTTCCGACTGCTGACTGAAGATCTGCGAGGCTGGTTGGAAACACATCGGATCGAAGGCGATAGTCCTCGATGGCGCCGCGGAGGCTTGAAAGATTTGCACGCAGGGCAGATTCACGAGCCTCTGTGACATTCGTCGTAAACGCCGGCAGCATACTGGCCAACATAATACCAATGATCACGACCGCGATCAGGAAATCGACATGACAGTAAGCGTCGCGAGCATTGCGCATGGTCTGATCCGTGTTTTTCGGAAACGGCCCAGCAAATGAATAGCCCACGAATCCGGTGCTGTCAAAATCGGAAGATCGCAGGCCGCACAACGCCCTCGGTAGAATCGAACTCTCCGAACAGGAGAGTTCTGGACCGAACCGCACAAACGCAAGAACTCTCACGACTCCGGCAACTACTCGCTCCGTGTAGCACCTTGAATAAGTGTAGGAGATGGCACGAAATAATTTCGAAATTGATGGTCAGAATTCGATCTTTTCAAGCAAGGGCAGATCATCCCTGCCAGAATGCTTACACGAAACAACTCGGAGTACTGACGATGAAACATGCAGCAGAACTCAGGATCGGGAGCATTCTGGTGACGACGGATGGTCGGCGTCGGTTCAGCCTCCAGAACGCACGCCATCCAGCGCTGTTCCAAATGCTATTGGACGATGTG
>JACRIH010000106.1 GCA_016235885.1 Planctomycetales bacterium | reverse complement strand
CGTGCTCACACTGGTCACGTGTGCCAAGGCCAGCGCGATCTTGTACGGCCGTTATCACGCGAGCATCGCCGACGTGCAAGCCGTGGCGAAACCGGCCTTGCGACATCGTATCGCCAGCAACTACGCCGCGCAGGCCGCGGGCGTGAACAGTGAGAAACTGATCGACCTGCTGATGGAAGCGGTTCCGGCAGACAAGAAGTACGAGAAGCCGGCGGCGTGATGGCCAATTTGCAATGATTTTCGTTGTGCCTGGAGTCAACTCATGAGCCATACCGCTCAAATTGAAACCTACCTCGAAGGCCCCAAGTTGCTTCGCAAGGCGGTGTCCGGGATGACTCGCGAACAGTTGGTCGCTCGACCGGTGCCGGGAAAGTGGAGTAAGCTCGAAGTGGTGTGCCACCTCGTGGACTTCGAGCCGATCTATGCGGATCGGATGAAGCGCGTTCTGGCCGAAGACAAGCCGACACTGCTCAGTGGCGATCCCGACAAGTTTGCCGCGGCCCTTTGTTATCACGACCGCGACCTCGACGAAGAGCTGGCGATACTGGAGGCGACTCGCGGGCAAATGGGAAAGATTCTGCGAAAGTGCAAGCCCGAGGATTTCGATCGCGTGGGGATGCACACCGAAGCCGGCGCGCGTTCGCTCGAACAACTGCTGGCGTCGATCACCGACCACATCCCGCACCACGTCCCGTTCATCGAGGCGAAACGGAAAGCGCTTGGCCTTCCGGTGTGAGTGTCGCCCAATACAACAGACCGGCTGAAGCCGGGACTCCAACCATGTCGAAGACCGTTCTCTCCCGCTACCTCGATCCCGACGTGCTCGGCAAGATGGCCGACCGGCATATCGAGCCGCGGGGTCTCGTGCTGGGGAATCTGGCGGGGGCGCACAAGTCGCCGCTGTCGGGGTTCGCCGTCGAATTCGCCGGGCATCGCGAGTACGTGTGGGGAGACGACCCGCGGCACATCGACTGGCGAGTCTACTTCACCCGCGAAAAGTATTTCGTCAAGCAGTACGAGATGGAGACGAACTTCGTCTGCCACCTCGTGCTCGACGTGAGTGCGTCGATGCGATATGGCGCGGGGCGGCAGCAGAAGTTGCAGTACGCGGCTCAGATGGCCACCGCGCTCGGGTATTCGATCATCAAACAGCAGGACAAGGTGTCGCTGGCGACGTTCGATGAGCAGGTCCACGGATTCGTCCCCCCCAGCAACTCGCTGGCGCAGATCGTCCGCCTGACCGGACACCTCGACGAGATCGACCCCGTGCAAAAGACGAACCTGCCGGGATGCCTCACCGACCTCTGCGGCCGATTCGGGCGGCGCGAGATTGTCATGGTGTTCAGCGACTTCTTCACGAACCTCGACGAACTCGAAGCCGTGCTCCAGCGCATGCGATATCACCGCCACGAAGTCGTGTTGTTTCAGGTGCTGCATCACGACGAACTGGAATTCGAGTTTGAAGGTCAGGTGAAATTCGTGGGGTTGGAGGTTGCGGACGAGTTCCTCACCCAACCAGAAGAACTCCGCGAAGCGTATTGCGCCGCGATCGGCCGGTTCAACCAGCGGTTTGACGACATCTGCCAGCACAACCGCGTCGAGCGCGTGCTGGTCGATACCAGCCGCGACATGGGCGGCGTGTTGGTGGATTATTTGAATCAGCGGAGTTTGTTGAATCGCGGCAGGTAGGATGGGCAACTTGCCCGTCCGTCACGCAGAGGTCAGAGTAGTCCGGACCCCGTGGTCCGGTCGACTTCAAGGCAAATCTCGTCCGGACCAAGGGGTCCGGACTACGGTTAGTGGTCAGAACGGGCGGATAACGATGTATAGACGACTCGCAGCGCTGATGTTGATCGTGTTGATCGTTTCCGCACAATCGTCGGAACGGTCGGCGTTGGCGCAAGACAAATCGAAGACGACCGCGACTCGAAAGGGACCGGTGCTCAAGACAGCGCACGGGGACATCGAAATCCTCCCGTACGACAACCCGTGGAACCAGGATATCTCGAAACGCCCGGTGCATTCGAAGTCGCGGGAGTATTTGGAGTCGGTGGGTCTCGACAAACCTCTGCATCCTGATTTTGGAACGGTGTGGAATGGAGCGCCGAATGGCATTCCGTACGTCGTCGTGACCGGCGATCAACCGAAGGTGCCTGTCAAGTTTGAGTACGCGGACGAGAGCGATCCCGGCCCGTACCCCATCCCGGCCGATGCTCCCATCGAAGGTGGCCCGAAGAGCGATGGTGATCGGCACATCCTCGTGATCGACGCCACGCACAAACGGCTGTACGAAACGTGGAGCACGTACCCCGATGGCAATGGTTGGAAAGCGGGGTCGGGAGCCGTGTTCGAACTCACGTCCAACAAACTCCGTCCGGCGGGATGGACATCGGCGGACGCGGCCGGTCTGCCGGTGTTCCCTGGCCTGGTGCGATACGACGAGGTCGTCGAGCAGAAGGAAATCCGCCATGCCCTGCGGTTCACGGTCAAGAAAACACAGCGCGGCTACATCGCCCCCGCGACGCACTGGGCCAGCCGGTCGAAGGATCGCAACCTGCCG
>JACRIH010000103.1 GCA_016235885.1 Planctomycetales bacterium | reverse complement strand
TGGACATTCGTCCTGTGGCAAAGCAATCGGCGGACGGGATCGAGCGGGAATGAATTGTCCCAGCGTGCGTCCGGACAGATCGCAGATCTCGACGGGAGACGTGTAGCTGTCCAAGAGGGCTCGCATTTTATCGTCAATCACCACTCGGTTCATGGCATTTCTCGCAGGCAAGTGAAACGACTTCGAGTAGCACCGCGGTCGTCACTCCACATACACAAACTCATTCAAACACAGCAGCGCCTGACAAAAATCCGCCAGAGCCAAATCGCGGGCGTCGGGCTTGCCGATCGTGGAATAGGACGCGGTCTGTTGCGTGAGGAAGGCGACCGAGTCGGCCGCTTCGTCGGCGGATGGCGGGCGGCCGAGGGCGGTGAGGTAGGCCGCGCGGATGGTGACGTCGGGCGGAGCGGTGGGCATGTCGGCCAGACGTTTCGCGAAGTTGCGGGCGTGCTGGCGGATGTGCGGGTTGTTGAGCAGCATGAGGGCTTGCGGGGCGATCGTCGTTTCGGCGCGTTCGGCCAAGCCCTGCAAGGCATCGGGGGCGTCGAACACCTGCATCATCGGAATCAGCTTGCTGCGCTTGACGGTGAAATAAATGCTCCGCCGCCGGCTCGATTCGTCCAGCGTCCCTGGCCCGAACATCGTGGCGTCGAGTGCTCCCGTCACGGACAGGATCGAATCGCGAATCACCTCGGATTCCAGGCGGCTGGTCGGCCGGCGCCAGATCAATTTATTATCGAGGTCCACTTTCGAGTTGGCTTCATTCCAGCCGCTGCTCTCCAGGCACACCGCACTCGTCATGATGAGTTTTTGGATCGGCTTGAGCCGCCAGCCGCTGCGAATCAGTTCGGTGGCCAGCCAGTCCAGCAGTTCGGGATGCGTCGGCGGTTCGCCCCGTGTGCCAAAATCACTTGGGGACGCGACGAGTCCCGTGCCGACGTGATGTTGCCACAGCCGGTTGACGATGACTCGGGCGAGAAGTTTTCCCGCGCCGTGATCGACGTCGGTCAGCCATTCGGCGAGAGCCGTGCGGCGGAACGATGTCTTGCGGTCAGTCGGTGGCGGAGTCTGCCAGCGCTTCTCGGTACCGGCCGCGGGCATCAGCACTTGCAGGAAACCCTGTGCGGCCACCCCTTCTTTTAGAGTCGGATCACCGCGCCGCAGGAAATGCGTTTCCGGCAGAAAGTCGCCACCCTGCGTGTGCAGTCGCACGGCGGGCACCCCTTCGCTGGAGATCATTGCTTTGACGAGGTTCGGCTTCGGTGTCTTCGCGGCATGGGCCTGCGCTTCGTCGTTCAGTTTCTTCCAGGCGGCGTCGAGCGGAGCGAACCATTTCAGGAGCGCCGCGGATTGTTCGGCCGAACGTTTGTCGGCGGGCGAATCGAGCGCGAGTTGGATCGCCTGCGGGATCGACGGCCCTTGCAGTTCGAGCGGGACGGAAGCCGTGGTCAGTGACAGGCGCGGCCGACCGATGGCGTGTTTCACGTTGTTGTTGAACTTGAGTGTGACCGTCAGGACCGACCCGCCGTCCGTCCCCACCGGTTCGGATGTGTCGAACGCGGCGGCGTGGTTCTTGCCGAATTCGGGATCGACGGCCCAACCTGACATCGGGTTGTCGTCGATCACGGCCGCGACCGGGAGACCCTTTTGTTCAAACGTGGCTCGTGCGTTTTTCAGTTTGACCGGCTTCGCAGCGGCGGAATCGGATTTCGGCGCAACAGTGACAGTCAGTTCCGACAGCGCGAAGTTTCCGTTGTCGGACCGACCCGGTCCCCCCTTCACGAGTGACGGGTCGGACAACGCTTCGAGCCGGAGCGCCGTGATCCCTTTCAAATCGGTTTCGACGACGAATGTGTACGTGTCGTTGTTCGCCTTGTTGCCGCCAACGAGGAACGAGCCATCGGGCTGCTTTGCAAACGTGGCTCCGCCGGTTGACGTGAGTTTGCCTGGTTCCGCGAGAATCCACTGCGGCAGAGCGGCTGACGGATTCGTTCGCCGAGTCTCTTCCCACGCGACAAACTTCGCTGGCAGTTGCTCGGCTTCGTACTTCGTCACGGCTGCGACGAACGGAGCATGCTCGGCGTCGAACGCGGTTTTGGCCTTCGCGTAGGCGGCGGGGTCCGTGTCCAAATCCGGTTCGCTGCGAACCGTGGTCGTGAACGTGGTCAGCAGGCGGTAATAATCCGCCTGCGGGATCGGGTCGAACTTGTGATCGTGGCAGCGGGCACAGCCGAACGTCAGGCCGAGCATCGAAGTCCCGATCGTCGCCAGCATGTCGTCCATTTCGTCGTACCGATGCTTCTCGACTTCATTCGCCGTGATCTGCGTGCTGTGGACGCCCGCGGCCAGATAGCCGGTGGCCATCATCGCCAGATGGTTGTTCGGTTCGTATTCGTCTCCGGCGATCTGCCATTTCACGAACGTATCGTACGGCAGATCCATGTTGAGAGCTTTGATCACGAAGTCGCGGAAATGGTACGCGGTCGGTCGATCGTAATCGTGCTCGAAGCCGTGACTCTCGCCGAACCGGCTCAGATCGAGCCAATGCCGCGCCCACCGCTCGCCGTACGCTGGGTTGGCCAGCAATTTGTCGAGCACCTTGTCGAACGCGGCTGGCGACGAGTCGTTCAGAAACGCCTCCACATCGGCCGGCGACGGAGGCAGGCCAATCAGATCGAAGTAGGCTCGACGGATGAGTTGGACCTTGCTGGCCGGCGCGTTGGGCTGGATTCCGGCGGCTTCCTGCTTCGCGAGAACGAATCGATCGATCGGCGTGCGGCACCACGTTGGGTTCTTGACGGCGGGCGGGTCGACGCGACGCAACGGCTGGAATGCCCAATGTTGGCGGGCTTCGTCAGTCACGACCTTGCGAGTCCACGCTGCCGTGCCGTCGGGTGTGGCTGTCAGCGACACGTCGAACGGCGCACCGAGATCGATCCATTCCGCGATGCGAGCGATCACCGCGTCCGGCAGTTTGTCCGCTTCGGCGGGCATGTGCGGCTTCTTCTGGTGCGTGATCAGTTTGTACAGCAGGCTGTCCTTCGATTTGCCCGAGACGATGGCCGCCCCCTTCAGGCCACCCTTCAGCAACCGTTCTCGGTCGGTGATATCGAATTCCGATTCGGTCTCGTCGCCACCGTGGCATTTCAGACAATGTTGGACCAGAATCTGGCGGACATCCTTCTGGAAGATCGCCAGACCTTTGGCCCGCTTCGCGGCATGATCGGCCTCCAACGGTTCAGCGGCAGGGGCGGTTCCGAGGCCAGCCACGAGGCAGACCAAGAGGGAGATCGCGCCAGCCGCGCCAAGTGTTGTTCGCCGTCGCAATGCGGAAACTAGAGTCACGAAGCACCTCATCGAATGGGCCGTAGCAACCGCCCTTGTGGCGGCTTTGGAAACGTTTCGCGTAGCATAAACCGCTCACGATCGAAGCAAAAGAGTGGCCTGACCTGTGGCGGCCCGTTTGGTAATCTCTGCCGAACATTTTTAGAGGGTCTTGCTGTAGCCCGAGCCCTTGTGGCTCGGCAAATTGACACATTGGTGAACCCTGAAATTCGTCCAGGCCACAAGGGCCTGGGCTACCGCAGCCACTTCCGATCCATTCACCCGAGGTGCCTCATGCCTGACTTCCAATACTGTCTGAACTCCAGCACGATTCGACCGGCGAAGATTCTCGACAAGATTCGAATCGCCGGAACCGTCGGTTACTCCGCCATTGAACTGTGGCATGACGACATCGACGCGCACGTCGCCCGAGGCGGCACGCTGGGGGAGATTCGTGCGGCGCTGAGCGACAACGGACTGGCTGTCCCCACGACAATTTATCTGAAGGGCTGGTTCGAAACGACCGGTGCGGAACATGTCGCCGAACTCGACGAGTGCAAACGGCGGATGGCTCAGGCGGTGGAAGTGGGCGCGATCCACGTCATTGCCGGCCCGCCGGGTGGCATGGCGGATCACGAACTGGGAGCACGCAATTATCGCGAACTGCTGGAACTCGGCTTGTCGATGGGGGTGAAACCGGCAATGGAGTTCCTCGGTTTCGTGGACGACGTCAACACGATTGAAGATGCCCTCGAAATCGTGACCAAGGCCGGACACCCTGCCGGCACGGTGGTGCTCGACCCGTTCCACATCTTTCGCGGCGGCGGTTCGGTCGAGAGCATTTCACTGCTGACCGACAAGCAGATCGCGATCATGCACTTCAACGATACGCCCGCGTCACCACCGCGCGAGCAACAACACGACAAGGACCGCGTCTACCCCGGTGACGGACACCTCGACCTGCGACATCTGCTCGCGCTGCTGGAGGGGACCGGATACCGCCGTTGGTTGTCGCTCGAACTCTTTAGTGAAGCCTTGTGGGCGCAAGACGCGATGGAAGTGGCGCGAGTTGGGTTGGAAAAGATGAGAGCGGTTGTGGAAGGGTGAAGCGAGAACTCCCCTCGCCCCCGCAGGGGGAGAGGGGTCGGGGGTGAGGGGAGAGCGTCTCGGGACCAAGCCCTGAGGAAGGTCGGGAGCCGAGGGGGCCGCGCCCCCCCCCCCCC
>JACRIH010000102.1 GCA_016235885.1 Planctomycetales bacterium | reverse complement strand
TCCTTTCGACGGCGGAAGGCTCTTCTTGACCCTTTCGGCCGGAGACGAGTAGACTCCCGCCCTGCCCCACGTCGTTGGGTCGCGGTTCCGCAAGCTCTGGCAAGGATGCCGACTGTGCTTTGGTCATCACTTTTCAATTCGGTGAATTCGTCCACGGATGCTGACCCCGGATTGCCGCGACGCTTGCTGCGGCATCTGTTTCTGCCGCAGCATCTCGGCATGGGCGGACGACTGCTCGATGTCGGCTGCGGTACTGGTGAACTGACGCGGTTCCTCGACCTGCTGTCAGTGGAAACGGTGGGGATCGACGCTTCGCCGGCGATGATTCACGCCGCGCGACAGGCCGCACCGCACATCGACTACTTCTGCGCCGATCCCGATCAATCACTGCCGGTGCCCGATCACTATTTCGAATTCGTGCTGGCTCGCGATCTGGCAGCGCATCAGCACAACCTGCTGAGTTTCGCCGCCCACGCCACGACCGCGAACCTGCTGGCGACGCTGCGTCCCGGTGGTGAACTTGTGCTGTTGGCCCGCGAGGACCATGACGGCGGACCGCACGACGACTGGCACTTGCCGAATTGTCTCTCTCTCCACCTGGCCGCGTTTCCAGGAGCCTGCCGCGTCGTGTACCTGAACGACTGGCTGACACCTCCGGTCGCGTGGCGCTGGATTGTCGAACATCAACCGCGCCCCGGCTATCTGACGGCCACATTAAAGATTCCCAATCAGCCGATCGGCCGTCAGCAGTGGTTCGATTACGCCGTCATTGCCGGCCGACTGGCGGATCGGACGTGTTGCTCGTGGTGCCAGTCGCACGGTGAAAACACCGAGTCGAATCGCGATGCCGCCTGACACAGATCGCCCGCCCATGCACGTCTTCATCTCCGTTGGCGAACCGAGCGGCGACCTGCACGCGTCAAAGTTGATTGCCGAGCTGCGTCGCCGCCGACCGGAATTACAAATCTCCGGTTTCGGTGGGCCGTTGATGGAGCAGCAAGGCTTTGAAAATCTGTTCCGGTTGACCGATCTCGCGGTGATGGGCATCCTTCTGGTGCTGCCACTCCTTGGCAAGTTCCTGCGGCTGCTGTGGCAGGCTCGGCGATACCTGCGAACCGAGCGCCCCGACCTGGTCGTGCTGGTGGACTGTCCCGGTTTCAATTGGTGGGTGGCGCGATTCGCCCGCGGTGCCGGTATTCCCGTCGTTTACTACCTGCCTCCGCAGCTTTGGGCGTGGGGATCGTGGAGGATTCGCCGCGTGCGAAAATATGTCGACCGCGTGCTGGCATGCCTGCCGTTCGAATTCGACTGGTATCGCGCACGTGGTGTGAACGCGACTTACGTGGGGCATCCCTTCTTCGATGATGTTGCCTCCCGCCCACTCGATCACAACTTTCTCGACCGTTTCGATCGCGCCGTGGATCGAGGATCGCAGGTGGAGGATCGCGTGGTCCGAATCCCAAATCTCAAATCTCAAATCTCAGATTCTCCCGTCGTCGCGATTCTCCCGGGGTCGCGGAACGCCGAGCTGGACCTCAACTTCGATCTGCAACTGGAAGTCGTCGCCCGATTGCATCAGCAGAATCCCGGGTTGCGGTTTCTCGTGGCCTGCTACAAGGAATCGCAACGGCAGACGTGCGAACTGCACTGGCGAGCATTCGCGGAGCGACGGTGGTCGATGGAGGCCGCGTCCGATCCCGTTCACCGCCCATCGTCCACCGTCCACCATCGGCCCGCGATCGAGTTTCACATCGGCAGGACCTCCGAAATCATTGAGGTTGCGGACGTGTGTCTGATGGTCTCCGGGTCGGTTAGCCTGGAAGTGTTGGCTCGCGGGACGCCTGCGGTCGTGCAGTTTCACATCAGCCGTGTGGATCGTTTGATTGGCCGGCTGGTGCTCACCTGTGACTACATTTCGCTGCCAAACCTGATCGCCGGACGGGAAGTGTTTCCGGAATTCTTGATTTCCGGCGACGTCGAGCCAGCCTTGAGAGAAATCACCGCCGCACTACACGGCTGGTTGGTCGATCCCCAAGCACATCGTGAAAAAGTCGCCGAACTGGATGAACTACGACGACAGGTGTGTGTGGCCGGTGCCACCCAGCGGGCTGCCGAGGCGATTCTGGAATGCCTGTCGGCGGGTGCGGTGACATCCACCCCTGCGCAAGCCGCATAGGAGCGGGCACGATACAGTTTCCCGATGGTCGTGGTCCGGACCACGACCGTTGGGAAGTGATCGCAGTCGCGTTCCCTGGCTACGGCGAAATGACTTCAATTTCGTTGCGGATCAACCGCACGCCGGGGATGCTGTTTAGCGTCTCCTGCGCCATTTGCTTTTGATAATAGCTGCGGACGAAGCCGCGGAGAACGACGTGATCGGCGTGCGTCTCGACTCGGATGTGGCGTCCTGCCAGAGTGAGGTTGCGGGCGAACGTGACATCCACGAGTGCTTGCAGATTGGCGACTTCGCAGTCGCGGGTCTGGGAGACGGGAAGCATGAGACACCTCGAGGCTGGGGATGGTGACGGCAATTGATGGGGATGAATAATCCATAGCTCGAATCTGGGCCGTGTGGCGAAAAGGCAACAGTCGTCTGAAAAAATTGTGTCTGGACGCGTGGGGCGGCCAGCACAACATGCACAATCGATACGTCTTGACGTCAAGTCGCGGTCAGGATTAGAGTCCCGCCGCTTCCGGCAATCTTTGCCGAAAAACAACCTGTGTCGGCACAGGTTGCATTCAGAAATGGAGCGTCACGAACCGACGCGCGGTCTGCCGATGGGTCACGGTAGTGATCCGAAAAGCTCTGCGAACAAGGCGTCCCCACTTCATGCACATCGCGTTGTGTGACACCCGCCAAGGAGGCGTCTTCAAAGACTTTGCCGGCGGATTTGGAGTTGGAACGTTCCGTGGACGGTCCGTCCGCGGGAAAGTTATCGAACACTTCTTCAACCGCGACATTCGCCCCAGTGCATTGGCACTGGGGTATCTCGCCGCGGGACTGAAGCGGCTGGGGCACACTGTCGAATACTGTTTGGACGAACTGGCCCCCGCCGACGCGCATGTGTTTTTGCCGGCTCTCATGACCGTGCCACGGGAGCGGACACTCATCCGTGAAATCAACACGCGGTGGCCGCAGTCGCGAGTTCTGGTGCTCGGTCAGGTCGCCAGCACGATCCCCGAGGCGTTCGCCGATTTGAACTGTCAGGTCTTGGCGGGCGAACCAGAACAACTCGCGGCGAAGTGGGACGACGTGCTGTCATCGACGGAGCGTGCAGTCCAACTCGGCACGATCGCGAATCTCGATGACCTGCCGTTTCCCGACTGGTCGCCCTTCCCACACCAGCGGTTTCGGGTGGGATATGATTTTTGGAAATTCCCCACGGCGTACGTTCAATCGAGCCGCGGTTGCACGCTGAGTTGCTCGTACTGCCCGTACATCATCCTCGAAAACAAAGTCCGCACCCGTTCGCCAGACTCAGTCGCCGAAGAAATCCGACACGATTACGACACCTACGGCTTCCGCTCGTTCAAGTTTCGCGATCCGCTGTTCGGTGCGCACAAGAAACATCTGGTCGAAATCGCGGAGCACATCGGAAATCTGCCACGCAAGATTCAGTTTTCCGTCGAGAGCCGCATCGAACTGCTGCCGCGGGAGACGCTGCGGATTCTGCGGGACGTGGGACTGACCTCGGTGACCGTCGGCATCGAGACTCCCAACCGCGACACGCTGCTCAAGTACCATCGGGCACCGATCCGTAACGACAAGCAAAGTCATTTCGTCGACATGTGCCGCGAACTGGGGATTCGGGTTGTGGCCGGGTTCATGATTGGCTTTCCCGAGGACACGCGGGAGAGCATCCGCGCGGTGCTGCGGTACGCCAAGCGAGTCAATCCGTTTGTCGCGAACTTCAACGTCTGCACGCCCTACCCCGGCACCGAATTCCTCGACGACATTCAGGGTCAGATCGACAGCCGCGATTGGAGCCGGTACGACGTCTACACGCCGAATCTCAAGTATGAAAACCTTACGACCGAGCAGATGGTCGCTCTGCATCAGGATTGTTTTCGTCACTACTACTGGCGCTGGCCCTGGCTGAGTGCCAATTGGCAATACCTGATGCCACGCCTGCACTCGCTCCTGTCGCCACTATTCGGGCCCCGCCACCGAGAGACCGCCGCCGCGCTACCTGTGACAGCGATGGCTCTGGATGTCATCGACCAGCCGAAGGTGGCCTGAAGTGTAGCCGGCTCTCGCCGAGAGCCGTGCTCGATCCTCCGCTCTCGGCGAGAGCGGGCTACACTTTCGGCGCGCGTTGCATTCACTCTCGACCGGCGCTAGCATCGGCCGGCATGAGCACTCGACGGCAGATCGAGCTTCGCGGGGTGCGGGTTCACAACCTGAAGGGGGTCGACGTGGACCTGCCGTTGGGGCGGCTCACGGTGATCTCGGGCGTGAGCGGAGCCGGAAAGAGCAGCCTCGCGTTTGACACGCTGTACGCCGAGGGGCAGCGCCGTTACATCGAGACGTTTTCGACGTCCTCGCGTCAATTTCTGGAGCGGCTCGAACGTCCCGCGGCCGACCGGATTGACCATCTTCCGCCGGCCGTCGCGATTCGCCCGCAAGTCGGTGCGCCGAATCGCTCGCGCCGGGCCACGGTGGCCACGGTGACGGAGATTCACGACCGGCTGCGGATCCTGTTGGCCCGCGCGGGGGAGGTGTCGTGTCCGAGATGCGGTATCCCGATCCGTCCCGCGACCACGGATGCCATCACGGTGTTGTTGCAGATACAGCCACCGGGCACGCGATTTCAAATTGGCTTCGTGTCGCGGGGTGACGGAGACGCTTCCGGTGCCGCCGATCAGCGAATGCAGTCGTTGCGTGAGTCCGGTTTCACCCGGATCGCGATCAACGGACAAACTCGATCGGTGGACGACGTGTCACTCGACGAACTGCGGCAGCGCGACGAATGGGAGGTCGTCATCGATCGGCTGTCGGTCGGACCGGGCGGTCGCGAGCGGCTCGTCGAGAGTTTGGAAATCGCATTCGAGCACGGCGACGGCGAGTGCGTGTTGTTGGTCGAGTCCACGGAAAGCGCTGAGTCCATTGCTCTCGACGGCCGGACGTGGAACCGCCAAGTGTTCCGCAACGATTGGCGATGCTCCGGCTGCCGGCGAGACTTTCCACCGCCGGAACCGAAGCTCTTCAGTTTCAATTCTCCATTGGGAGCGTGTCCGGCGTGTCATGGGTTGGGGGCCGCGGGTGACGGGACACACTGTCCGACGTGCGCTGGACAACGTCTGCGACCGGACGCGTTGTCGGTGCGATTCGCGTCACAAAACGTGGCCGAACTGTGCGAGTTGACGATTGGCGACGCAGCCGAATTCATTGCCGTGTGGCAGTCGACGAACAGCCCGGTCACGGAAGTGAGTTTGGTCGTGAATCAACTGCGGTCGCGGCTGGGCGACCTGGTGGAAATCGGCTTGGGCTACCTGACGCTCGACCGCGCATGGCACACGCTGTCCACAGGCGAAGCCCGCCGGTTGACCCTCGCGGCAGCCCTCGGTTCCAACCTCGTGAACACTCTGTTCGTGATCGATGAACCAACCGCCGGTGCGCACGCTCGCGATGTCGAGCGAGTTTTGACCGCGATCCGGCGACTGCGAGATGACCGCAACTCGGTTGTCGTCGTGGAACACGATCTCCACGTGTTGACGCAGGCCGATAACGTCGTGGATCTCGGGCCGGGCGCTGGTCGCGAAGGTGGCACCGTGATGTTTGCTGGGCCGCCAAGCGAACTCGCGAACTGCGACGCCTCGGCCACCGCGGCCGAGTTACGGCATACTAACTCGACGCGTAAGCGAGGATCGGATGGCGAGACTCCCTCGCTGACGCTTCGGGTTGGTGTCACCGCAAACCCGTCCTCCCGGCGCGTGCCACGAGGTGAGCCGTTACGGCTGGTCGGCGTGCGGCACAACAACCTGCAAAACGTCGCCGTCGCCTTTCCGTTGGGGGTCTTGTGCGTCGTCAGCGGAGTGAGCGGCAGCGGGAAAAGTAGCCTGGTTGTCGAGACGCTTGTTCCCGCGCTGTGTCGAAAACTTGAGCGACCGTGGTCGGGAGATGCGGCAGGAGCGTTCGACGAACTGCTCGGCGCGGAACAGGTCAGCGACGTGATTCTTGTGGATCAGTCGCCCATCGGTCGGTCATCGCGGACGAACGCGGCGAGTTGCCTCGGATTGTTGGGTGACGTGCGGCGGTTGTTCGCGGAGTCGGCGGAAGCGCGATTGCGAAACTATTCGGCGGGGCAGTTCAGTTTCAATTCGTCAGCCGGCGGGCGTTGTGCGACGTGTGCGGGACTCGGCACGCTGGCGATCGACCTGCAATTCCTGCCCGACGTGTCGATGACGTGTCCCGACTGTCAGGGAACGCGGTTCCGTCGCGAAATCCTGGACGTGAAGTATCGCGGTCTGAGCATCGCCGAAGTGCTCGGCCTGACGGTGCGAGAAGCGTTCGCGTTCTTTCGTGGTCAACGGCGGTTGCAGCGACGGCTGAAACATTTGATCGACGTGGGACTCGAATACCTCACGCTCGGTCAGCCGGCCGACACATTGTCGGGCGGCGAGTGCCAGCGGCTCAAACTGGCCGCCTGCCTCGCGAAAGGAAACCGTTCGCAGACGCTGTTCGTCCTCGACGAGCCAACGGTCGGCCTGCATCCGGCCGACGTGCGACGGCTTCTGGCATGTTTCGACATGCTGCTGGAAGGCGGGCACTCGCTGATCGTGATTGAGCACGACCTCGACGTTCTCGCGGCTGCCGATTACGTGATCGACCTCGGTCCCGAAGCGGGACCGAACGGAGGTCGAGTCGTTGCACAGGGGACGCCCGAACAGGTGGCGCTGGTCGAACAATCGGTGACAGCTCCCTACGTGAGAGGGCGACTGGCCGTGAAGTGACGACCTACAGCGGCTGAGTTAGACTGCTGGACATGGATCGCGCCGAGCTTAGCCATCATCGTGCCATGCTGCTGCTGTCCGGGGCCGTGGTGTTGGCCGCGTGTCTGTTGCAGGTTTTGCCGAGTCAACGGGTCGCGCTGATTGGATTTCCCGAGCGGCCGCTGCCGCACAGTTGTTTCTCCCGCAGTTGGTTCGGGGTGAACTGCCCGGCGTGCGGGTTGACGCGCAGTTTCATTCACGTGTTTCATGGCGATGTGCGGTCTTCGTGGGAGTCGCATCGGCTGGGCTGGCTGTTCGCCGCGGTCGTGGCCGCGCAGATTCCGTATCGTCTGGTCGCGATGCGGAGGCCGGTGCGCATCCGTTTCGATCGGACCTGGACGAACGCGGCGATCTACGGAGTGCTGACGTTGTTGATTTTGAATTGGATCGTGAATCTGTTGATTGTTTGATCGAGCGTAGGATGGGCACTCTTGCCCGTCCGTCGTTTATCGATACGCAACGGACAAAAGGCGGACGGGCAAGAGTGCCCATCCTACACTCGTCGCTCAACGAAATCGGAGCGTGCTGCAATGCCCAAACGTGCCCTTGGTGCCGCCGCTGCGGCTGTCGTCCTCATCAGCCTGCTGGTCTACAGCCAGCAACGTCACGTGCCACTCAAAGTCTCCGGGACCATTGAAGCGGACGAGATCCGGATTGGGTCGCGAGTTGGCGGGCGAGTGGCTCGGGTGCGGGCGGTCGAGGGGCAAGCGGTGAAAACCGGCGATCCGTTGATTGAGTTGGAGCCGTTTCAGCTTCGCGAATTGCTCGCGCAGGCCAAGGCACAACTTGGTCAAGCTCAGGCGGAACTCGAACGGGTGACGAACGGGTTCCGGGTGGAAGAGAAGGCGCAGGCGAAGGCGAAACACGATCAGCTCGATGCCGTCGTGCGCAAGCTGGTCAAGGGAGCGCGGGACGAAGATCTCGCGACCGCGGAATCGCAACTCGAACTGGCCGAGGCTCAGATGGAATTGGCCAAGCTCAGGCACCAACGCATCGAATCGCTGCTGGCCAAACAGGTGGCGGCGCAAGAGGAGATGGACCGGGCCGTCAGCGAGTTGCGTGTCGCGCGGGCGATGGTGACGACTCGGCGCGAAGAGCTGAACAAATTGAAAACGGGCACACGCGAGGAAGAATTGGACGAGGCGCGTGCTCAACTTGAACAGGCGGATCAAGAATGGCAGCTTCGCAAGCGGGGCTACCGCGACGAGGAAAAGGCCGAAGCGCGGGCGGCGGTCGAAGCGGCGGACGCGGCCGTGCGTGTGATCGAGCGGCAGGTCGAAGAGTTGGTCATCAAGGCTCCCGTGGACGGCGTCGTCGAGGCGGTGGAACTTCAGCCCGGCAGCCTCGTCGGAGCCAACTCGCCCGCGATTTCGTTGATGGACACGACGCATCTTTGGGTGCGAGCCTACGTGCCGGAAGATCGGTTGTCCGTAAAGGTGGGAGACGCCGTGTCCGTCACCGTGGACAGTTACCCCGGCGAGAAGTTTGCCGGTCGCATCACGTTCGTCTCGCGCCAGGCCGAGTTCACACCGGGCAACGTGCAGACACCGGACGATCGGTCGCAACAGGTATTCCGAATCAAAGTCAACCTGGAATCCGGCCTCGATCGGTTGCGACCGGGAATGGCGGCGGATGTGTGGCTGGGCAAGGGAAAATGATTCCCCCTCTCCCCGGCACGGGGAGAGGGGGCTAGGGGGTGAGGGGCGAGCGTCTCTGAGTGTCACTCATGAATCACGTCAACCTGATGTCGGCCCCTCACCCCCAGCCCCTCTCCCCCTGCGGGGGCGAGGGGAGTTTGATAGAGACCAAATAATGTCAACATTCGACTCACCCGTCATCGACGTCCGGCACCTCAGTCGCCGGTTTGGTTCGCTCGTGGCGGTCAACGATGTGAGCTTTCAAGTGCGGCGCGGGGCGATCTTTGGGTTGCTCGGGCCGAACGGGAGCGGCAAGTCCACGATCATCCGCATGCTGTGCGGCGTGCTGCAACCGACGTCGGGCGAAGCGACGGTGCTGGGGTTTGATGCGGCGCTGGAGACGGAGGAGATCAAGCGGCGGATCGGGTACATGTCGCAGAAGTTCAGCCTGTACGCCGACCTGTCCGTACGCGAGAACTTGGAGTTTTACGGGCGCATCTACGATCTCAGCCCGGAGCGGCTGGCCGAGCGATCTCTCGCGGTGCAGGAACTGACGGGGATCGGTGACCGGTTGGATCAACTCGCGGGGACGCTGTCGGGTGGTTGGAAGCAACGGCTCGCGCTGGCTTGTGCGTTGATTCATGAACCGGATGTCGTGTTTCTGGACGAACCGACGGCGGGGATCGACCCGGTGGCCCGGCGTTCGTTGTGGGACTTGCTGTTCGAGTTGTCCGGCCGGGGGGTGACACTGTTTGTCACGACGCACTACATGGACGAGGCGGAGCGCTGTTCGGACGTGGGGTACATCTACGCATCGCGGCTGATCGTCTGCGGTCAGCCGGACGAATTGAAACAACTTCCCGAAGTCACGCCGAGCGGGACGCGACGGTTTGAGTTGGAAATCGCTGCACCGACAACTCGGCTCTCGGAGTTGCGACGGATCGACGGCGTCGTTGATGCCACATTGTTTGGCCAGACGATTCATTTGCTGGCGAAGGATGAAGTCGACGAGGCGGCGCTGTTCGAGCGGCTCGGCGTGAATCGGGACGTGGCGTCATTGCGGCCGATTGCACCCAGTTTGGAGGACGTATTCGTCACGTTGACGCGGTCGATTGAATCGCGAACGTATTCACCTCCCCTCTCCCTTACCCCGGATGATTCAGGCGAGCCGGGCGGCGTTAG
>JACRIH010000107.1 GCA_016235885.1 Planctomycetales bacterium | reverse complement strand
GCGTGACGAGAGACGATCAACCAGGGGGCTAACGCCCCCCGCTCGCCTGAATCCGTTATTCTTTCGGCCACGCCATCATCGTCCGCTCACTCCTGCAAATACGTCTGTCCCCGGTAGCTGCGGGCGATGAAAATGAATCCGATCGCCGTCAGCAACATCACTCCGGAGAAGAACAAGTAATAGTCGGCCCCGGACAGCCGGCTCTTGCCGTGTTCGTCCTGGATCAACACGTTGATGAGGGCTGTGAAAGCGTTTCCCATCGAGATCGATGACAGGTACAGCGCCATCACCAGCGATTTGACCGCGCGCGGCGCTTGCGTGTACGAAAACTCCAGGCAGGTGATCGACACCATGATTTCCGCCGCCGTGATAATCACGTACGCGAAGACTTGCCACGAGATCGACAGCGTCGCACCGCGCGCGATCTGCTGCTCGATTCAGACCGGTACGAGAAACGACGCGAACGTCAGAAAGAATCCGATCGACACCTTGCGCAGTGGCGTGAGCGGAAACACGCGGTGAATGGCCGGGTAGATGCCGTACGAAAACAGGGGGATGAACACCAGCACGAGGATCGGGTTGATCGCCTGCACCTGAGCCGACGACCAATTGACTCCCATCCAGTGGCGATCCATTTTATCGGCTTGCAGAACCCACGCCGAAGCTGTCTGGTCGTAGAGCGACCAGAATACGGCCACGCACACGAAGACCGGTGCCAGCCGCAGCAAGGCCTTGCCTCCCTCACCCGCGAGCGAGACTCTGACCTCATTCCAACCGCGCGGCGGAATGTGGACGAATCGGTAGCGACCCAGCCAGAACACCCACGTCGCGATCAACATCAGCAACCCCGGCACACCAAACGCCACGTGCGCACCGATCCGCTCGACCGGTTCCAACCGGCTGACCATTTCCGGCGACAGGTTCTCGCGCAGCCAGGCAGGAAAGCTTTCAAGCAGCCACGGCGTCAGCAGTGTCGAAAAGAACGACCCAAAGTTGATCGCGAAATAGAACCAGCCGAAGACACGTTCGACCAGGTGTTTGTTCTGCTTCCCGAACTGGTCCCCCACGTGAGCCGACACGCACGGCTTGATCCCTCCCGAACCCATCGCGATCAGCGTCAGACCGATCATCAGGCCCATCCGCGTTTCGTCCAGGGCGAGGGCTAAATGGCCGAGGCAATACACGATCGACAAACTCACGATGGTGCGATACTTGCCAAAAAACACGTCGGCAATGATGGCCCCGAAAATCGGTGTGAAATACACGGCCCAACTGAACGTGTGAAACACCGCCTTGGCCTGCTCGCCAGTCATCGGGGCCAGCGTGCCCTGCGAATCAAACAGATACTTGGTCATGAACGTGACGAGAATCGCACGCATGCCGTAGTAACTGAAGCGCTCGGCCGCTTCGTTCCCGACGATGAACGGAATGCCGGACGGCATGTTCGGCGACGGCACGGGAGCGGTGGCGAAGGGTTGGTTCGGCATGGCGGGCAATCTAACGGAGGTCTCCGTGCGTTACCATCCGACTCCGGAAGCATTCACGGCCTCTGGACCGCCCGCCGCCGGTTGCGTAACCTGACGCCTGCGGCTTCGCGGTCGAATCCGCATCTTCAAACTGAGGGGGACCACAGCATGGCAACTGCTCGGCAATTGATGCTGGTGGGAATCTGCTCGTGGCTGGCGTCGTCCGTGCTGCCAGCCAACGCGGCCGATCCCGTCCGAGTGCGTCTCGACAACGCCAAGGAAACGTACCTGACTGAAATCGAAACCCAGCGGAAGGCGCTCATCGAAGCTCTCGATCGCAAGGAGGAATCGGCCCGGACCGTGGGGAACAAGAAACTTGTCGATCAGGTGAAGGCCGAGAGGACCGCATTTCTGGACGACGGGATGTTGCCGAAGGCGGTTTCCACCACGACGTACACCATGTCCACCAAGCAGGCGAAGGACAAAGTTGAATCAGCGTTCGTCGCGGCCATCAAAGAGTATCTGATGGCCAAGAAAGATCCCGAGGCCGACGCCGTCGAGAAGGAGAAAAAAGACTTCCTCGCCAACCCCCGATCGTCCTCGGACCTCGACCGGCTGCTCGTCAAGGATTCGATGTGGGTCGGACCCAAGCACAATGATCCCTCGCCCAAGGTGCCGAAAGGGGCCACCTTCGAGGTGTCGTTGAGAATCACCAGTCGCTCGGGGAATCGATTCCAAGGACTCCTCAAACTTGGCGAGAAGAACACTGCCAGTGTTGATGGCACGTTGGACGGGAACTCGCTCGAATTCGCCACAGAGAAAAAAAAGGTGTTCGAGCACTCGTTCCAGGGCAAACTCAAGGACAAAACGCTCGATCTCACTTTCGATGGCATGAGCAATTACGGTGACAAGGTGAAGGGGACGGCGCGGCTGACGCTGACCGGATCGAAATGAATGAAACCTCGCGACCGTTGGCCGACTATCCCGTCATCGTCACGCTCCCCGTGCAATGGGGTGAACAGGATGCATTCGGGCACGTGAACAACACCGTCTACCTCCGCTGGTTCGAAACGGTTCGGATCGTGTACGGCGACAAAGTCGGCCTGGCGATGAATCGTGACGGAGCCAAGATCGCGCCGATCCTGGCGGCAATCAGTTGCAACTACCGTAAACAAATCAAATTCCCGGACACGATTCACGTCGGTGCCCGGATCACGAAGTTCGGCCGCACGAGCCTGATCATGGAATACGCCGTGTTCAGCGACGCGCATCAAGCCATCGCGGCCGACGGTTTCTCCACGCTCGTCGTCTTCGATTACACCGCAAACCGACCGCGACCGATTCCAGAAGATTTGCGGAAAGCGGTCGAGCAACTGGAAGGGAAGACATTCGATGTCGCGACGAAATAGTGGACGGTGGACGGTGGATGGTGAACAGTTCGTAGGGTGGGACCAGCTCGCGAAGCGAGCGCAGGCCCACCAGGGGACGATGCACATGGTGGGCCTGCGCTGCGCTGGTCCCACCCTACGCCTCTGCCTGCCTCTGTTCCTGTTCGTCGCCTCGACAGCCATCGCAGCGGACGACGACTTCCCGCCGGAATTGACTCGATTCACCGCGGCCGAAGGCAACCCGATTTTCGCCAGCGCTGGTCCCGGTGCGTGGGACGTGAAGATTCGCGAGCGAGGTTGGATCCTCCGCGAAGGGGATACGTGGCACCTCTGGTACACCGGCTACGATGGCACGCCGGATGGAATTCGGCTCCTCGGCTATGGCACATCGCCCGACGGTATCAAATGGACGCGGCACCCGAACAACCCGCTGATCCGCGACCACTGGGTCGAAGACATGATGGTCGTGAAGCAAGGGGACACGTACTTCATGTTCGCCGAAGGGCTGAACGACCACGCTCAGCTTCTCACGTCGAAGGACCGCGTCAACTGGAAGCGGCACGGCACGCTCGACATTCGCACCGTTAATGGCCAGCCGCTCAGCGAAGGACCATTCGGCACGCCGACGGCGTGGTTTGAAAACGGGACGTGGCACTTGTTTTACGAACGCCGCGATGCCGGCGTCTGGCTCGCGAAATCGACGGACCTCAAGCGCTGGACCAACGTCCAGGATGAACCGGTCCTCGTTCCCGGCCCGTCCGACTACGACAAGCTGATGATCGCGCTCAACCAGATCGTGAAGCGCGGCGACCGCTACTTCGCGATCATCCACGGCACCGGCAGCGAAACGAAGCCACGCGAATGGTCCACGAGCATCGCGTCGTCTCCCGACCTGATCCACTGGACGAAATACCCCGGTAACCCACTGCTCCGCGAAAACAAATCGAGCGGTGTCCTCGTTCCCGACGGCGCGGGCTTTCGCCTGTATTCAATGCACGAGCGGGTGGATTTGCACCTCCCGAGCGGGAAATCTCAAATCTCAAATCTCAAATCTCAAACAAATCCAAAATTCAAAATCCAAAATTCAAAATCCCCCTGATGCTGACCGTCGCCGAAGCCCTCGCGGCCATAGTGGCCGAAGTCGAACCGTTCGCCGCCGAGCGTGTGGCGCTGGCGCACGCGCTCGGCCTCGTGCTGGCCGAGGCGATCGTGGCGGATCGCGATTCGCCGCCGTTCGACAAGTCGTTGATGGACGGGTTTGCGGTCCGATCGGCCGACGTGACGACAGGCCAAGCGCGGCTGCGAGTGATCGACGAGGTGATGGCCGGGCACCTGCCATCGCGATCCGTTGGGCCGGGCGAAGCGACGCGGTTGATGACCGGTGCGCCGTTGCCTGACGGGGCCAACGCCGTCGTGCAGGTCGAGCACACGCGGGCGCTGTCGGAACACGAAATCGAAATCGACACGTCGCCGGTGAAGGCGGGGCGGAGCATCCTGAAGCGCGGCGCTTCGCATCGCGCCGGGTCGCGAGTCCTCGAACCGGGTCGAATGTTGCGGCCGCAGGAATTGGCGTGCCTCGCGGAACTCGGTCACAGTCACGTCGCCGCGCATCGACGGCCGCGCGTGGCGGTCCTCGCGACGGGAGATGAATTGATCTCCGTGGATCGCATTCCGGGACCGGGACAGATTCGCAACTCGAACGAAACGATGCTGGTGGCTCAACTCAAACTGGCCGGTGCCGAACCAGTCCCGCTCGGCATCGCCCGCGACAACTTGGATCACCTGAGCGAACGCATCGCGGCGGGACTCGACTACGACATCCTGCTGCTCTCCGGCGGTGTATCGGCCGGCAAGCTCGATCTCGTCCCATCGGTGCTCGCGAAACTCGGCGTGCGGCAGGTGTTTCACCAAGTGAAAGTGAAGCCCGGCCAGCCGCTGTGGTTTGGCGTCCACGAAGGGGTCGGGAGTCGTTTTCAGTGTGACCTAGACGGTTCAGATTTTCG
>JACRIH010000097.1 GCA_016235885.1 Planctomycetales bacterium | reverse complement strand
GGCGCAGAAAGCGTAGGGCGGGTGACGACGTAGCCCGGACCCCTTGGTCCGGACGACGTCGTTTACGACCGGCGCGAACGGACTCGTCCGGACCAAGGGGACCGGACTACGAGCGTCCCTCTCGCCAAAAGGGGAGAGGGGAGTATGATCTGGCCGTAACAATCGTAGTCGGCAGACATGGGCCGCGTGATCCCACCTGTCCTCAGCGGCCATGATGCCGCTTGACATCGTCGGGTCGTGGCCTAGGTTTGGGGCATGAGCACCGAAACGTCCGTTCAAACGCCCGTCACCGCTGCGCCTGGCGGGTTGACCGATCTGGTTGAAAAATATGGTCTGCCGCAAGACATGCCGGCGGCTGACTGGTTGCTGTATCTCAAGCTGGAGCGGCCGCGAAAAACGATTTGCTGTCTGAGTTGGCGGACGCGCGTGATGAAGCGGACGTTCGATCTCGTCGTCTCCTCGACGATGTTCGTGCTGCTGCTGCCCGTGATGGCGCTGGTGGCGTTGGCCGTGTGGGTCACGTCTCCGGGACCGATCATTTTTCGACAGGTGCGAACCGGGTTGAATCTGCGTGGGACGCGCACCGATCGTCGCTTTCCGAAGGAGCCCGATCCGTTGCCGGTGGGTTTTGATCGGCGCGATCCAGAAGCCGACCGCCGACAGGATACGGCATTCGGCAAGCCATTTGTGCTCTACAAATTTCGGACGATGCGCGTCGATGCCGAGAAGCATGGTGCCCAGTTCGCGACGAAGGGGGATTCGCGCGTGACTTCGATTGGCCGGTTTCTTCGCCAGACGCGGCTGGACGAACTGCCGCAGTTGTGGAACGTGATGCGGGGCCAGATGTCGCTGGTGGGGCCTCGCCCCGAGCGGCCGGAGTTCATCCAAAGGCTTTCGGATGAGATCCCCGATTACCTCCAGCGACTCGGCCTGCAACCCGGCCTCACCGGTGTGGCGCAGGTGATCAACGGGTACGACAACGACATCCAGAGTTTTCGTCGAAAGGTGGCGCTCGACCTGCTGTACCTTCAGAATTGCTGCCTGTGGAACGATCTCAAAATCATGTTCCGTACGGTGGGAGTGGTGCTGACGGGCAAGGGAGCGCTGTAGTGCTCGATTAAAGATTGCTGCGTTTCGCCAGAACCCGGGACGCCTGCACTCTGGCGAGTGCGGCTACGTGTCAATTCCGCTCAGTTGGTCCACGACACAGTTCACGCGGCGAACCCGTTCCGCTCGAACTCTTCGATCCGTTCGACGAGCGTGCGTTGAATCGAGTCCAGCCGTGATTCGGCGAGGAGCTTTGCTCCCCCGCGGTCGGTGACGTAGAACACGTCCAGCACCTGGTCGCGGTTGGTCCCGATTTTCGCCAGCGAGACGGAAAGTCCGAGATCCCGCAGGCAGGCGGTGATCGTGTACAGCAACCCCGGCCGGTCGTGGGCGAAGACGTCGATGATCGTGAACTGGACCGATGAATCGTTGTCGATCGCCACGCGAGTCGCCTCGCGTCGACCAGTCAGCACGGGGACCGGGACGGTGAACCGGGACGAGCGGCGGAACAGGCTCTCCACGTTGTCGCGTCCCAACAGCACGTCGCGGATGGCCGATTTGACTTCATCGAGCCGGAACTCTGGAATGGTTTTGGCATGGTCCGTGTCCACCACGCGAAAACTGTCGATCACGATTCCGCCGGTACTCGTGCTGATTGTCGCCGAGAGAATCTGCATCCGCTTGGCGGCCAGCGTGCCGGCCATTTTGCTGAAGCAGCCGGAGCCGATCGTGTCGAGTGTCAGCACACGGTACTCGACGGTTTTCGACGTGGCATCGTATCGCCCCTCGACGATGACCTGTTCGGCGTTCAACTTCTGAATGTGTCGCAGGTCGGCGGCGATTTGAGACGCCGGCGTCGACAGCAGGTAGTGCCTCGCGAAGGTGTCGAAATAGCGGGCCAGCGATTCGTCCGTCCACGGCTCGCCGCTGCCGTTGCCCGGCGAATTCAAGATCGGGAGCACCTCCGCACGCAGCCGTGTGAGTCGTTCCGCATCGTGCGTGTGCGGATCTTCGCCGCTGAGGGCCAGCATGGCGCGTTCGTACAGTTGGGTGAGGAACAACCCCTTCCAATCGGTCCACGCGTTGGGTCCAACTCCCTGAATGTCCGCCGCCGTGAGCACGAACA
Source organism: Planctomycetales bacterium (assembly GCA_016235885.1). Lineage (GTDB taxonomy): Bacteria > Planctomycetota > Planctomycetia > Planctomycetales > Planctomycetaceae > JACRIH01. The sequence continues at coordinate 37,134 of JACRIH010000097.1, read as the reverse complement.
GCATCCGCAAATACTCGGGGCTCCCGACGTCGCGGGCGAAGTTGAGCACTTCGTCGTCGTCGTCGATGTTGTGCAGCAGCGCCACGTGCGACATGTTCAAATGCTTGTGGACGAGGAACATGAGCAGATCGCGCTGGTGCGCTGAAAGCCGCAGCCGGTTCGCCATGTCACCGGCGATCCGCCGTCCGACATCGCTGTGGTCCCCGGAAAACCCCTTGCCCGCGTCGTGCAGCAGCATGGCCAGATGCAGGATTTCCTTGTGCCGGATTTCTCCGTAGGCGTCGCCGAACGCACCGGGCTTGGTGGCGAGTGCGTCGGCGGCTTCGACGACGCGCAGCGTGTGTTCGTCCACCGTGTAGCTGTGGTATTGGTTGAACTGGATCAGGCAGCGCGTGTGTGCAAACGCGGGCAGAACCTTTTCGAGGACGCCCGTGTTGTACATGTCGCGCAGGACGGGGCCGACGCGGCCGGAACAGCTCAGAATGGTCAGGAAGGTTTTGATGGACTCGGGCGACAGGTCATCGGGCAACTCCGGAACCACACGCTTGATGGTTTCGACGAGCAGCGGTGACAGCGAAACGCCGTGTGTGGCCGCGAGTTCATACACTTTCAACACATCTTCCAGTCGCTGGCAGACGGATTCGCGATACCGGGGCAGCACGTCGAGTTCGTGTTTCGTCACGAGAAAGATGCCGTTACTGCGCCGGCGGAACAGCGATTTCCACAGCCGCTTGACTCGCGTGTGCGGCTCGTGCCGCGCGACGAAGCGGGCGGAAATGTCCGCGATGGCCGTGCTGTGGCGGAAATACGTCTGCATGAACTGCTCGACGTCGCGTTGCGATTCGTTGTCGCGATAACCCAGCGACTGGGCCAACCGAAGCTGCTCCGGCCACGACAACACTTCACTCGCCGTGCCGGCGGAAAAATGCAGGTCGATCCGGATGCGCGTCAGGAATTCGACGGCGGCTTGCAACGTCTGGGCATCCTCCAGAGTCAACGCATCCTGTCGGCGCAGCAGGTCGATGTCGCTGGTTCCAAACCGCACGAAGCCGGTCCAGCGGATGAGATGGACGTCTCGCAAGCCGCCCGGAGAGCGTTTGATTTCCGGTTCGAGTTGCCGCACGGTCGCACCGAATTTTGCTCGCTCCTCTTCTCGCGATTTCACGCACTTCGCGAACACGGACGACTGGCGGCGATGCACGTACCGCCGCAATTTGTGTTGCAGTGACACGAACAGTCGCTGGTTACCAGCCAGCAGGCGGGCCTCCAGCAGGGCGGTGAGGAATTGTGGTTCGGCCGCGGCCATTTCCAGTGCGTTGCCGATAGTCCTCGTGCTGTGACCGAGCGAAATCCACGCGTCACCCAGATTGCGGATCACATCCCCCGCGAACGGCTCGAACACGCGGCGGCAGTTCGGCCGGTGCAGGAACAGCAGGTCCACGTCGGAATACGGAGCCATCTCGCCGCGCCCCGATCCGCCGATCGCGATCACCGCCCCGTGCTCTTCGATCGTCGTTCGCTGAGCAGCCGTCCGATGCTGGAGCGCCTCGCGATAGATTTCGAGGATGAAATCGTCCATCGACTGCGAAATCAGCGATGCGACCTGCAACCCGCTGGCTCCACTTTGGTAGCTCCCGCGCGCTTGCTGGCGGATCGAATCCAGCTTGGCACGCCACTCCGCCATGCGTGACAGGTCGGGTTCCATGCGGTCGGGAGACGAGGTGAGCGCTGTCGGCATGTTGTAGGTGGGGCGTCAATGTCTCCACGCCGCGAGCGGCACGGCGGCGTGGGTTGGTTGACAGCATGGTAGCGGATCAAGTGCAATGCGAAAGCCCCGTGCCACCGACGCGAAACCCGCATGTCCAATCGACCCGCTCGCAACCCGTTCTTCCTGCTGACCGCGATCTTGGCGGCGATTTTCGTCGTGACGAATCTCGCCCTCGTGGCATCGATGCTGGGCGATCCTCTCGCACCGCTGACACAACTGCTCGAACGTTTCGGGACCATGCTCGTCGTCATCGAAGTCGTCGCGATCCTGATCGCCGGCCTCCTGGCCCTGACCATCGATCGCACCCAAACTCTCCGGGCACAACGATCCGAACTGCCACCACGCAACGAGCCGCGACCGCCCCCTCCGACTTCTGATCTCTGACCGTAGTCCGGACCCCTTGGTCCGGACGTCGTCCCGTCCGGACCAGGGGGTCCGGACTACCTGACCTCTGACGGACGGGCAAGGTGCCCATCCTGCACTGCCATGTCCCCCCACGACGAAATCACCCGCCTGCGTGCCGAACTCGAACGGCACAACGCGCTGTACTACGTCGCGGCGCGGCCTGAGATTTCCGACCTGGAATACGACCGGCTGATGAAGCGGCTGCTCGATCTGGAGCAGCAGCACCCGGAACTCGATACGAGTGACAGCCCGTCGCACAAAGTCGGCGGCCAGCCGATTGCCGGGTTCACGACAGTGGTTCATCGTCACCCGATGCTCTCGATTGAGAACGTTTACGAAGAGGACGAAGTCCGCAAGTGGGATCAGCGAGTCCACAAACTGCTCGACCCCGGCGAAGTTGTCGAATATGTCGTCGAGTTGAAGATCGACGGCGTCGCGCTGTCGCTGATCTACGAGCACGGGCACCTGGTGCAGGCACTAACTCGCGGTGACGGCCAGCAGGGGGACGACATCACGCACAATGCCCGCACAATTCGCGGGGTGCCACTGCGGTTGCTCGGCGATGCGACGCAACACCCCGCGTTGCTGGAGGTGCGCGGCGAAGCGTACATCAGCAACCCCGACTTCGCCCACCTGCGAGCCGAACAGGAGCGCAGCGGCGAAGAACCGTTCGCGAACCCGCGCAACACGGCCGCCGGAGCGCTCAAGCTGCTCGACCCCAAACTGTGCGCGGCCCGCAAGGTGCGATTTTTCGCGCACAGCGCGGGAGCCGTCGAAGGAATCGAATTCGCCAATCATCTCGGTTTCCTGCACGCGGTCGAACGGCTGGGGATTCCGAGTACCCCGCGAGTGCAATCCTTCCCGGACATCGAGCCGGTGATGACCCACTGCCACACGCTGCTCGAAAACATCCACGAACTGGATTTCGAAGTAGACGGGTTCGTCGTCAAAGCCAACGACTTCGCCCAGCGCGAACGGCTGGGGAACACGAGCAAAGTCCCACGCTGGGCCGTGGCGTACAAGATTGAGAAATACGAGGCCGTGACACAGGTGGAACAGATCGAGGTGCAAGTCGGCAAGACCGGGGCACTCACTCCGGTCGCGCATCTGAAGCCAATCGAAATCGACCGCACGACTGTCTCGCGCGCCAGTCTGCACAACCGGGACGAAATCCACCGCCTCGGCGTGCGAATCGGCGATTGGGTCGTCGTCGAAAAGGCCGGGAAGATCATTCCGCACGTAGTCCGTGTCGAAGAGCATCGCCGCGACGGCAGCGAGAAGCAATTCCACTTTCCCCATCGCTGCCCGGAATGCCACGCCGACGTCTTGCAGGATGAAGGAGGCGTGTACATTCGCTGCCAGAACCCGAACTGCCCCGCGCAACTCCGCGAACGCCTGCGCTACTTCGCGTCGCGAGCCGCAATGGACATCGAGGGGCTGGGGACCAAGCTGATCGAGCAACTCGTCGATGCGGGACTCTTGAAAAGCATCGCCGACATCTACAGGCTGAAGGACCGGCGAGATGAATTGCTGGCCCTCGACCGGATGGGTGAGAAATCCGCCGACAACCTGCTGGCCGGAATCGAGGCGTCGAAATCACGTCCGCTGTGGCGACTGCTGGCGGGCTTGACCATCCGCCACGTCGGCACGCGCACCGCGCAAATCCTCGCCGACCGATTCGGCACGCTCGACGAAATCACTCGCCAGTCCATCGAACAACTCGCCGAAGTCCCCGAAATCGGCGATGTGATTGCCGAAACGATCCACGCGTTCTTTGCCTCGCAAGTCGCCCGCGAACTCGTGGAAGACCTGCGATCCCTCGGCCTGCACTTCGGCAAACCGATTCCCGCCGGATCGGTCGCCGTGGCCGAACCCGCCAAGCTCGCCGGCAAATCCATCGTCGTCACCGGCACGCTCACGCAATTCACCCGCGAGCAGATCGAGGAAATGATCCACAACCTCGGCGGCAAGCCCTCGGCCAGTGTGTCGAAGAATACCGCCTTCGTGGTGGCCGGAGAAAAGGCCGGCAGCAAGCTGGACAAAGCGAAGACACTCAGCATCCCCGTGCTGACCGAACAGGAATTCATCGACCTGATCGGCGATAAACCAGAATGAAAGACGAAACGACGCGTGAACAATACGCCAATGGATAATCTTCCCGTGTTCTTTCGAGACTGCCTATTGGGCAGCGACGGGATCGACTTTTCTCGCCATGACTTGACTGGCGTGATAATCGCACGATCGGAGGTAATGGCAGTAAGTTTCCGTGAAGCGATTTGCCGGAAAGCGACGCTCACGTGGAACGACTTCAAATCGTGCGACTTCACCCAGTGCGACCTAACAGAATCTGATTTTCGAGGTTCCTTGATTCACGACAGCGTCTTTTGTGGTGCAAATCTTAGTGGGGCCGACATGCGGAAAACCGAATTCAAGCGATGCGATTTTTCCTCGGCGGTTTTTCGTGGTACTCGTCTTACTTATTTTCAGGCCATGCGACTGAAGCTTTCAGCAACACAACGGCGAGAGGCAATTCTGACTTGGTTCGGTGGGGATTTGCCTCCTGAGTGTCCAACGGCGTAACCCGTACAGTGACTTGTGACTGCTCTGCCGTTTTGCTGGAATGCCCGCACCATGAAATCCCTCACCTACAAAGACGCCGGACTCGACCTGCAACTCTACGATCAGGCGATGGATCGTCTGCCGAATTTGATGAAGAAGACTCACACGCCGCGGGTGATGGACCTGCCCGGCGGGTTCGCGGGGTTGTTGCGACTTGGTTCCAGCAAGAAGTTCAGTCGAAATTACCGTGACCCCGTGCTCGTTTCGGGGACCGACGGGGTGGGGACGAAGCTCAAGCTCGCGACCATGACCGGCGTGTACAACACGGTGGGGATCGATTTGGTCGCGATGTGCGTCAACGACTGCTTGTGTCTCGGGGCGCAGCCGTTATTTTTCCTCGACTACGTCGCGCTGCCGAAGGACGATCCGGATTTGATCGAACAGTTGGTCGCCGGCGTCTGCGAGGGGTGTGTCGATGCGGACGCGGCGCTGCTTGGCGGCGAGACCGCGATCCTGCCGGACGTCTACGCGCCGGGCGATTTCGATCTGGCCGGGTTCTGTGTCGCGGTGGTGGAACGGAAGCGGATCATCGATGGCAAGAAAATTCGCGAGGGAGATGTTGTCATCGGACTCGAATCGTCGGGCTTCCACTCGAACGGGTTCAGTCTCGTGCGCAAAGCCGTGTTCGACGTCGCGAAGCTGGACGTCGGGAAGCGGATCGCGGAACTCGGCACCACGGTCGGCGAAGCGTTGCTGCGGCCGACAAAAATCTACGTCCGCCCGGTGTTGTCGTTGGTGGATCACTTCGGCAAGAAGATGGCTCTGCGCGGGCTGGCCCACATCACCGGCGGCGGCTTGGCTGACAACCTCGAACGCATTCTGCCCGCTGGCTGCCGCGTCGTCATCGACCGCGCGACGTGGAATCCGCCGGCGATCTTTTCTTGGCTGCAAGGGTTGGGGAATATCGACCGCGAAGAAATGTTTCGCGTCTATAACATGGGAATCGGCTTCGTGATGGTGGTGAAGCCACGCTACGTCTAAGAGGCCCGGCAACTGCTCGCCAAGCAGGACATTCGGACGTGGGTGATCGGTCAGGTTGAAGCGGGCGAGCGTGGCGTCGTGTACGCGAACTAGACCTGAACCGAGCGACGCCACCGGGCTTGCCCCGGTGGTTTAGCGGCTTTTGCACTACTCCAAGAGCCAGTTTGGAGAGAATTTGAAGTAGTGCAGAAGCCGTCGAGCCACCGGGGCAAGCCCGGTGGCGTTTCGCTTCACGTGTTTGCTTGAGGACCTGCCGCGACGCGGTCGGGTCATTCCGATTGGAGCGGCTGGGCAAGCGGACGACGTGCGAAAGGTTTCCGGCGGGAGAGGTCGTGAGATCGAAGCCCGAACGATTTCAGTTTCTACCCACCTTCTCGAAATCCCAATGGTTGCAGTCTTCCTTTCGGGGGGAAGACTCTCGTATCATGGTTGCGGTTGTGACAGCCTGTGGTCACGTCACGGAAGCTTACTGTCCCGAAGGAGCGGAGCAGGCTTGCGGCAGATTGCGGATGGTGGCCTCACCCCGTCCGCGCCGGCTCTCGGAGCAAGTTCATGGCGGCGCGTCTGGTCCCACTGGGAGTGGGATCGCCCATCATCATTGACAAGGCGATCGTGCTGATCGGCCGTCATCCTGACTGCGACGCGGTCTTGCAGACGAGCGTCAAGGTCTCTCGCCGGCATTGTTGCCTGGCTCAGGTAGACGATCACTACATGATCCGTGACTTGGGAAGCATGAACGGCATTCGATTGAACGGCAACCGCGTCCGCGAGAGCGACCTGCATGCCGGAGACGAGGTGTCGATCGGCGACGTGCGGTACGTGTTCAAGTGCGAAGAGCTTTCCGGGACGAACGGCAAGGCGGCTGCCAATGGCCGCCAGAACGGCAAGGCCGCCGAATCGAAACCAGTCGAAGCGACTCTGGAGGAGCCCGCCGAACCATCGTCCGGATTGCCCCCGGCACCGCTCGACCTGAGCATGGAATTCCCGGTGCTGATACCGGACGAACATCCGGAAGCCGAGGGAGTGTCCGAGGTGCGAATCGAGGACTCCGGCCCGCAGATGATTCCGGATCGCAGCGAGGTCATCCCGCTGAAGGATATCGACTGACGCATTGGGACGTGGCCGAACTCGTCAGAGTTCGGAGAGCAAAAAAACAGAACCCGGCGCCAAGGTAGGCCGGGTTCCGTTGTTTCTCAGGTTGGACATTTCTGTCCGACGCAGGACGGACAAGAGTGTCCTTCCCATGACTCTCGTCTCAGTTCCGATCGCCGGGATTGGATTCCACCAATTCGATGATCGCGAATGTGCGACGGGCACCTTCTTGGGCATCCCAGTCGATTTCGAGGTCGCTGATATCGACCATTCGTTTGCGATTGCACGGGATGTACAGCGGCTGACCGGGTGTGGCGATGTCATCCACGGCGACCTCGCGTTCGACGGTGTTCGCGAACGCGCCGAGTGCGTTTTCGTGGCTGCGGAACCGGACAGCGACAACTCGTACCGGACCACCGAAGGCTCGGATTTCAAAGTAGCGCCCCTGCCCGCGTCCCTGCCCGGCGTACGGCTTGAACGTCGGGTTCTTGGCGACGTCCACCGCCCCTTCGGGAACACCCGTGCCGGAGGTCGGAACAATCTTGCTCGTCGTCTGCCCGGGAATGCGGTAGCCGGGAGTGCGATCGTTGAAGAACGCCAGTTCTTCCTGAAGCATCGGTTCGGTGGCGGCGATTGTGTCCCGCAACGCCGGGAGAACATCCTGCTGCCATTCTTGAATCACCTGAATGTCGCAGAAGCTGACCTGATGTTCGACGGCGACCGCAGTCGAACGGACGCGGTAGAGCAACGTGCGGACGGTCTCGCGGTACGCGCGAAACTTTTCCTGCAACGCGATGGCTTGCGGTTCAAGTTGACCGCGTCCGGCTCGATAACCGCCGCGTCGAATGAGATCCTGGTAATCGGTGGACGCCTGCTCGAACGACCAGCCCGAAACTTCGAGCGCTCCGGTGTACAGTCGCAACGCACGCAGGTCTGCATACGCCAGCAGTTCATTCGGCGACGTGTCCTTGCCCGGTTCGATGTTCTTGTACATCGTGCGGACGGCCGCTTCGAGGATCGCGGTCGCTTCGCTCAGCGTGGGGACCGACGGAGTCGTCGGCCGGTAGTCGGAAGTGCGTGCGCGAAATCCATCCTGAGCCAGCAGCGATGACGCGGCGATCAGGCTCAGGCCCAGCACGGTGGACAAACAGCGACGGCAGTTCTTGTTTTCAATCAGGGACATGGAGAATTCCTTCCTTGGCAATGGCACAGGCCCCAGACATGGGTCAGACGGGAGACGGGACGGATTGGACGGGGCCGCGACGGTTCCAAATCGCGGGGCGTAAGATGTCAAAAAGCCGAAAACGGGGCAAGGCCAGTTGTTGCTGGCGGCTCGCGTTGTCATGCCGTAGGATCGGCGCATGCCCTCGAAGCCCGCTCGACCCGATCGCCGTCACCGTACGCAGCCGAAATCGTCACCCATTGCGTTCACGTCGCAGAGCATTCTCACGCAGCGGCCGTTGGATGTGGACCCTGCGGCGGCGCTCCCGGTCGTCCGGCTGAGAACTGTCACACAACACTCCGCCGTGTTCCGCAAGATGCTGGACCATGCCGACGATTGGGCGCGGCCGGGAGACCTCGTCGCAATCGAATCGCGTGACGGTCAGAAGATTGGTTACGGCCTGTTCAATCCCCGCGCCGAAATCGTCGTGCGAATGCTGCGATTGGGCGAGCCGGTTCCGGACGAATCGTTCTGGCAGGCGCGGCTGGAGGCGGCAGTCCGGTTGCGTCGCGATGTGCTGCGATTGCCCGACGTGACCGATGCGTATCGCGTGATCCACGCCGACTCGGACGGGTTGCCCAGTCTGGTTGTCGATCGCTACGGCGACGTGCTGTCGGCCGAAACGTACAGCCTCGCAATGTACCAGCGATCGGATGCCATCCTCACGCGGCTGGCGAAGTTGCTCGGCACGCGACACACGTTCGTGCAGGTTCCCGCCCAGTCGCACGGGCAGGAGGGATTTCAAGCCGAACCGAACCGGTCGCCCAATGTCCCGGCGCATGTCGACATCACCGAACACGGTTCGAAGTTCCGCGTCCACTTCGGACAGGGACACAAGACCGGCTTCTTTTGCGACCAGCGCGAGAATCGGCTCCGACTGGCGAACTTCTGCCCCGGCAAGACGGTGCTCGATTTGTGCTGCTACACCGGCGGGTTTGCGATCCAGGCGAAACGGCTCGGACAGGCCGCCGAAGTCACGGCCGTGGACCTCGATGAAGCCGCGATCGAACTCGCCCGTGAAAACGCCAAACTGAATCAACAGCAGATTCGCTTCGTCCACGCGGACGCTTTCGGATACATGCGCGACATGGTGCAGAACGGGAAGCAGTTCGATGTCGTCGTGCTCGACCCGCCGAAGTTGATTCGCTCGCGGCGCGATTTCGACGAGGGGAAGCGCACGCATTTCGATCTCAATCGGTTGGCGATGCAACTCGTCTGCCCCGGTGGATTGCTGCTGACCTGCTCGTGCTCGGGACTGCTGAGCGAACCCGAATTCGTCAAGCTACTCCTCGCCGCTGCCCGACCTCGCGAGACCGCCGGCTCGGAAGCCACTCCATCGTCGTGGCAAATCCTCGCCCGCACCGGAGCCGGCCCCGATCACCCGGTGGCTCTCGATGTCCCCGAAACCGAGTACCTCAAGGCCGTGTGGATGCGGAAACAGAGTTGATAGCGGTCGTCGATCAGAATTGCCGGTCACGATCGAGCGAAGTACGATGACACCAATCTTTCGACAGACAAATCTGCCAAGAATGTTCCAGCACGGGAATGTCATGCTATGAACCTCCCCCACCTGTTCGCTCCCCCCTCCCCCGCGTTTCCAACTCGACGCGACTTCCTGCGCCGGGCGGGAAACGGTTTCGGTTCGCTGGCCCTGACGAGCCTGCTCGCGCAGGAGGGGTTGATGCGAAGCCAATCCGCATCAGCCGCCGCGCCCGTGGCCAATGCGATGGCCGCGCGGCCGACTCACTTTGCGTCGAAAGTGAAGTCGGTGATCTGGCTGTTCATGAATGGCGGGCCGAGTCAGGTTGATACGTGGGACTACAAACCCGAGCTGGCCAAGCGCGACGGGCAGGAACTGGAAGGCTTCGACAAGAACACCGGGTTCTTCACGGCCAACGTCGGGCCGATGATGAAGTCGCCGTTCAAGTTCGCCCAGCATGGGCAGAGCGGAGCGTGGGTGTCGGAAATTTTTCCGAACATGGCCAGGCACGTGGACAAGATGGCGTTCCTGTACTCGTGCTGGACCGATTCGAACAACCATTCGCCGGCGCTGTTCAAGATCAACACGGGGTTTGCGCGGATGGGTTTCCCGTGTGTCGGATCGTGGGTGACGTACGGCCTCGGCTGCGAAAGCCAGAACCTGCCGGCGTTCGTTGTGATGTACGACACGCTCGGACGCGGCATCCCGAAGGGTCACGCTCAAAACTGGGGAGCCGGTTTCCTCCCCGGCATTTTCCAGGGGACGGCGCTCAAAGCGCAGGGTGCCCCGATCGACGACCTGTATCGCGACGCGACCATGACCGACGCGCAACAGCGCTCGCAGCTCGACCTGCTCGCGAAATTGAACCGCCGCAAGCTGGATCAGACTCCGTGGGAGAGCGAACTCGCGGCACGCATCGAATCGTTCGAACTGGCCTATCGCATGCAGATGGCGGCACCCGACGCGCTCGACCTCGCCAAGGAAACCGACACCACGCACAAGATGTACGGGCTGGATAACCCGAAGGCCACGCATTTCGCCAAGCAATGTTTGATGGCCCGCCGGCTGGTCGAACGGGGCGTGCGGTTCGTGCAGATTTATAGCGGCGGCATGGAAAACGAACTGAGTTGGGACGGTCACGCGAACATCGACAAAAACCACACCGGCTTCGCGGCCGAAACGGATCAGCCGATCGCCGGCCTGCTGCAAGACCTCGCCGAGCGCGGCCTGTTGGAATCAACGCTCGTCATCTGGGGAGGCGAATTCGGGCGCTTGCCGCTCGTCCAGAAAGGTGGCACCGGCCGCGATCACAATCCGCACGCGTTCACCGTCTGGCTCGCCGGCGGCGGCGTGAAGGGTGGCACGCTGTACGGTGCGACCGATGAAATCGGCCACAAGGCCGTCGAAGATCGCGTCAGCGTCCACGACCTGCACGCCACGATCCTGCACCTGCTGGGTCTGGACCACAAGCGCCTGACCTACCGCTCCAACGGCCGCGACTTCCGGCTGACGGATGTGTATGGCAACGTGGTTGAAGCAGTCGTGGCGTGACGAGTAGGGTGGGCTGTGCCCACCAATCTGAAAGATTGTTCGGTGGTGGAGGCGCTCGGCATGTGGTCGTCACGGGCTGAACAGGTTGTCTCGCGGCTGATCGCTGAACTGCCTCCGGAGTTGCTCGACCCGGCCCGAACACACGCCACTCGATTGTCGGCTTTGCCGATCGGCGTCAGCATGTGGGCCGACTACTATCTGCGGCCCAACGGAGACGTTGTCATCGTTGGCGAGGACGACGACCGTCCGGACGAAGTCACAGTCTACACCGATCGTGTCCGGCTGTTGAGCGTGTTGGTCGGGGGGGCAGAGAGGTATCCGGAATTACGGCAGTTAGTGCCTTCTCGCCCTCTTGATGCTCGTGAGTGCGTGTGTCTTCAGCACCAGGAATTCTTTGGGCCGGGGAACGTCATCTGTCAGAAATGTGGCGGAGTGGGTTGGTTGCCAGCCGAACATGCCTAATCGTAAAGACAAGCAACTTGCCCCTGCGATGGTGGGCACAGCCCACCCTACACTCGACGACCGTCGAGTCCTCGCCGCGCGATCAGCCAAGAACCGCGTGGACCCGCGGCGGCCGTATGCGTTTCTGGTCGAACGCGAGTTGTCGGCGGAGGGCACGGTGGACGACGTGGCCACGCTGTTTTTGACGAATCGCGAGTGCCTGTTCCGCTGCGTGTTCTGCGATCTGTGGAAGAACACGACCGACGACCGCGTGCCCGTCGGGGCGATTCCGGAACAGATTGACTTCGCTCTCGCCCGGCTGCCGGCTGCGCGGCACATCAAGCTGTACAACAGCGGGAACTTTTTCGACGCGCAGGCCATCCCGCCGGAAGATTTTTCGAGCATCGCCGACCGAGTCTGCGGGTTTCGGACGGTGATTGTCGAGAACCATCCGAAGCTGTGTGGCGAGGCGTGCGTGCGGTTTCGAGATTTGCTTCGCGTGCAAATAAACTCCCTCGCCCCCGGAGGGGGAGAGGGTTGGGGTGAGGGGCGAGCGTCTCTGGACTCTGTTTGCGAACAACGCCTGGAGCAGCTCGCCCCTCACCCCCGGCCCCTCTCCCCCTCAGGGGGCGAGGGGGGAGCGAAATTGGAAATCGCACTGGGGTTGGAGACCGTGCATCCCGACGTGTTGCCTCGATTGAACAAACGGATGACGGTGGACGACTTCGACCAGGCCGTGCGATTTCTACGAGGGAACGACATCGCGGTGCGGGCGTTCATCCTGCTCAAGCCACCGTTTCTCGACGAAGCCGACGCGGTGACTTGGTGCCTGCGTTCCGTCGAGCATGCGTTTGACGCAGGAGTCGGCTGTTGCTCGATCATCCCCACACGAGGCGGCAACGGGATCATGGAACAGCTTGAACGCGATGGTTTGTTCGCGCCGCCAAGCCTCGCGGCCATCGAGCAGACATTCGACGCAGCGTTGCAACTCGCGAATGGTCGCGGAAGAGTGTTCTTCGACACGTGGGACATCGAACGATTTTGTCGCTGCCCGGCGTGCGGCCCATCGCGGGCGGAGCGATTGCGGCAGATGAATTTCACACAGCGCGTGTTGCCGCCGGTGGAATGTGGGTGTTCAAAGTAGCTGGCACGTAAGAGAACGGCAGGAAATAACATACTCACGCCACCCCGCTTGTCGGGGTGGTTCCCGCGCTTCTGCGCTACGTCGAACAGTAGCGCAGAAGCGCGAGAACCACTGGGGCAAGCCCAGTGGCGGGAGGATACGTCCTGCTGCTCGCCATAAACTCCCGCGCGGTGCGAGCGGGCTATGATGAGGGAATAATGCTCGATCTGGACGGCGATGTGGCGATCTTCGGGGCCGGGTTTGGCGGCAGCTTGACGGCGCTGATTCTGCAACGGATCGGTCTGCGACCCGTGCTGATCGAGAAGTCGCGGCATCCGCGATTCGCGCTCGGGGAATCATCCACGCCGGTGGCGAACATCGTCTGGCAGGATCTCTGCCGGCGCTACGACTTACCTCGCCTGTTGCCACTCGGCGAATTCGGGAGCTGGCAGCGAACTTACCCGGAGTTGCCGTGCGGTCTGAAACGCGGGTTCAGCTATTTTCAACATCAGGTCGGGCAACCGTTCGTGCCGCGAGCCGACCATGCAAACGAATTGCTCGTCGCGGCGAGTGCGTCCAGCGACGACGCGGACACGCACTGGTTGCGAGCGGATTTTGATCACTTGCTCATCCGCGAGGTACAGGCGGCGGGGATTGCGTACGTGGATGAGACGGAGGTGGTGAGGGTGGTTGGTGGACGGTGGACGGTGGACGGTGGACGAAACTCAAGTCTTCTCCATTCACCATCCACCGTCCACCGTTCACCAACCTGGCAGATCGACGCGACGCGGCATGGCGAGCCGGTACGAGTCACCGCTGAATTCATCATCGACGCGTCGGGCGAGGGACAGGTGCTCGCCAAGCAGTTGGGAATTGCCACGTCGCCGGATGAGCTGCGGACGAACTCGCGAGCGGTGTACGGACATTTCACCGGTGTGAAGCGATGGCGGGATTGGATGTGCGAGCACGGCGGAGTTGTAAAGGACCATCCGTACGACTGTGACGACGCGGCGTTGCACCACGTCTTCGATGGCGGCTGGATGTGGGTTCTGCCGTTCAACAACGGCGTGACGAGTGCAGGCTTCATGCTGGATGCGGAACGGTTTCCGCTCGAACAGTCGCTGTCGGCTGCCGACGAATGGCAGGCGTGGTTGCGGCAATTTCCGTCCATCGCGTGGCAGTTCGCGGACGCCAAGCTCACTTCCGTGTGCGGTGGCATCCGTCGGACCGGCCGATTGCAGCGGCGGGCGACTCAGGTTGCGGATTCGAATTGGGCCATGTTGCCGCTCACCGTGTACTCGCTCGACGCCCTGCACAGTACGGGCAACGCGCACACGCTGGTCAGCATCGAGCGGTTGGTGCGGGCGCTGGAACTCGACGATCCGGACGAACGAACGGCCGCACTGTCGCGCTACGCCAGCGCGATCCACAACGAGTTGTCGCTCCTCGATCAACACGTTCACGGCGGCTACCAGTCGTTCGCTCGATTCGATCTCTTCGCCAGCTTCGCCATGTTCTACTTCGCCGCGGCCACGGTCAGTGAGGATCGCCGCCGACGCGGTTTGGCTCAGCCGAGCGATCAATTCCTGCTGGCGAATGACTTGCGATTCCGCTCGCTCGTCGATCAGCATCACCGCGAATTGTGCCGGCTGGCTGGCGGCGGATCGCCGTCCGACGACGATGTCCGACGATTTCAGGAGTCGGTGGCCAGCGGTCTCACGCCGTACAACATCGCCGGGCTGTGTGATCCCGCGAAGCGGAACATGTATCCGTTCGTGGGGTGCTGCGATTCCATGGCATTCTTATCCTCCCCTCTCCCCTTGGGGGAGAGGGGTCGGGGGTGAGGGGTGTATCGCGCGGCAGTTTTGACTCTCGCCGAGAGACGCTTGGACCACCCCTCACCCCTAACCCCTCTCCCCAAAGGGGGAGAGGGGAACCGGAAGCTGGGAAATGATTTCGATCCAGTTGCGCAGTCAGTATGATTCGCTTTCGTCACCAGACCTGCTACCGCACTCAACGAAGGAGAGCACCATGTCCCGCGCCGCGACCGAGTATCGCTACGAAAAACTGACCTGGCCGGAAATCAACGACGCGGTGGATCTCGGCAAGGTGTGCATCCTGCCGTGTGGAGCCGTCGAGCAGCATGGGCATCACCTGCCGCTGGATGTCGATCTGGTTTGTCCTGGTGGGATCGCGCACGGGACCGGGCGGGCGCTGGCGGACAAGATTCTCGTGCTGCCGCACATTTCCTACGGGTACACCGGGCACGTCATGGATTTTCCCGGCACGATCAACACGAATTACACGACGTTCATCGAACAGGTGCTCGACGTGACGCGGTCGCTCGCGTATCACGGGTTCAAAAAGATCATCCTGTTGAACGGCCACGGGTCGAACATGCCGAACCTCGACCTGGCCTCGCGCCGCACGAATCTGGAAACCGACGCCGAGTGCTGTGTCATCGCGTGGTGGAACCTGCTGACTGTGGACAAGGCTTTCCTGCCGAGTTGGCGTGAAAGCAAATTCCCCGGCGGATGTGCCCACGCCTGCGAATTGGAAACATCGCTGTACCTGTACCTCGCCGAAGACGACGTGCGAAAGGACAAGATCAAGAACGGCGACATCTCGTTCAACAACGACGCCAGCCCGTTCACCTGGGTGGACCTGTTCGGCGCCGGTCCCGCGACGACGATCTCGTGGACGAGCAGCTACTCCGATACCGGAGTCCTCGGCGAGGCCGAGTTGGCCACGAAAGAGAAGGGTGAGCGAGTGTACGTCGAAGCCGTCAAGCAACTCGGCCGCTTCGTGACGTACTGGCACCCGCGCCCGAAAGACGTCCGCAAAGACCGGCACCGCAAGCCGCCGACCATGCCGCTTCCGTGGGGGCAACGCAGCGTCACGCGGCCGGAAACGTGAGGTTTTCCCGGTTCCGCGTGGCTTGGACCGCGGCGAGAATCAACGACGGGCGTTGGTTGTCATTCACATCGGCGACCAGTATTCTGGCTCCATCGCGGACGGTTCGTCCTCATCCTTCATCATTCGAGTGCTGACATCGGGAGATCGACATCATGGCGACCAACGGCAAGCTGAATCGAAAATTGCGGATGGCTCTGGTGGGTGGCGGGCAGGGGGCGTTCATCGGGCGAGTTCACGTGACGGCGGCGGTGCTGGACAATCGGGCCGCGCTGGTCGCGGGTGCACTTTCATCCGACCCGGCCAAGGCCAAGGCGTCGGCTCCGGACTACGACATCTGCGAGAAACGGGCCTACGGTTCGTACACCGAGATGCTTGAAAAAGAGAAGGCGCTCCCCGCAGATCAGCGTGTCGATTTCATCACGATTGCCACGCCAAATCACACGCACTTCCCGATCGCCAAGGCGGCGCTCGATGCGGGATTCAACGTGATCTGCGACAAACCGATGACGTTCGATCTGGCTCAAGCCGAGGAACTCGCGAACGTGGTCGCCAAGTCCGGAGCCGTGTTCGCCCTCACACACAACTACACAGGATATCCGCTGGTTCGCCAGGCGCGGCAGATGATTCTCGGCGGGGAACTCGGTGAGATTCAGGCGATCCGCGCGTGCTACATTCAGGGTTGGCTGCGAACGCGTCTCGAAGCGTCGGACCAGAAGCAGGCGGCGTGGCGAACCGATCCGGCCCGATCCGGCGCGGCGGGTTGCTTCGGCGACATCGCGACGCATGCGTACAACCTGGCCCGCTACATGTCCGGCCTGATCCCGGCGGACATTTCGTGCAATCTGAAATCGTTCGAACCCGGCCGGCCGCTCGACGACTACGGCCACGCGGTCATCCGATTTGAAAACGGGGCACTGGGCACGGTCACCGCCAGCCAGATTTCGCACGGGCGAGAGAACGACGTCTCCATCGAGATCGACGGCACGAACGGAGCTTTGTCGTGGCGTCAGGAAGAACCGAACGTGCTCGTCGTGCGTCGCAACGGCCATCCGCACCAACTCTACACGCGCGACCCGAACGCTCCGTTCATGAACGACTCGGGCAAAGCCGCCTGTCGCCTGCCGTCGGGACATCCCGAGGCATTTTTCGAAGCGTTCGCGAACGTGTACCGGTTCGCCTATGACGACATCGTCAAGCGCGTCTCGGGAGAAACTTGGGAGAAGACCAACACCATCTACCCGAACGTCAACGACGGCGTCGAAGGGATGTACTTCATCCAGCAATCCGTGGCGAGCAGCCAACAAAACGGAGCCTGGTTGCCACTCAAGCACAAGCTGGCGCGGCGGTAAACCACATTCCGAACCCGAACTGCACCGGGGCCAGGACGAGTTTCTGGCCCCGTTCGTCTGCGCGAATCATGTCGACGACTCAATCCTCTTACCGCAGCTTCAATCCGCAGAAGATCGTCGATACGACCGCATCGCTGGAGCGGCGGATCGGGGAGCGGTTTGGAGATTCCAGTCTGCGGAAGATCGCGGCGGAGTTGAATCAGGTCGCACGCGAAGCGGTCGTGCGGTCGCAGGCGATTCGGGAACCAATCGTTTCGGTGCGGTTGGGCATTTGGACTCTGGTGATCGCGATCGGCGCGTTGGTCTGGTTCGTGACTCCCCGCAGCAAGCTCGACTGGCACAATTTTGTCCAGTCCAGTGACTTCCTGCAAAACTTCGATGCCGGTCTGGAATCGTTCGTGCTTCTCGGTGCGGCGCTGCTCTCGCTGGTGACGGTCGAGAGTCGGATCAAACGGAACCGGGCCTTGAAGGCGATTCACGAACTGCGGGCGATGGCACACATCATCGACATGCACCAGCTCACGAAAGACCCCGAGCGGATCACACGGAGCGGGCCGGCCACGGCTTCGTCGCCGGAGCGGCAGATGACTCCGTTCGAGCTGGGCCGGTACCTCGATTACTGCTCGGAGTTGCTGTCGCTGGTGAACAAGATCGGCGCGGTGTACGTGCAGGATTCTCCCGACTCGACGGCACTGGCAGCCGCCGATCAGCTCGCCACGTTGACCAACGATTTGTCGCGGACGATCTGGCAGAAGATCATGATCCTCGACATCGCCACGGGACCGCCCACCGCGACCGTGGCGGCGGCGACGGTGCAGGCTGTCATGACCGATTCGGCCTCGGCTTCTTCGACCAGTTCTGCACCGCAGGCCAATGGCTGAAGGGTCGCGTTTCGTTTCGCGACTCGTATAATCGCGTTGTGCATTCGGACGGACGCGGGAACACGAAACGACAACACTTGACTGCGGATCGGCCGGCCCTCCCACCAAAAACTCACTCCCAAACGACCTTGGAAAGGTACACCTCATGCGAACACCGATGCAGTTTCGACGATGGTTTGTGAACACCCTGGCTGTCGCCGCGGTGGTGATAATTGGTGGTGGTTCGAACCGGCTCGTGGCGGCCGATGGATACGGTTCGGTGACCGGTCAGTTTGTGATCGACGGCGACATTCCTGCGGTGCCGCCGCTCGTGGCGAAGGGGGCGGACGTGAAGGACGCGGCGATTTGTGCCGCCGCACCGGTGCCCGATGATTCGCTCGTCGTCGATCCCGAAACGAAAGGCATCCAGCACATCTTCGTGTACCTGCCCAAAGCGACCGTCGTGCATCCGGACCTAAAAATCAGCAAGGCGAAGGAAGTCGTGTTCGATCAGAAGGGATGCCGGTTCATCCCGCACACATTGCTGGTGCGAACCGATCAGACCGTGCTGGTGAAGTCGGCGGACGCCTGCTCGCACAACACACACACGTATCCGATCCGTGGCACGGCCGTGAACTTTCTGCTGGCACCGAACGACCGCGCCGGAGTGCCCGTCCCGAACAAGGTTCCGGAATCGCTGCCGAACGAAGTGAAGTGCGACATCCACACGTGGATGTCGGCGCGCTGGTTGATCCTCGACCATCCCTACGCCGCGATCACTGATGCGAAAGGGAAGTTCACGATCGCCGATCTGCCCGCGGGCGAACACGTCTTCCGCGTCTGGCAGGAACGAGTCGGCTACGTCAACCGCGAACTGAAGGTCACGGTGGAATCGGGCAAGACGAAAGACATCGGTGTGGTCAAGGTGCCGGCCGACAAGTTCAAGAAGTAGCTCCAACCAGCAGCCCGGCTGCTCGCAGCAGCCGGGCTGCTTTCGCCCTGGATCGAATTCGTGGGAGTCGCACTGTGATTCGTCAGCGCATCGGTTTCTTCCTGCAACTGCTGGTGCTGATGTTCCTCCCGCTGATTGTCGGCTGGCAGTTGTTCTTTGGGTTTCCGCTGCTGGCCATGCCCACCTGCACACTGATCGGCGTGATTGTGTTTTCGATCGGTCATGCGCTTCGTAAACCAAGGTAGAACGGAATTTATTCCGTTCTACGATTGCGGTTGACACGTTTTTCGGACGCGCGTAGCATCCGCCGCGCAAGTGGGTTGGGTGACTGAGGTCGCCTCGGGGAACAGGGAAGGCAGTGTCCCACTCGCACGTCGTCGGCTGGCGATTGGCAGCCGCAGCGTTCGTGATTGCTCAGCGTGATTGCTCAGGGAGGAGCGCCGGTTCATGCCAGGGACGTTATTGGCAGGGGGGCTGCCAGCGACGGGAAGTCAGTCCACATTCACCGCCCATTCACCCCTCGTTGTGCCTCCGTCAGGAGACGCATTGCGTCTGCCGCTCGACGAGTTTCAACATGCCGCCACCGTCGCGGCCATTCTCGACGAGTTCCTCGCCACGGCTGCGCGGCCTTTGCGACTGCTGGAGATCTGTCAGACAAACCAAACCAGTCTGACACAGTTCTTCGACCCGCTGCAGGTGACGGTTGCGTGCGGTCGATTGACTCCGAATGGCACGTTGGAAGTGCTCACTGTAAATGCGGCCGAAACTGATGAACGGGGGCAACTTGCCGACGGAGCGTTCGATGCGGTCGCGGGATTGGACCTGCTGGAGAACATCGAATCGTCTCAGCGAACGGCTGCGCTGCGGGAATGCCTGCGGATCGCGAAGCTGGGCGTCGTCGGCACGGCGGTCAATCGCGTACACACCGTGTGTCGGCTCGATGAACTCGCAGGGGCGAGGTGGGGTCGAACGAGCGATTTGAATTCTGATGATGACGAACGGCAATCGGCAGCGCCACCGAGTCCGGCCGAGTTGCAAACCGTTCTGCGAGCCGTCGGTCCCCACGTCATCGAACTCGACTGTGTGCCGAGTCCCCTCTGGTTCGCGCTGCGGACGCTGGACGACACGCTGTCACAACAAGAAGCAGTCGCTGAACTTCGCCCGCGAGTCCAGCAGCACCTGCTTGCATCCGGCAGTTCTGTCATTGGCACTCCGCATCGCAAGGCATTCGTGTGCGGAACGTCATCCCGCGCCGTGGCTCATCTGCGAGAGCATCCGCTGGCCTCTTCCGCGGCTCGGGTGCTGGAAGACGATACCGACACGGTGGCCGCATCACTCCGGTGCGCGGCGGACCTCGCCAGCCACGCGCTGGGAGAAATGCAGCGAGAACTGGACGATTGCCGCTGCCAAATTCACGCGCAGAATGTTGCGATCCATGCTCGCAATGTTGAACTGGCGGGAATCCGGAACGCGTGGGCGTGGAGAATGGCGGCCCCCTTGCGGTGGATTGAAGACCGTGGGACGCGCCTGTGGACTGCGGTCACTCGGACGTTTTGGCGCGGAGTCTGGTCCGTCTTCCCGTGCCGATACACAGCGCGGCACCTGAAGCCTGCGCACGAGATCGAACACGACTCGGAACCCGGATCATGGGAGGCGACCGGCCACGACCCGCAGTTTATTTTCCAGACGCCGCGCATCTCCGGCTGGTTGCGAATTCACGTCCGCATTCGCTCCAGCGTGGCAGGCCGGGTAATGCTGTATTTTGACCACGGCACGGGGTTCAACGGGAACGACGTGGCGACGGTCGGTTCGCTGCGCGCCGACAAATGGGTGGAGTTTCGGCAAACGGTGAGGCACGAACAGGCGATTCACGCGCTGCGGTTTGACCCGACTGACGCTCCGGCGTTTTTTACGATCGAACGATTTGAAATGGGCTGCATTCCTGGCTGGCTTCGCGTGTGGAGCGTGCTCTGGCCGCGCATTGCCGCCGCGTACGCGCGAGGATCGTTGGGCAAGGCGGTCCGCAGCGCGATCGACCTGCTGCTGCGAGGCGACTTCGCGGCCTTGCGACAAAAAATGTCCAATCGACTCGGTCAGGCATCGGTCACGCCGGCGGAATCGCAGTATCAGGTCTGGCGCGAACTGCATCAGCCGCGGCTGGCCGCGCTGCCGAATTTGTCGCACGAACAGGCCACGAGCGGCGCGGTGCCAAAACCATCGCTGCTGTTCTGCCCGGGATCAGCCTCGTTCACGGCGGTGAAACGGAGCGTCGAATCGGTTCTCCGGCAAACGTCTCCGCACTGGGAACTGTGCGTGGCGTATGACACAACCACACCCGATCGAGTGCGAAAATGGCTGGCGCATGAGTCGCGGTCGGATCAGCGGGTGCGGATCGCCAGCGAAACGGGCGCGACTTCTCCCGTCGCGGCAATAAACGTCGCGCTGTCGATCGCGTCTGGTGATTTCGTCGCGAGACTCAACCCCGGCGACGAACTGGCGGCCCACGCTCTGCGCAGCGTGGCTCAAGCCTGCCTCGACCACGACGACGTCGATCTCCTCTACGCTGACGAAGACCGCGTCCACGAATTTGGCGAGCATTCGGACCCGTTCTTCAAACCCGATTGGTCGCCGGAACATCTGCTGGCCTGCAACTACCTCGGTCCATGCACGTTGATCCGGACGTCGCTCGTTCGTGACGTGGGCGGCTATCGCGAGGAATATGCCGACGCCGTGGATTACGACCTCACCCTGCGCTGCGTTACCCGCACATCGCGAGTCCACCACATTGCCGATGTGTTGTGCCATCGTGGCGAATCGTTGGAGAACGTCTCGGCGAGTGGCGACTCACTCCGAGTGGCGGCAGCCGAACGCAAATCGCTCGAATCGCACCTGCACTCGACGGGACAAACCGCGATCGTGGAACCCGGCCTCGCTCCCAACTCGCACCGCGTGCGCTGGCCCGTGCGTGGTGAACCGATCGTCAGCGTGGTCATTCCTTCCGCCTGCGGCAAAGCGGACATTCGTGGCGAATCGACCTGGTTCGTGCTGAAGTGCTTGCAGAGCATCCGGCAGCACAGCACGTATCCACGACTCGAAATTGTCGTCGTGGACAACAACGACATGCCGTTGGAACTCGAACGCGAACTGCGACCGTATGACGTTCGTCGAGTCAGTTTCGTCGAGCCGTTCAATCTGTCGGCGAAGATGAATTTTGGTGCGAGTCAGGCGAAGGGCGAACACCTGGTCTTACTGAACGACGACATCGAGGTCATTACTCCGGATTGGATCGAAAGCTTGCTGGATTTCTCGCAGCATGACGACGTCGGAACGGTGGGTGCGAAACTCCTGTTCCCGAACGGCTGTCTGCAACATGTCGGTGTGACGATCCTCGACGGCAATCCCGGCCATCCGTTTTACATGTCGCCGGGAGATTGTCCGGGTTATTTCCACAGCACGAAGATTCACCGCAACTACGTCGCGGTCACCGGAGCGTGCGTGATGACGCGGGCCAGCGTGTTCCGCGAGCTTGGCGGTTTCGATGTCCGCTTCCCGCTGAACTACAACGACGTCGATTACTGTCTGCGAGTTTTGGAATCGGGCCGGCGGAATGTTTACACGCCGTACGCTCAGCTCTACCACCACGAATCGGTCAGCAAGTCGGGGACGACGCTCGACGAACTCGCCAACTTCAAGCGCAAGTGGGGCGTGAAGTATCGCGTGGACCCGTACTACAACCCAAACCTGACCATGACACGCAGCGACTACGCGATCATCACAGCGGATGCCGCGTGATGAGTGATGAAGTAAGACACACGGAAGTCACAGCAGCCAGTGACGGACCAGGGATGCCGACCATGTTAAAGAGAGTTCTCCGCGCTCCGCTAAAACTCGTGGACCGGCCGCGACTGGCCCGGTTCAAGCCGCTCGTCGGACGAATCCCCGTCCTCGGCCCGTGGCTGACTCGCGTTTATCAGCAGCAAAAGATTCAGCAGCACTGTGATTACAACGAGTGGGTTCAGCGTCGCGTTCAGCAACGCAGCGAAGACTACCCGGCACCCACATCGCCTGCCCCAACGTTCGACATCCTCACGCTGACCTATCAGACCGATCCGCAAGTGCTGCGGAAGACGGCGGCCAGCGTCTTCGCGCAGGACTACGCGCACTGGCGGTGGGTGATCGTCGACAATTCGTCCACGCGGCCGGAGACGCTGGCGGTGTTGGACGAACTCAGTCGCCATCCGCAAGTCGTGTTGCAGCGGTTTGCGGAGAATCACGGTATCACGGAGGGACACCGATTGGGTTTGGCGATGTGTTCCGCCGACTATGTCGCCCTGCTGGATCACGATGACCTGCTGTCATCGGACTCGCTGCGAGTCTGCGCCTGGTACATCGACCGCCATGATCGGCCCGACTTTCTGTACAGCGATGAAGACAAGTGCGACATGCGGGACCGACACTTCTACCCGTTTTTCAAGCCCGACTTCAGCCCGGCGTTGCTGCTCGACACCGGATACACGTGCCATCTGTCGGTCGTTCGCCGCGAGAAACTGATCGAGTGCGGTGCCTTCACCGAGCGTGAGGTCGAGGGGACGCAGGACTGGGACATGGCTGTGCGGCTCTACGAAATCGGTGCGCGAGTTGTTCACATTCCGGAAATCCTGTACTCGTGGCGAGCCACCCGCACGTCGACGGCCGCATCCGCGTCTGCCAAGTCGTACGTGGGTGACGCGCATCGGCAATGCCTGACACGATATCTCGCGCGGCGCGGATTGTCCGATCGGTTCGAGACTCAAGCCAATCCGTTGTTTCCAGTCCCCGCGATCGGCCTGTGGCGCTTTCGCCGTCTTGCCGAGACAACCGGACCGTTGATCGACGTGATCCTCGTCACGAACGACGATGTTCGCGAAATGGCAGCGGCGATTGTCAGTTGCTTGCGAGAGACGGACTATCCGAACTACCGACTGCGCGTCATCGTCCCTCACGGTGAACAGAACATCGAAGCGTTGCGGACGAGTTGCCTGGAACTGCTGCCGAAGCTGCCGGATCAGGTGATCTTCGAGTCCAACTCGCCCGGCCCAATCAATTTCTCGGACACGATCAACCGCACGTTGCGACAACCACCGGCGGATCAGTCCGTCGCCGACTTCATCGCCTTTCTCCCAACGGGAAGCCGGCTGCTCTACCGTGATTGGCTGTGGGAAGCGGTCGGGCAATTTGAATTGCATCCTCAAGCGGCGTTCGTGGGGGGACGGCTGTTCGGAAGCGACCAGCAGGTCGTCGGTGGTTCAGCCGTTTTTGGTTTGATGGGAGCGACGGGAGTCGCGTACGAGAACGCAGCGCGGTCCGAAAAGGGGTACTTCTGTTTCAACGCCTGTCACCGCAACGTGAGCGCGATTGTAGGGTCGCCGTGGGTTGCGCATCACGGCCGAATGCTTCAACTCGGCGGATTCGACGTCCAGTATCCCGTCGCGTTTTTCGAAGCCGATTTCGCGGCCCGATGCCACAAGGCGGGCTGGTATGCCATCGCGTCCCCGTACATCGCGGCCGTCGGCAACAAGCGGCCTGACTTCGATGCTCATGTCGACGCGGAGTGGCCGGTTCTCTATCGCGAACATTGCGACCTGTTGCGCGACGATCCGTTTTACAGTCCGTACCTTGGATTCCATCCCTCCACGATTTACCAGATTGTCGAACCTGAGGAACGGGGCAACTACGTGAACAGTCGACTGCTGCACTTGCAGGCCAGTACCAACGACGTCGAACGCTACCGGGGACTGCCGAGTGGTCGATACTTGATCGCGCGAAATGTCCTACCTGTGGATGGACCCAACGTGACCAACTCCAACTTCAGGAGTCACGGCATCAGCCGGTTCATTCCACCTGAAAGCGGGATTCCAACGGGCAAACAATGGAACACATTGAATACCTCCTGGAAGATTGAGGACCAAGCAGCATGAGCTCATCATCCCCCGAGTCATTTCGTCAGCGGTGGCTGCGGCGTTTGAGTGGCCCCCTCACGACAGAACGAGTCGTCGGATATCTGCGCCGCCGATTTCAGAGGTCGATTCATGGTCAGGCACCCACCACGGCGAGCAGGGTCTCCGCGCCGTCCGTGGGACCGGCGGTGGCCGTGCCCAGCAATCAACAGGAATACCCTCTCGATTATCCGGGCTGGATCGTGCAGCGCATGGAGCGGCGTCAGCAGGAGTTCGTCACACCGGCGGACAAGCCGTTGTTCTCCATCCTCACTCCGATTTACAACACGCCCAGACAATTCCTGACCGAACTAACGCGGAGCATTTTTGCGCAGGACTATCCCTTTGAGTGGGTGATCACAGACGACTGTTCGACTCGACCCGAAACGCTGGCGATGCTGGACGAGTTGCGGAAAGATCCGCGCGTCCGATTCGTGCGGCTGCCGTCGAACGGCGGGATAATGCGGGCCACCCGAGCCGCGTTCGATGCCGCTCACGGTCGCTACGTGTTGCCGGTCGACCACGACGACCTGTTGTATCCCGATGCACTGCGCGTGATGGCCGCCGGTCTGGAGAAAGCCGGATGGCCGGCCCTCGCGTATTCCGACGAAGACAAGATTCATGAAGACTCGGTACCCTGCCAACCATTTTTCAAGCCGGATTGGGACCCCGCGTTGTTCATGAACTGCTGCTACGTCGCGCACCTCTGCGCGATCGATCGCGAGGTGGGACAGGAGGTGGGACTGTACACGGACAACGAGGCCCGCGGCTGCCACGATTGGGACACCGTGACGCGGTTGGTGCGACACGGTCATCTTCCGGTTCACATTCCCGAGGTGCTTTACAGTTGGCGA
Organism: Planctomycetales bacterium; assembly: GCA_016235885.1. GTDB lineage: Bacteria > Planctomycetota > Planctomycetia > Planctomycetales > Planctomycetaceae > JACRIH01. The sequence goes on along the minus strand of JACRIH010000097.1, from coordinate 11,546 downwards.
ATCCACCCCGGTTCGACCGCTTCGTTCCACGATCGGGCGAAGATGTATACGCTCGACTGCCAGAAATACATTCTCCAGAAGCATCTCGAAACACTGGTTCCGCCGCACAAAATTGAAGTGCGAACCAACCCGCTGTTCCGTCACATCGGGATGTGGTATCCGGCTCGCAATCCCGTCGAACCAGAACCACTGCACATGTTCGTGCTCGCGGAGGACTCACCACGGCAACTCGCGCTGTGCCTGAAGTCGCTGCTCGGCGACACGCCGTATCCCCGGCTGTCCGTCACCGTGCTGGGTCCGCTGACCGACGAACATCGCCAGGTTGTCGATGCGCTCGACAGCCAACTTGACGGCGGACACGCCAACGTGGCGAACTGCCCGCACGGTTTTATCGAATACCTGCGCGAGACGTTGCCGATGCTACCGCCCGACACACTGGTGGGCATTTTGTCTGACAACCTGCAACTCAACGCGAACGGCTGGGCGTGGGAAGCGGTCGGCGTGTTTGATGTCCATGCCGACGCCGTGGCCGTTGCGCCGCGGCTGCAACATGCCGATGGCTTGGTGGCGAGTGCCGGTGAACACTTTGGCTTCTGCGGTTTGTCGGGTGCTCCGGACCACAACCGCCACCCCACGACCGACTGTGGCTATCACGGCTGGGCATTTTGTCAGCGCACGGTGAGCCTCGTCCCCAACGAGTTCCACATTTGTCGTCGAGATTTTTTGCTGGCCACGTTGCAGACTCTCCCCGCCACCGCTTCGCGCGGGATGTGGGGAGCGTGGCTGGGAGCCAGTGCGGCGCGCACTGGCGGACGCATCGTCTTCTCGCCGTTCGTGCAAGCCAAGTACGTTTCCAACCGTCAGCCGGCGCCGCAACCAGGTCACAACGAAGAATTCGACTTCCTGTCGCGGCACCACGACCTATTGGTCAACGACCGCTACTACTCGCGATTCTTCGAACTGCGACTTGGTCAGGGCTTCACGCTCGCGACTCCACGCGATCGGGCCAACTTGATCAACTTCTGTCTGTCCCGGCTGCAGGGACCATTTGATTTCGTGGGCGAGATTGAAGTGAATCCGTGGGAGTACACACCGGCGATGATTCGTGGAGAACCAGTGAGTCTGCAAACCCTTCCCACGCAATCCGCCAAACCGCCGGAACAAATTTCGCGAGCGGCTTAGAAAATGACACGCTACGTCGTTTAACCCGGAGCCAACGGCGACGGCGCGTCGTGGGCCGCGAGACGTTTGACACACCGTCGCCGTTGGCTCCGGGTTATTGGGACTCAGGTTGATGTTTGTGCGACGCCAACCCGCTTGTCGGGAACCACCGAGATGAACTCGACGCAAACATCAACCTGAGTCCCAATAAACGAAGCTATGAGATCAGGACTGGCGGACCAGTCGGCCTTGATCACATCACAATCGACAGCAAGGGATGACTCGGCATGACTGTACAAAACAACAACGAGGGGTTTGCCCAGCGCTGGCGACGTCGCTTGCGTGGGCCGGTCACTCGCGAACGAATCACGGGCTACCTGCGACGCCGCTGGACACGTCAACCGCTTCTCGCCGCGCGCATGGCGTCGGCACCGCTGTTGCCACTCGCGGGACCTGGCAACAAATCCAACCCGGCCGACTATTCGATGGACTACCCGACTTGGATCAAGCAGCGGGTCAGCCGCCGCGGCGCCGAGTACGACGTCGCTGCGGACCCGTCGCTGTTTTCCATCATCACGCCCGTGTACGACACACCTGCGAAATTTCTGAAGGAAATGGCCGCAAGCGTGTTCGCCCAGGACTTTCCCTGCGAATGGGTGGTGTGTGACAACGGGAGCCGAAAGCCGGAAACGCTGGCTGTGCTGGACGAACTGCGGAGGGACCGGCGCGTCAGACTGGTTCGACTGGAGCAGAACGTCGGGATCATGCGCGGGACGCGAGCGGCCTTCGACGCCGCGAACGGTCGGTACGTGTTGCCGGTTGATTCGGACGACCTGTTGTACCCCGACGCCCTGCGCGTGATGTCCGCGTGCCTGGCGCGAGCCAACTTTCCGGCCGTGGCCTATTCCGACGAAGACAAGATCTACGCCGAATCCATCCCATACTATCCGTTCCTCAAACCGGATTGGGACCCGGCGCTGTTCCTCAACTGCTGTTACATCGCTCACCTGTGCGCGATTTCGCGAGAGGCGGCCATCGAAGTGGACGCGTACACCGATGACGACGCGCGCGGCTGTCACGATTGGGACACGTTCACACGGCTGCTGCGACGGGGCCATGTTCCGTTGCACGTTCCAGAGGTGTTGTACAGTTGGCGCATTCACGAAGGCTCGTCCGCCTCGACGCACGACCGGGCGAAGATGTACACGCTGGACTGCCAGAAGCACGTGCTCGGGCAACATCTGGCGACACTGGCGTCGCCTCACAAAATCGAACTGCGATCGAATCCGCTGTTCGGACGCATTGGCCTGTGGTATCCGGCGCGCAAGCCGGTCGAACCGGAACCGTTGCACGTGTTCGTTTTCGCTGAGGATTCACCAAGGCAACTCGGCCAGTGCCTGAAGTCGCTGATCGGTAACACGCCCTACCCGCGACTGGCAATCACCGTGCTTGGGACACTCACCGCCGATCATCACCGAGTCATCCACGCGATGGAGGGGCTGCTCCCTGCGGGACAATTACTCGCCGCGACGTACACGCAGGGATTCGCCGCATTCCTGCGCCAGACGTTGCCGACGCTCGCGTCGAACACGTTGGTCGCCATGCTCTCCGACAACCTGCGAGTCAGCGCGAACGGCTGGGCATGGGAAGCGACCGGGGTGTTTGATGTGCATGCCGATGCCGTCGCCGTTTCGCCGCGGTTGCTGAGCGCCGAAGGATTAGTCGCCAGCGCCGGAGAACATTTCGGATTTGGCGGAGTGTCTGGTGCTCCGGATTGCGGCCGTCACGCACAGATCGATTCCGGCTACCACAGTTGGGCATTCTGCCAGCGAACGGTGAGCCTCGTGCCGAACGATTTTTCGATCTGCCGCCGAGATTTCCTCCACGACGCATCGAGAACCGTCCCGCAGACCGCATCCCGCGCGCTGTGGGGAGCCTGGCTGGGAGCGGCCGCGGCGCGAACCGGCGGACGGATTGTGTTCACTCCGTTCGCACAGGCTCAGTACGTTCCGAATCGTCCGCCGTTGCTGCAACCGAGCCAGAACGAACTGTTCGACTTCGTCAGGCTGCATCACGATTTGATCGTACACGACCGGTATTATTCCCGGTTCTTCGACATTCGGCCCGGACACAATTTCACGCTGGCGACGCCGCGCAACCGTGCGGACGTTCTCAATCCGCTCTTGTCCTGCCTGCAAGGCCCCGTCGATTTCGTGGGCGAGATTGAACTGAACCCGCAGGAGTACACACCGGCCATCATCCGGCCAGTCGGCGGAGCGAAAACGAACAGCAAGTCCGCTCGCGCGGCGTAGCTGAATTCGCCAGAATTCAGTCGTGTGATGATGACGTTCGTTCGTCGGGCAAGACGCTTTCGACGCGGCTGATGATCTCCCCAACTTGCAACTTCGTCCGGATGTGGTCGCCGGGTTGAAGTTGGCTTGCGGAACGAACGATGACGCCTATGGGATCGGTGCGAGTCACCGAGTAGCCGCGTTCGAGGACTCGCAGCGGGCTGAGAGCGTGCAACGCAGCGGACGCTGTCGCGAGTTGCTGGCGAGAGAGTTCGACTCGCCCCGCGACCGCGCGTCGAGCGCGGGCGTCGAGTTCGTCCAGTTGGCGAGACAGGTCGTGCAATCGTTCGGCCGGGTGCGTGAAGGCACGTCGGTTGGCAATGCTTTCGAGTTTCATCCGAGCCGCCGCCGCGCGGCCTTGCAGCGCCGAGACCATCCGCTGGCGGATGCGATTCACTTCTTGACGCACTTCGTCCCGCTGCGGCACAACCAATTCGCCGGCTTCACTGGGAGTGAGTGCCCGCCGGTCGGCGACCAAGTCCGCGACCGTCACGTCGATCTCGTGTCCGACCGCGCTGATGACCGGGACCGGACAGTCGAAGATCGCCCGCGCGACGATCTCTTCGTTGAAGGCCCACAAGTCTTCGATGCTGCCGCCACCACGCCCGGTGATGACGACATCAACACCGGGGATTTTCCCGACGGAACGCAGCGCGGCCGCAATTTCAGCAGCGGCCGTTTCACCCTGCACCGACACGGGCAGGATCACGATGTCGCTCGCCGTCCAGCGGCGCGTGATGACTTGCAGCATGTCGCGGACCGCCGCGCTGCTGGGACTCGTGATGAGCGCGATCCGCCGTGGAAACCTCGGCAATGGCCGTTTGCGTTCCGGTGCGAACAGCCCTTGCGCCTGGAGTTTCTCGCACAGTTGCCGAAACGCGAGTTCGAGCGCTCCGATGCCTTGCGGCATCAACTTGTCGATCGTGAGTTGGTACGTCCCCCGAGCCGCGTACACTTCGATTGGCCCGCCCGCGACAACTTCCAGCCCGTCGCGAATCTCAAACTTGAACTTCGCCGTCGTGCCGCGCCAGATGACGGCTCGCAACTGTGCCGAGTCGTCCTTCAACGTGAGATACACGTGGCCGGAACCGGCTCGCGTGCAGTTCGAGATTTCCCCCGCCACCCACACGTACGGCAGGTTGCCTTCGAGCAGATCCTTGATCTGATCCGTGACCTGCGAGACTGAGAAGACCGGAACGTCGGGCATCGAACGAGGCTACCGCACGGCCGCACTGATGACTTCCAACTCCTCAACCTGCTCGCGACTGAGCTTTCGCATGTCTTCGTTGACTCGCATCGAGCAGAATTTCGGGCCGCACATCGAGCAGAATTTGGCCGACTTGAAAGTTTCCTGTGGCAGCGTTTCGTCGTGCATGCTGCGCGCCATTTCGGGGTCGAGCGACAGGCGGAACTGTTCGTTCCAGTCGAATTCGTAGCGGGCTTTCGACAGCGCGTCGTCGCGGTCGCGTGCTCCCTTGCGGTGGCGGGCGACATCGGCCGCGTGGGCGGCGATTTTGTACGCGATGACGCCGGCGCGCACGTCGTCCGCATCCGGCAAGCCCAGATGTTCCTTCGGCGTGACGTAGCAGAGCATCGCAGCCCCGTGCTGGCCGGCGAGGGCGGCACCGATGGCGCTCGAAATGTGGTCGTAGCCGGGGGAGATGTCGATGACGAGCGGGCCGAGGACGTAGAACGGCGCTCCGTGGCAGACCTCGATCTGCTTCTCGATGTTCATTTGAATCTGATCCATCGGGACATGGCCGGGGCCTTCGACCATGACCTGATTGTTTTTGGCCCACGCCCGCTGCGTCAGTTCGCCGAGTGTGTCGAGTTCGGCGAACTGGGCTTCGTCGGACGCATCGGCCAGACAGCCCGGTCGCAATCCGTCGCCGAGGCTCCACGTCACATCGTACTCGTACATGATGTCGCAAAAATCCTCGAAGTGCGTGTACAGCGGGTTCTGCTGGCGATGATGCATCATCCACTGCGCCATCAAAGCGCCGCCGCTGCTGACGATGCCGGTGATCCGCTTCATCGTCTTCGGCAAGTGTTCGAGGAGAATGCCGGCGTGGAGCGTCATGTAGTCCACACCCTGCCGGGCCTGATGCTCGACCATGTCGAGCATGTCCTGCGGCTTCATGTCGAGGAAGTCTTTCACTTCCTGCACGACCTGATAGACGGGGACGGTGCCGATCGGCACGGGTGACACGTCGATGATCGCCTGCCGAATGGCGTCGATGTTACCACCAGTCGACAGATCCATCGCTGTGTCGGCACCAAAATGCACTGCCGTGTGCAGTTTCTCTAGCTCTCCCTCGACGTCGCTGGTCACCGCGCTGTTGCCAATGTTGGCGTTGATCTTGCACGCGGAGGCAATGCCGATGCACATCGGCTCGAGCTTTTTCTGAAGATGCACTTTGTTCGCCGGAATGACCATCCGCCCAACGGCCACTTCGTCGCGGATCAGTTCCGGGGCGAGATTCTCGCGACGGGCCACGTATTCCATTTCGGGGGTGATGTCACCGCGCCGGGCAGCTTCAATTTGAGTCATGGTGAGGGGGGAGATGAGGAGAGTTGAAGGTTGAAACACTCTCTCGCAAAGCAATTCCATTGCTGGGAGGCGACGCTTCCGAGGTCGCTTCCGTATCGTATTCGTCACCCCTAGAATGTCAACGCGGTGTCGACACACTAACCCGAAGCGCAAGCGAGGGACTCACTCGCTTGCGCTTCGGGTTAGTAAAGTTTTCGGACCACCTGCCTCAGTGCGCGAAGAGTCTTCCATGCCTCGTCGCGTTTCAGAGGAAGACGACCGGGATGACGAGGACATGCGGGATGGTGACGACGATTATGAACCCGCGTCCTTCGATGACGATGAGCCGACGGTTCCCTGCCCGAATTGCCAACGCGAGATTCACGAGGATTCTCCACGTTGCCCGCATTGCGGAAGCTATGTCTCGCGTGAAGATCGGTCGCCACAGCCGAAGCCGTGGTGGATCATCGTCGGAACACTGGCTTGCTTGTATGTGATTTACCGGTGGATTGTGGGCTAGTAGTCCGTCAACGTAGCCACGCTTGCCAGAGCGTTGGGAGTCTGCGAATTGAGCTTTGACTCCCACGGTCTGGCGACCGTGGCTACCCTTGGTTTGTTCCCCGCCTTTTTCACGAGATTTCAATTTCTCATGCAACTCGACGTCTATGGTGTTGGCAACTCGCTGGTGGATATCCAAGCCCAGGTGACGGACGACGTGCTCGCCCGGCTCGGCTTTCCGAAGGGGGCGATGACGCTCGTGGACGAAGCGACTCAGCAGCGAGTGCTGGCGGAGATCGCGGGAGTACCCATCAACCGCTGTGCGGGGGGGTCGGCCGCGAACACGGTGATCGGTCTGGCGGACTTCGGTGGGCGCGGCGCTTATGCCGGCAAGGTCGGTGGCGATGAACTCGGCGGGTTTTTTCTCGAAGACATGCGGAAGATCGGCGTGGCAATGCCGGTCTCGCCTTGTGCCGGACAAAGCGGCACGTCGGTGATTTTGATTTCACCCGATGCCCAGCGGACGATGCTCACTCACCTCGGTGTGTCGGCGACGCTCGGACCGGACGACATTCGCGAAGACAACCTCCGTCACGCCAAGTATGTGTATGTCGAGGGCTACCTGTTCGCGGGTGATTCGACCCGGTCGGCGGCGCTGCGTGCGATGGACCTCGCAAAGCGGAATGGCGTGAAAGTGGCTTTCACCGTTTCCGACCCATTCCTCATCAACGCCTTTCGGGATGAGTTTTGGAAGTTGATCGAAGGACCGATCGATCTGCTGTTTTGCAATCTCGAAGAAGCTCGCAGCCTGACCGGTCTGCATCACCCCATCGAGTGCGCTCAGGCGATCCATCGCCACTGCGAAAACGTGGCCCTCACGCTGGGCAAAGACGGGTCGATCCTGATGCACAACGGCGAGGTCATCCCAGTGGAAGGAGTCGAGACTCAAGCCATCGACACGACCGGCGCCGGCGACATGTACGCCGGCGCGTTGCTGTACGGGATCACAAACGGGATGACTTGGAAGCAGGCGGGACACCTCGCCTCGCACGCCGCCGCGCGAGTCGTGGCTCAGTTGGGCGCGCGACTGCAACGCAAGTTCACCGCCGACGAGGTCGCGGGATTGCGATCGTAGAACGGAATTCATTCCGTTCCCCTGTCGTGCGCGGGTTATCCTGACCCCGCACAACGACTGACCGCAGGTCTCCTCTTCTGTTTGATCCGGCCCGTTCGATCGCGGCTAACGACGATGAGGGAGACCTGCGGTCGGGCGTTTCGGCGGGGGCAGGAGACCCGCGCCGAACGTAGGCTCACGGTCGTTGCTGAGCAAGTGATGGATGACGGCGGAGAGGAGTTGGGTGCTGGCAACGCTGAGCTACAGCCCGGCGGCGCAGTACCACGGTCCGGACACGATCAGCTACACGTTGACGGACGACGGGACGACGAACGGCGTGACCGATCCGCTGACGTCCAGCAGCACGATGGTGATCGCGGTGACGGAGGTGAACGACGCGCCACTGGCCGTTGACGACAGCCTGTCGAGCATCGCGGAAGACTTGGGCAACCGCACGATTTCCTTCACCAGCCCGACTGGGAATGACAGTCCGGGGCCAGCCAACGAGAGCAGTCAGCTCCCTCGTGGATTCTTTGCGGTTGCCCTTCGGCAACGAAGAGGCTGCGATCGACGAGGCGGCTCCGGGCGAGCAGCAGATCTGCGACCTGTTTTGGGAATCCGTCGGACACCGCTTGATTGGACTGCCGGGAACCGCATACGAAGCGTTTCAGTTGGACGAACTGTTTCAGCAGTTTCGGCCACCCGACCAGCCCCTGGTGCAGCAACCGCAACCCAATGCACCGGTCGATGAGGGGCAGGGTTAGTGTGCGATGGTCCAAGAATGAAGAATCCTACGGGGGGAGCAGACCAACGATTGGCAGTCTGCTGAAAAAAACGTGGGGCACAATTTTATCGTGTTCATTTTCCGGTGAATTCGGGCAATTTGGAAACGTGCTGCACGTATTTCAACGGGCGGTTAAGGGTCTCCCGCCGGAGACTCAACTGCGCCCTTCGGCTTTTGAACGAGCGACTGCTTCGCTGCTTCGACAGCAACTTTCATCTTCTGCCGCTCCAGCCAACGATGCTCGGGCCGGTCGAGGATTTCGTCGATGAGTTGGACGACGGCTTTCGCCTCGTCCTCCTTGCCGTCACGTGCCGCATGCTCGGCAACTTCACGCGCCTGCGGGATCAGTTTTTGATAAAACCGCTCGGCGACTTCGTACATGCCGTGCCAGTGCGCGTAGTCCGGAGCCATCATCGATGCTCCGTGACGTGCCCGGCGGCCTTCGTGGTGCCAGAGGTAGAACCACGTCCATTCGATTTCTTCGTCGAATTCGGCGGGAGTGATGAGCTTGGTTTCGCGCAGCTTGGCGATGATCTTCTGTCCCGGCTTGGCGAACTTCTCGTTGTAGTTCACGACAAAGTCATCGTACTGCTGGTAGAACGCGTTCACGTAGTTTTCGGTGTGGCAGTGCGTACAGACCAGCTTCATCTGCTGCCGTTTCTCCTGCCACGTACTCGTGACGAGCGACTTTCGTTTTGCGGGATCGGTTTCCTTGACCACGTTGCCGTGCTCGTCGGTGTCCATGACGAGGCTGACCGGCGGGCGGTTGGTCCACGAGATGCGTTCGCCCGGATCGTGCGTGACCTTGCCGTCGTTGCGCGAGTGGCCGGACATGTGGCAGGTCGCGCACGTCGGGGCCGCCGCGTAGTCCTTGCCCAGAATCCACGTGTGGGCGTCGAGGTTCATCTTGTCGCGCAGGTCGCGATACGCCACGCCGTGTTTCGATTCCTCGTACACTTCTTTCTGCGGGTGGTCCGGGCCGAGATGGCACTTGCCGCAGTTCTCCGGCTGGCGAGCACGCCGCGGCGAGAAGTCGTGGCGCGAGTGGCAGGCCGAGCACGATCCGAGCGACCCGTCGAGATTGATCCGCCCGATCCCCGTGTTCGGCCATGTCGCCGGATGGTACTGCGGCGACTGATTGGCGTCCTTCAAAATCTTCGCGACGGCTTCGACATTCGTCGGCCGGCCATCCGGACCAGGCTTCAGATCGTCCGCCGTGACCATTCCGCCGTCGCTCGTCTTCAAGCCGACTTTGCTGCCGTGGCACTGCAAGCAACCGACGATCGCGCTCGACATGCCGTTGACTTGGGTCACCTCCATGCCGGGGGTCGGCGAATGCGGATTGAACGGCGCGCGGGAACCTTCGACTGTTTCGGCGAGAAAATTGTCGAGCGACGCGAGGATGTTTCCCGCCGCCGCGTGGTGGCTGTGCTGAAATTCATTCGATTCCTTCGGGTGACACCGCGAACAATCGCGCGGCGTGACGACTGTGGCGATCAATTCGCCGTAGTGTGTGAACCCATCCACGTCCCCCTTCTCCGCCTGATGGCATTCCACGCACCCGACCCCTTTGACAGCGTGCGTGCTCCCCTCCCAGTGGTTGACGATTCCCGCAGACGTCTTCGCGTGACATTCGACGCACGCCTTGGATTTGGCCGGCACGCTGACGTGATGCGGCCGCAGTCCCGCTTCCTCCTGCTTGCGAGCCACCTCGCGCCATTGCACGAAAATCAGCGAGACGAGGAACGCGGCTCCGAGGACGCCGATGATGAACTGCTTGGTTTTGAGAGTCATATCTTGGATCGATCTGCTTGTAGGTCAGGCTTTCCAGCCTGACTCGTATGATTCCAGTCTCCTTGCGTCAGGTTGGAAAGCCTGACCTACAACATGCGTCAATGTGCCACCACGGCTTCCCATACGGTCAGGCCGATGATGAGCGTCGCGCCGACGATTCCAATCCACACGCTGGCTTCGCTGCCCGGATGCCAGCGGCGGATGCGGGCATCGATGAACGGCCACACGAACATCGTGAAACCGATCAACCCCATGCTCAGCACGGCGGCGGTTCCTGAAAACAATTTGAGCCACCGGAACGTCGCGTAGAAAAACCATTCCGGTTTGATCACCTCGGGCGTGCTGAGCGGATCAGCTCGCGGCCCCATCGTCGCCGGCAACACGGTGGCGAACACGCTGAGCAGAATCATCAGGATCAGCCCAAGCATCAATTCCGTCAGGAAGTGATCGGGGAAGAATTGAAAGTGCTGCGGCGCGTCGTGCGGTTCGTCCTCGAATCGGAACTCCGTCACTCCTTGCACGCGCAGGATTACGATGTGCATTGCGATCAGAAAGATCTCGGTGGCCGGCAACACGGCCGCGTGCAGGATGTACAGCCGCGACAGCGTGTGCTCGTTGTAGGCATCACCCGCCAGCAGCATCCGCTTGCCGATCGCGCCCACGACCGGCACGGTGTCCATGATGTTGGCCCCGACGGTCGCCCCCCAATAGCTGAGCTGCTCGTATACGAGGCTGTATCCGGTGAACCCCAGCATCAAGGTGCAGCCCAGCAGGAAGCAACCGATCATCCAGTTGATCTCTCGCGGCTTTCGATACGCCCCCGTGAAGTAGACGCGAATCTGATGCAGGATGACTGCCGCGATCATCATCGTCGCCGCCCATTTGTGGACGCTGCGGATGTACCAGCCGTATGGCACCTCGTGCGTGATCTGCCACACCGAGTCGTACGCGGTCGATGTCGAACCCTGATAGTAAAACGCCAGCAGAATGCCGGTCACGATTTGCACGACGAACAAATACGCCGGCGTCCCACCGAGGCAGAACCACCAGCGCTTGAGATGATTCGGCACCGGTTCGGCGGAAAGCTCTTGCAGAGTCTCACCGGAAATCGGCAGCCGTTCGTGGAACCAGGCGGTAATTGCGTGCATGAGTGTGGTCGAATGAATCCTGTGAGTTCTTCTCCCCTCTCCTCTTTTGGGGAGAGGAGTCGGGGGTGAGGGGCGGTCGAAGCGTCTCTCGATAATAATGTCGCCAAATCGCCCACCACCGCCCCTCACCCTAACCCTCTCTCCAAAGGGGGGAGGGAACTTGCGT